>NZ_JBIXLP010000090.1:0-245587 GCF_053543535.1 Providencia sp. AGC89
GTTCCCAGGCATACCAAAGCCAGCGTTGTTGTTTCTTATTAGCCACAAAAGACCACTGTTCATCGACTTCACAAAGGAGTTCAATGTGCAAATTATCAAGCGGTAAAGACGTTACCTGCTTCGGCGAGAGTTTTTTAAAGTACGAACAACCGCATTAATGCTGATATGAAGGGCCCTAGCAGTATCACGAATACCGGCATTATTCATCGTGAGGTCGATAATTTTATCTTTAGTTCCGGGTTGGCAAGCACGATATTTATAATCGAGTTGGAAGCTTCGGCAGCAATCTTGGCAACGATAACGTTGATGACCAGTGCTACCTAATCCATGTTTTTTCACTGGGAGCGTTTGTTGACAAAATGGGCACCTTACATCGACTTTAGCCATGAATATTCTCCGATAAATTACCCTATATTACAGGTTAATCACCGGATTGAATACATGACCTAAATCTTAATGATTTTATTTTCATGTTGAATAAAGAGCTTAATAGAGATAATGGGTACTATCATTATTAAATTAGGCCATAAAACTTAACAAAAATAGTAATAAAAATCATTACTAAACACCTATACTTTCAAAAAATAACGCAATATCAATCGTTATTTATGCTTTACTATTAAATTTTTATATCGATAAGCAATGGCAGCCATAGTCAAAATAGCATATAAAATAGGCTCTGGCGTCATTGTTTTCATCGATAAAACATAGTGGAAAATAATCATTAATAATGTTGGATAAAGCAAATAATGGATCCTTTTCCACCACATCCCTAGTCGTGATCGAATACAGCCAAATGAACTTATCGCCATTATAAATAAGCTCAACCAACATACAGCGCCTATTACTAAATATAAATGTGAAAAAACTTCAGAGAAAAACAATGACAGATTATTCCAGCCAATCTCTAGTAATAAATAACTGCATAAATGCAATAGAGCCCAAACAAAACACCATAATCCAAGTAATTTACGTGTCTGAAAAAGCGTATTAAATCGCAAAAAATGAGCCAATATAGGGATCAGTGCAACCGTAATCAATAAGCGCAATGCAATGAGCCCTGTAAAATGTTGAATATCTTTCGTAGGTTCAGCTCCTAAAGCCTGACTATTTATTGCATAAACCAACCATAATAAAGGCAATAACGCCGCAGTATGAGCAATAACTTTAGTGATCAAAACAGCTGCACGATTTTCTGTCAGCATTAAAAATATCTCCGTAGATCCATCCCTTTATAGAGATCAGCGACCTGCTCACCATACCCATTGAACAATAATGTTGGCTGCCGATTTACTTGTCCAAAGCCACCTGAACCAATAAAACGTTCAGTTGCTTGAGACCAACGTGGGTGGTTTACCTGTGGATTTACATTTGCATAAAATCCATATTCACTTGGTGCAGAAAGATTCCATGTTGTTGGCGGAATATCGCTAGTTAAACGAATTTTTACAATTGATTTAATACCTTTGAATCCATATTTCCATGGCACAACCAGACGAATAGGAGCACCATTTTGATTTGGTAATGATTTTCCATACACTCCAGTTGCTAATAATGTCAGTGGATTCATCGCCTCATCAATGCGTAAGCCTTCAACATAAGGGTAATCTAATCCACCGCCAATAAAACGACTTTTTTGACCGGGCATTTCTTCGGGTGCATAACGTGTTTCAAACGC
This sequence comes from Providencia sp. AGC89, assembly GCF_053543535.1. Classification (NCBI taxonomy): domain Bacteria; kingdom Pseudomonadati; phylum Pseudomonadota; class Gammaproteobacteria; order Enterobacterales; family Morganellaceae; genus Providencia; species Providencia sp. AGC89. The sequence goes on from NZ_JBIXLP010000090.1 coordinate 1,679, forward strand.
AACATACTTCGCATGACTTGTTGGCTCAGCAAGTGCTAATAACTTCGCTAATGGAAAACCAACCCAAGGGATCACCATCGACCAAGCCTCAACACAACGCATACGGTAAATACGTTCTTCTAAAGTGAATTTATTTTGAATATCATCTAGATTTAACGTCATTGGTCGGTTCACTTCTCCTTCAACAGTCACCGTCCATTCATCTGTTTTCATCGTATGTGCATATTCAGCAGGATCTGATTTATTCAATCCAAACTCATAGAAATTATTATAACCAGTCACTTTATCTTCTGGTGTCAATATCAAGGATGATTGATATTCTTCAGGTTGAATAAATGTTAAGACCTTTCTATCTACCTGCGGAACCGTAGATTTGTCATCACTAAACCATGAAAATAAATCCGCTTTAACTGCGGATGATAATGCAATTCCCGACACTCCAACCCCTAACAATTTAAGTAGTTTTCTACGTTTCATAAAAAATACAGATTCAGGGGTAATTTGTGACGAAGAAATTTTATCTCGTTTTTTCATGGTGCTCTCCATTACTCAAAAACATGGGCCGTGGTTTAAAAAGAAAACATGTTCTTTCTATATCATGCCTGTTATACCTGAAGAAAAAGAGAAAACACTGACATTAAGATGACAAATTTGTCATCTTAATCATTATCATAAGGAAAATTCAAAATGAGCGTACTTTGCCCTGCCTGATGCCTAAAAGCGACGCAGCCACCATGCAACTCAATAATCGCTTTAACAATTGATAGCCCTAACCCGCTACCTTCAGAAGTTCGTGAATTATCTCCTCGCCAAAAACGTGTAAAAATTTCTTCGCTATCTGGCAGCACTTCGCCATGATTCACAATACTAATAGATAGCGTATTGTGCTTTGCTGAGATATTAGTGATTACCTGAGTATGAGGCTGAGCATATTTAACTGCATTCGAAATGACATTTATTAATACTCGAACCAACAACACGCGATCTGCATTAAGACTTAGTTTTGATGGATGACATAACAAAACAATATTTTTTTCTTCAGCGTAAACAGAAAATAGCTCATAAACTTCATTAACCAGATCAAACAGCGGCAGTACTTCTCGTTTTAGTGCAATATTTCTATTTTCCGCACGAGCGATAAACAAAATACTTTGAATTATCTGTGCTAATTTATCTAACTCTTCAATATTACTGGCAATCACCGATTCATATTCACTAACACTGCGTGAGCGCTGAAGAACAATTTCATTTTGCACCCGAATAGCATTAATGGGTGTTCTAAGCTCATGAGCGAGATCATCAGCAAGCTGAGTTAACTTAACAAAATCTCCCTTCAATCTTGACCGCATAATGTTAAGTGATTCCCCGAGCTCTTTTAACTCCTTCGGAAGCAGTGCGATTTCGATTGAATGATTTAATGACTGAAGATCGGTATTGGCCGTTGTTTGACTAAGGAACTGTATATCACGTAGCCCTTTTTTAATTAACCAAAGACTTAATAGCCCCATTAAAATAATTGAGATCAATGAGATCACTAAACTTTGTGTCAAATACTTAGCTAACACACTATCACGATCCACTGATGCCTTAGCTAATACGATATTCAAACGCCCCATCGGTGCATCAATATTAAAATTTACGGCGGAAATAGGGATCCCTGAAGATGTTCGCCAATGAGAAATATTATTTGAATCAAGAGTCTCTAACTGTACTAATTTTAGATGGCCTGAAGTCAACATATCAGCATTTGTCGCAACAATGATCTGATTTTCAGCATTTTTTATTTGGATAATGTCTTGTCTCATATCCATCATGCGCTGGAAATACATAGGTAGTGTTTTGATATCTATACCGCTTGCGATCAACTTTGCCAATTGATCTGTACGATTGATAAGTAAGTTATAATCTCGCTCGATCAATTCATTTTTCAAGGAATGATAAAGTACCCAAGTCACCAATCCTGCATTGACAATCATAAGTAAAATAAAAGAAAGAATGAGCTGAAAGCGGAGTGATTTTTTCTTCATACACTTGGCCTATTACATCGATATCCCATACCACGGATGGTTTCTATTAATTTAACGTCATAATCATCATCAATTTTTTTTCTTAATCGCCTGATAGCAACATCAATGATATTTGTATCGCTTTCAAAATCGATTCCCCATACCTCACTCGCAATCAGCGTTCTTGGTAATATTTCATCAGTATGCAAGACAAAGAAAAGTAATAATGAATACTCTTGGCGAGTCAAAATAATCTTATTTCCTCCACGCTCAACATCATGGCGAGTAAGATCTATTTTTAAATCAGCTAATTCGATATGAGTCGAAGAATGTTGGTTAACTTTAAGTTGATTTTTAACCCTTGCTAATAATTCAGAAAAAGAAAAAGGTTTAACCAAATAATCATTAGCACCTAATTCAAGCCCTTTAACCCTGTCATCAACCGCATCCCTTGCCGTTAAACAAATTACAGGCACCGATTTAGAAGTACGTAATATTTTTAAAATATCCCAGCCATTCATCCCCGGTAGCATAATATCTAATATTACCAACTGATAATCGTTTTCAAGCGCAAAATAGAGGCCATCTCTGCCGTCTGATGCAATATCAACAACAAAACCCGCTTCTTCTAATCCTTTTTTAACCCAACTTTGGGTTTTAATATGATCTTCAATCAATAGTATCTTCATGCCACCCCCAAGTTACTGTGAACACTAATTTACCTGAAGAGCAAAAACGAAACTAACAACTTATCTTAAATTAATTAGATTCCCATTGCGAAACATAAGATATCGCCACTATTTGTAAATAGCAGCAAATAGCTCAGATGACATGTAAACTACCGAATAAATAACTCAATAAGACAAAAGTCATGTGCTGTTTGAGAACCAATAACGTATTGCAATGACTTTCCATCATTTTCAACCAATGCAGTTTCAAATAGCGTTAATTGGCGCTGCTCACCATTAACATAAAGATCAAGTTGATCCGTAGCATTAAAAATTGTTCTGCGCAACTAAATCAGGACACTTTTCTTAAGGAATTTTGTTCATACTCAATTGGGGGCAGATCACCGTTGGCAGTATGAAGCCTTTCTAGGTTGTAATAGCGCATATATGCGATAACATCTTCTTTCATCTGTTTCCGAGTCGGCTGTGGGATTTTCAGTACCCAATCGTGTTTTAAACTGCCAAAAAATCGTTCTACAACGGCGTTATCCCAACAGGCTCCAACATCACCCATGCTTGCCCTAATGCCATAGCTTGTTAGCAAGCGGCGATATCGCTTACTCGTATATTGAGAGCCTCTATCACTATGAAAGACTAAGCCGTTTTCGGGCTGGCGTAAGTTATACGCTTTCATCAAGGCTTTACTGACTAAATCTGCCGTCATTCGTTTATCGATGTGCCAACCCACAATACGGCGTGAGTATAAGTCCATCACGATGGCTAAATACATCCAGCCTTCCCCTGTTTTTAAATAGGTCACATCACCCGCCCACACTTCGTTAGGTGCGTGAGGATTAAAATTTTGATTGAGCAAATTATCGGCTACGGCATCACTGTGTTTGCGTTTTGTGGTGACTTTGTAAGCAACGCGCTGAGTGACGACTAGGCCAAGCTGAGCCATTAGCTTTTGAACGCCATAAGCACTCACGCTAAAGCCCTCTTTGCATAACCGTTTACGTAACGTTCTATAACCTAAGCTATTTCGACTCTGTTCAAAGATAGCTTTGGCTCTGCGGTACAGGCTAAGTTGTTCTGCGGTGATCAATTTTGCTGGGCGTTTAAGCCAAGAATAGTAGGCAGAACGACTTATTTTCATTAACTTGCAGAGCTTCAGCACGGGAAACTGTGAAGATAATTGCTTAATCGTTTTAAACGCTACTTGGTTTCCTTTAGCAGGAGGGCGCTGGCTTTTTTTAGGATCTCTTTCTCCATCCTAAGTTCTTTATTTTCTTTTCGAAGCCTTAATAGCTCAGCTCTCTCATCGGCATTCAAGCGGCTACCGGATTGTTCAGCGTCGAATTTTGCTTTCCAGTTATAAAGTAATTTATCGGTGATCCCTAATGAAGCTGCCGCTTTTGGGACGCTATAACCTTGTTCGGTGACTAATGCGACCGCTTCTTGCTTAAACTCAGTAGTATAAAACCTGTTTGTTCGTTTTTTCATTTAACACCTCAATAATTGGATTATATTCCATTATTGTAAGCGCGTCATAAACCCCACATTCTAATTAATCTCGGTACGTCCTAAGATCAACTCTCCAACCTCAAGGAGATTTGAAATGAGAAAGCGGCTCACCAACCAAGAATGGCAACGACTTATCGAGCAATCTGAATCGAGTTCGCTGCCAAAGCGCACATTTTGCAAGCTTAATGACCTTAACCCTTCTACGTTTTATGCCAAACGTCAACAGTTGTTGGGCACAGGGCAATCTCAAACAGGTGGCTTCATCAAAGCCGAAGTCGTTGAAAAAACAACACGCACCTCAATGACTCACGCTCCCGTTGCCAGCATGACACTCTTCATTAATCACGTTAAACTTAGCATTCCTCAGGAAACCCCTGCGGTTTACTTAGCTGAATTAATCGTGGCGCTGTCATGAACAGAATGTTGAGAGCCCCGAATGTTTACCTGTATCGGGAATTCGTGGATTTTAGAAAGTCCATCAATGGTCTGGCGGCCATTATTGAGGCTGAAACCGATTTACCCTTAGGCACAGGAGCGTTATTCCTGTTTACTAATAAACAGCGTGACAAAATCAAAGTGTTGTATTGGGACAAAACGGGCTTCGCCCTGTGGTATAAACGGCTGGAAAAAGCTAAATTCAAATGGCCTACTCAAGAGAAAAAACAGGTGTACATCCTGACTCAATTTGACTTAGATAGGCTGTTATCTGGCTTCACCATAATCGGCCATAAACCGATAAAAATAGACGGTTTTACAATGGGTTAATCACGATAAAAGTCAGTTATGCCAAGCCTTGGCGTGGTGTTTTTAGTATCATGAATGCCATGAAAAAGACGCCCGATATTAATCCAGAAAGCCAAAACATTGCCGAACTTCAAGCGATGGTGAAAACCTTAGTGTCGGAGAAAATGGCGTGGCAGCAAGAGCGCCAATCCCTCATTGAACAGTTCAAGCTTGCTCTTGAGCGTCAGTTCGCTAAACGCTCAGAAGCGTTGACGCCTTATAATGAAGCGCAAGGTGATCTCTTTAATGAGGCTGAATGGGAAGCCGCTAAAGAAGAGGACGTTGTGACGACCACGACGACGGTCACAAAACGCCGCGGTAAACGCCAACCGTTGCCTAAAAACTTACCGCGTGAAATCGTTGTTCTTGACCTTGATGAGCACGATAAGCAATGCCCTTGCTGTCAACATACGCTCCACAAAATCGGTGAAGACCGCAGTGAAAAGTTAGCGTTCACGCCCGCGGAATTAAAAGTGTTGGAATATGTACGCCCGAAATATGCTTGTCGTCAATGTGAACAAACCGCTGAGACAAGCCCTATTCACCAACAGCCTGCGCCAGAGAGTCTCATCCCGAAAAGCTTCGCCACCGAAAGCCTACTGACCAATATCATTCTGGGGAAATATCAGTATGCCCTTCCGCTGTATCGTCAGGAAACCTTGTTCACTCAATCGGGTATTGAGTTGTCGAGAACTACGATGGCAAGGTGGGTGATCCAGGTGAGCGAGAAGTTCAAACCTCTGTATAAAGCGCTGAAAACGCACTTGCTTGAGCAAGTAGTGGTTCAAGCCGATGAAACGCCGCTCAATGTGCTTAAGGAAGACAAGCAATGTTACATGTGGTTGTACTGCTCAGGAGCCGACTCCCCCGAAGCTACACGCTCAGACATGAAGAATATCGTCTTATTCGACTATCAAAATAGTCGCGCGAGAGCTTGTCCAGTGGGCTTCTTGGGTGATTACGCGGGCTATCTGCAAAGTGATGGCTACGGTGCTTATGATGGATTAACGCGAGTGAGCAATGTGGGTTGCTTCGCGCATGCACGTCGTAAGTTCATGGAGGCGAAGAAGCTTCAGGGTAAAGGTAAATCGGGTAAAGTCGACGTGGCATTAGCGAAAATCCAAAAGTTGTACGCCCTTGAATCTCGATTAAAATACGCTTCGGTAGAAGAACGTTGGTCTGAGAGGCAATCGAAAGCCAAACCGATGCTCGATGAACTTTATGACTGGTTAACCTCACAGAAAGTCATCGAATCGAGTCCGCTTGGTAAAGCCATCAAATACACCTTGGGTCAGTGGCCTAAGTTGATACGCTATGTTGAAGATGGGCATTTATCTATCGACAACAACCGTGCGGAACGCGCCATCAAATCGTTGGTCATTGGCAGAAAAAACTGGCTTTTTGCTAATAATGCACATGGTGCCGATGCCAGTGGGCTGCTGTACAGCATCATCGAGACAGCAAAAGCTAACGGGCTAATCCTCTACGATTACCTGGTGAAATGTATGAAAGAGCTGGCGAAGTCAGAGCCAGATATCAACTCACTTCTTCCCTGGAACTTCTTACATTAAAACTAAAGCGCTCCGTGGGATCATGGGGCGCTTACGTTCTACCTAAGAGACCTATCAGATCAAGTCTGAATTAATACACTTTAATGATTATGTTAAATATTCTAAGCTGGTGGCTTAATTTGAATAGCCACCTCAATATTATATTTTTGATGATAGCTAGAGTCTATGCAGAAAGAAGTGCTTGATCATGGAGAGCAATGGGTTCTTTCTGTTCTAAGTTATTAAGTGCGCGTACTAAAGAACGACCAATTGCATAAGATAAATTAACAGGCACAGCATTACCTATTTGCTTATATTTAGCCGTCATTGGCCCCGAAAACTCCCAATCGTCAGGGAACGTTTGGATGCGAGCATATTCTCTTACTGCTAATGGTCGTGTTTCTTCTGGGTGACAGCGTTCTGTCTGTTTTTGAGCAGGCGAACAAGTTAAGGTTAAACTCGGTTCATCCCAAGATAAACGCCTCGCCATACCTGTTTTTCCACCACCTAAATAATAACTTTTCTGCATGTATTCTTTCTGAAGTTCTTCAGGGAGGTCACGCCAATACCCTCCTTGAGGTACCAAAGATAAAATTTCTTGTTTTCTTTTAGGATATTTTTGACCATCTGATTTAGGTACATCTGTTGCAAATAGTTCACCTGCCTTCAATGCATCACGCATTGTCATGACTCTGTGGTAAGGCGAAGGCCAATAATATTCAATTGAATCAACTAAGTCTTTTCTAATCGCGACCAAAATGAGTCTTTCACGTTTTTGGGGTACTTGATAAAAAATAGCTTTCAGTACTTTAGGATCAACCAATGAGTAACCAATTTCATCAATTGTATTAGTTATTGTTTGTAAGGTTTTACCATCGTCGTGATTTAGTAAACCTCTAACATTTTCTGCTAATAAAATTTTAGGTTGTACCTCTTGAACCGCTCTTGCAAATTCAAAAAATAAAGTTCCTCTGGTATCCTCAAATCCCATTTTTTTCCCTGCATAAGAAAATGCCTGACAAGGAAAGCCCCCCGCCAAGACATCAACTTGACCTTTGTATTGAGAAAAATCGATACCAGAGACATCACCTTCGATAACATTCCAATCAGGTCTATTTAAACGAAGGGTATTACAAGCATGCTTGTCAATTTCATTTAACATGACAGCGGATAATCCAGCTTTTTCTAAACCTAAAGCCATACCACCTGCACCAGCAAAGAGCTCTAATACAGTAAACTTTTTAACTGGCTTAGTTTGCAATTCATTTTCCCAATTACTTTTATAAAGTGCTTGAATTTCTTCAAATTGCATAAGTTGCTCTTTTTCGTAGTAACGATAGTTATTATCAGGATTACGTTTAGATTTTAATTTTTTGCTTGAATCCCAACGCCGTAAAGTCTCTTTTGTAACACCTAAAAGGTCTGCAACTTCAGCGATAGAAAATTCATCTTGTAACATAATAGTGATTCCTGATAATCTTGATCATGGTTACAACTGTATATATAGTCATGTTAAATGTCAAACGTTGATCATGGTTATTTACCGTAGGCTTCAGTAAAATAGCTCATAAATAATTCGACATCAGGAATAGCAAAATCTTTTTGTCCATAATACTGTCGATAAACTATTTCGATAACTTTAGGTAATGCTTCATGTAATTCTTTTAAAGCATCCACTCTTCCCGTCACGATGTGATAAAAACTTGCACCATCAATACTTCTAATCAAAGGGTTTACAGGACACTTAGTGCCAGTTCCTTTATCTGATGGAATGAACGGCTCATTATAACGGACAGGTTTTCTAGGAATGATATTAACAAAATAAGCGGTAAAATCCTTAAATTGACTATGTTTAGGGGAAACTTGGTCATCTAATGATTTATACATTGCAGCAAGGTTACCACCTGTTACGGTATTATATTTATTCTTAGATTCTGCAATAATTTTCTTATCATAATTGACTAAATCTACAATTCCACCAGTACCTAAATCACTCCAACCATCAACATAACCTAATATTTTTTGATGGAATGTGCCCACATGATTTTGAATGGTTTTTTGACACTGCCTAGCCATTTCGGAATTTCGCCATTCTTCATGACTTTTGAAGTCAGAGGCTTCAAACAGAGCACCAAATGGATCAATAACATTTTTATTGAATGATTTTTCAGCATCTTGTCTTTTTTTTACGGCTTTATCTAAAAGGTATTTAACTTCTTTTATTAAATCTTCATCAGATATATATGCTAGAAAAGGCATTGTAGTTCTTCTCTGTAAATAATGAATGCGTTTAAATTAAGGTTATTGTGTAATGCATTGATTCAGTTGATTATATCTAGACTGTGAAGTCTAATTTATAACATACTAAATTTAAAAGAGAATAAGCATAACATACATGAATAGAATGAACATTAAGGAGTGTTTCTGTTGTGATGGATTGCATATATTTTTGCAAAACAAATAAGTACTTAACTAATAGCGAAACGTGTGTAGCGATGTAATGGACGTCCCTCTGCGTAAGTTTTGCCATACTTATGCTGATTTTATTCACAGAGGTACTACATCATGAACGAGATTAAAGTTAATGGATTTGAAGTCGGAATATCAGCAAAATACAGTTGAAGTATAGATAATTCGGGTAATATTGTTCATGATATTCCCCTATTCATTTATTACCATTCGAAAAGGGGCTGTTAACTGCATTTTTCAATAGTAACAGATTCACTAAACGTCAGATGCCTATTACCATGAATGGAGATCACCTAATAATGGGTCACATCCATGAAGATCGGGTAATAACATTCGCTTTTGTCGCCAATTTTGTTGTCACTCATCTTGGGTCAATTGGCAGTCAATCGGAGAATAAGTCGTCTGTTGCCTCCCGGCTTACAACAGACGGCTGCATAACATCCAGTCTGAATAAACATTGGTATTATATTGCCTATTTAAAGCAATATAACGCGACCAACCAAACAAGCAGTCCAATCACCCACCATTTAAAGATAGCAATACACTGCTTTTTAAAAAAACGTTTTAACATGGTTAGGCATCCCGAGCGATTAACAAGTACAATAGTCCTGCGAGTATCGGGTCAATAATAATCCCTAAAATAAACCAAGCCCAAAATGAACGTCCACCGCTTGAAGCAACTATTCCTAATAATAAAGCGAGCCCGATCCAAAGTAATATTAATGGCATTTTATTATCCTTTATTGAGTCAATTCGATATCAAGTCGTAAAGGGGATCATTCCCCGGTCGGTTATTTTTACTCAACACGCCACAGTGATTGTGCCTCCCTGTCGATTTGCTGAATAAATGTGTTGAGACCAGGTCGAATATATTCCTGATAGTAAGATTGAATGATATTGTCAAATTGGGGATCCCAATTGGCTTTGTAGGCGAAACGAAAACAATACGAAGGAGCAAAAGTCATAGTATTTCCATCCGTTGACGTAAAAATAAAATCACAACTTGCTACGGTAGGTTGCTGCTCTTTGATAATAGAAAAATCAATACGTTGTTCTAATTTTGTTAGCTGTGATTGTTGTTTTATTTCAGAGATACGTTGCTGGAATCGTTCTTTGAGTACAACATAACTGGCGTCTCGTTTATCCATTGCCTCGCGTGTACGTGTATATTTTGCGATATGCTCATGAATATCCGTCATTGCTAATTCATAAGGAACTTGCTTAAAAAATAGATTACTGAAAGCATAATTAATGCGTCTATTGATATTGCACGGAAATTTTTCACTAAAATCACTACAAATCACACCGTTGTTATCTTTGGTATCTAAGCCCGTATTATTACCAGCTAAAATCGTTAAGGCTTGTTGCTCAATGGATAGTAGCGTTTCGATTGTCTTTACAACGTAGGTATCTTTAGTTAAGTCAATTTCATCTGATTGATTTACCGGCATGCCGTAGGAATTTATTTGGATAATGTATTGTTTCTCTTCCGTGTCCTTAAAGAACTCTTTAGGCAGTTCGAAATCATGAATGGCTTTTGAGGTATCCTGCGTATTTCCTACTTTATAGTTGTTACGTAAGTACTGTAATAACTCATTTTTCAACTGGTTATATGTGATGGAAATACCACTATCAGACACCTCTTTTAATCCCTTATCGCCGTTTTCTAGATAAAATTTCGATAATTGAGCCTCTTTATTCTGTTCATTAAAATGATGTGCGTCATTACTAAGGCGCTCCCACGCCTGCTGCTCTGATTTGTTGATATTGCGTGTAATCAGCTGATTGGCAGCGTTAGGCGATATTTGGCAAGTATAGCGAACGATATCACGGTGGCGTTCATCGTTGACAGTCTCCCATTTTACCTTTTCACATACTGAACGGTGGTCAAGGGCATTACCGACCGTAATCGTATTATCATTGAATGTGACCATCTCTTTGACCTGTTGAATGTTGGTGTTATCACCACATCCTGCCAATAGTAGGTTAGCCGCTAAAAAAGTCATTTTTTTCATTTTTTGTATCGTCTTGTCTTATCAAGTAAGCATTACGCTTTTTTCATTTTTTGAGGATAACGAGAAGGCCATATTTCATGCGCAGGGACACCAATAGCATCAGCGATGATTTGTTCCGCGCGGGGATAAGGCGCTCTTAATGCATTACGTAAAGTCGATGCTGACAACCCCGCAGCAACAGATAACTGTGCCAATGAAAGCCCTTGCTTATGTAAGGCAGCAACAATATCGGCACGATGCCAATCTGTTTCTTGCATGGATAACTTTTCCTTTTCATTGAATTGTGAGAACCTAGCAGTTACACCAGAGTGTAACCGCATAGGGTAATTGTTCATGTTAGTTAATAGATTAGATCGAAACATGGATTCAATCAAATGTTATTTTACTTTAGTTAACACTCGACAATGCCAATGACCGTTATCCATGAATTAAGGTATTGAATGACAATGAAAATAAGTAAAGAATGGTTTCTCGCTAAAGAGCTTGTTCATATTCCGGGTTTTCCGACAACACCACAAGGGGTTAACAAACGAGCTCGTTTAGAGAATTGGAAGAAACGTGCTGTAGCAGTCCCTGGCGCTAGAGGCCGTTCATTTGAATATCACATCGATAATTTTTCAACGGAAATTCAAGCTGTACTTAATCAATCTGAGTTTCTTTCAAATAAGCAGGGATTAACGGTACAAGAACAGGAATGGTTAACCTTATTTCGTTCGTTATCTGAATCAGAGCAAGCTTCTCTGCTGTATACGCTAAGACGTAAAGGAATTGAGTGGTTGATAATACAACGTGAATGAGTCTAACGTTGCCACATTATTGCTATTAAGCAACTTGTTTTAGTTTTAAGTCGATAGGCGCTTCACCTCTTGATGCGCTGATTTGCTGATTCAGCCATTGTTCGACTTCACTTTTAAACCAGCGTGAGCTGCGTCCAAACTTAATGGGTTTGGGAAACTCACCTTTCTGTATCAGCTTATAAAACCATTTATCAGTTAACCCTGTGTATTGGGTGATAAATTTCATGTCAATGAGTGGGTTGGTTAACACTAAGTCATCTGTATGGTTAATTGAAGTATTACTGGTCATCGTTTGTTTCTCCTAAAAGTGAAAAGGAGAAGGATTCGAAAGGGTTAATGAATGCGGTATGAATCCTTCAAACGATAACGCGGGGCTGTAAATTATTTTTTCCCATTAGGTTTGTTTCAGTTGTTGAGCGTTCATCGTGCAAGCAACATTATAATACCAACATTCATGATCCCCCTTTAAAGCTCACGATAGCCATTCTACGAGGTTTAACTTATCTAACTGATATTCTCTACTCCGTTTGTTTAGAACGGGATGAGCGGCGTTTACGGTGACGAGAACGCCCTGTTGGTTTGTAGGATGATAACGTTGAGAGGGTGTAAACCGGTTTATCTCCCTTTTGTTCTGATTTGGCTAAATAATTCACTACGTATCGCATGTCTGCTCTACCTGCCTCATGACGATAATCCACAGGAAAACGAATTGATGCCTGATAGTCCTGTTTATCGGGGCAATGGTAGAGATAGCCTTCACCCTCAGTGATTATCTTCCAGAGTTGATTCATTCGTTCACAGAATGCCCATTTCTTACGATGCTGCTGACCATTCACATAAATGACTGCATGGGCATGTAACCCTCTATCTAGGCCATCTTCAATCACCCATGCATGACCAATGATGCCAGAGACCTCTGAGAGTCGTAACATGAGAAGGGTCATGTCTGTGGCTAATTGGTGAATATCGCCGTAGCGATAACGATCGGTTTTTTCTCGCCAATGGAAGTCGGTACGTATCATCAGTATTTTGGAATAGCGTTGAAATAAATCCGATTGATGTCGATACAATGCCTGTTGTAAATGTGGAATAGGGGTATAGCGAGATACTGAGTTCATCACGTTAGCTCCGTTGTTAAATAGGTTCAACGGATAAGTGCTAGCTGTAAATTTTTCAGTATCAGAATGGGATAAAGATTTTTTCTATATTCATTGTTGAGGCATCGTTAGGAAGAATACGCCCCTAGGTTGGTTTCTATTTTTAACCCTAAGGGGTGAGAGGGTTAACGTAACGGTTATTAGGGGCGTGGTTGATGGGGTGTTCAATGTTGAATTATTCACTTCGTGTATGCTCATTACTATGGCAATAATTCAATGGAGAATTTTGATAAGAAAATATGATTAAGTAATGCTAATGAGTTAATGCTTCTTTATAATAATATTAATAACCTAATCGTTTCATAAAATTGGTATTTTTATGTCTTCGTTTTTATGACTGAAATCCGAGCCTTTATTCTCATTTATAGCTACCAATTCATTATCTGAATACGGTAAACTGAGTTGTTGCTTACCATCATTTTATACGATTTTTCCTCATCAAGTATTTTTAACCTATCCAAGATTTTCTTTGCTGGAACTGATTGCTTTGCAATTCATATCTCAAGTCTAAGCATATCATGAAAGTAAGTGTCCCTTTTTTTAATGCTAAAAAAGTCATCGACCCTTGCGTAAAACCTCATGCACTATATTAGAAACCTAGTAATATTCAATGACACTCTAATATCCAATATCAATTTTGATGTATTTTACACCATGAAAATTAGATTTTAATACCATCATTATTTACATTATAAAACGTAAAAATCAATATTTATACCCATGAATATTTTCTGTGTATGTGATACCTTTTTAATCAGACAATAAAAAATACTGCTCAAAATAATAGTGATGAAGGATAGCGTTGATGACAAATGAACTTTTTAGTGATTTAAATTTTTTGGGGTTGGATTCCAGAGGGAGGGGGATAAAACGCCAAGAGTTTTCATTGGAAGAACTGAGTGATAGGTATTCATTCATCTCCTTTAATAAGTCAAATAAAACAGGGGAAAAATATATTATTCAGAATTTACAGGAGCAGTTTCAGAAGGAATTAAAAATCTCAAAATCATTAGAAGAATTGATGGAAATGAATGATAGACTCTCTGGTGGAGGAAACTCTGACCGCTATATTTTTAAAGCTTTGAGCAGCGACATACGAAAACAGGTGAAGCAACAATTAAGAATTAAACGATCTTGCTATGACAAACTGTATACCCATTATTGCCATGTCAAAAAAGAGAATAAAAAGGATACAATAATGATGTTGCCTGTACTGTTAGGGCTAGATGATGCTATTATTTTGGGGCGTTCCATCTACTTAAGCGATACACCAACGGCTTCGCTTAGTACGACGATAATACTTAGTGCTGTAAAAACATTAAATTCATCTTTCAATAAAATGCTCAGAAGACTAGGTAAGAGAAAAGCCTATAGTGTGTTCAAGGCATGTTCCCATGTTGTTTTACTCGGTGAAAGGAATATTCCTTTCCTACAGGTTATATTTTATTACACTGGTGATATTACAGATTACTTTATCCGTGATATGGCAAGAGAATGGTGTATAGTAAATGAATGTAATGTTTGGCTAGACTACGTTAGATTTGATAGCGAACTTTCCCCTGACTGGGATAATGAATATGATGAATTTTGCCGACAAGGTTATTACTCTGAAGGTCAAGAAAGGTATCAAATTGATGCTGCTATTCGCAATTTAATTCTCCCCTTCTCAAAAGAATATACTGACATATTCATCCCTAAAGAACAAAGCTCAAAGTACAGAAAACATACTAATTATCTTATAAAAAAAGTGACAGCGGGTAAGATTAAGATAGATCCTCACTTTGACGATAAAAAAAGGAAAAAGTTTGTCTGTAACATTAAAAATTCACCTCGCTATCATCTTTACTACCTTGAACAAGTGGCTAAACAGTTTACTAAAATCCCGACTGTAACGGGACCAACGTGTAAAAAATTCACTTATCAAAAAGGTTATATACCTAAAAAGTCTAATAAATCTTAAATACATATTACTTCCTTGAAATACAAAGGTATTTAGCCTTTAACCGACGAAAGGAAGTCATTATGAACAAGAACCAACCCTTTACAGCCTCACCGTTTGAGGCTGTGCTTGCTCCCCTCCCGACCACCATAAAACACCAACTACAACACAAACTCACTGAACTTATCCACTACTCGCCCAGCATTGGTTTAATGGGAAAAACAGGTGTCGGTAAATCCAGTCTGTGCAATGCCTTGTTCCAATCAACCTTATGCCGTGTCAGTGCTGTGAGTGGGTGTACCCGTTCAGCCCAGCGGTATACGCTTTCATTGTCAGGCCGTGATATTACCTTTATTGATTTTCCCGGTGTGGGGGAATCACGCGATTACGACAAAGAATATCAACAACTTTATCAGGCTGTGCTACCGGAGTTAGATTTTATTCTTTGGATCCTTAAAGCCGATGATAGAGCATGGTCAGCGGATGAAGCCTTCTATCAATACTTGGTCGAGCATTGTCATTACTCCCCTGAACGATTTCTCTTTGTTCTGAACCAAGCGGACAAAATAGAGCCTTGCCGAGAGTGGGATATCCACCAGCAACAGCCATCAGAGAAACAGCAGCAACATTTAGTGGAAAAAGTCAATCAGGTGCAACAAGCCTTTAATCCTATCCATCCTGTTGCGATCATTTCAGCTAATGAAAACTACCAGTTGGATAAATTGGCTGAAATATTAATAAATGCACTCCCCGCACAGGCAAGTAGTGCCATTGCAAGGCAATTGAAAACAGACTATTGCTCTGAAACGGTGATTTCTTCAGCTAAACAAGACTTTGGTCATACCGTCGGTGGCTTGATAGAAGAATTGATCGAGGTTTTACCTGTCCCAAAGCCCGTTAAGCAGGTCATGAATCACGTCAGAGAGCGGCTCGTTTCGGTGGCTGTTTCTTTCTGGCGGTGGTTATTCTAAATTTATTTACCTTATACAGACGCGAGCTTCGGCTCGCGTTTTTTGTTCCCACTATCAGGAATTGAATTATGCCTACATTACACCAAGCTTCACCTATCACATGCAAAACGGTTCCCTCATCTCGTCGTGATAACTTTTGGTATCAATATTTTCATACCGTACCGTTATGGATAAAGTTAGAAGGTCAGATATTTCATTTAATGGATACCTTTTGTGATGACTATCAAGGTGCATTCTGGGAGTTTTGTCAGTTATCCAATCAAGGGGCATTTATCTACCCTATGTTGGCAGAAAAGGAATTAACCCTGTTTAATCCACACAATGGGAATGAAGCCACCATGAGCCCTGAAGCTGCTGGGGTCGCTATTTGCTTGATTGTTTTCAGTCTTTGGTCATTTAAAACCGAAAGTGAAGTGATGGTTGAACGATTTTACCAGCTTCGTGACTATGCTATGCAACATGCTGAAAGTGCAGAAATATTTCATCTTATTGACTGAATGAATTCGTCCACTATCCCTAATGCTTCATCCCACCCGCCAAGCTATTAACTCATTCTATTGAACATTGATATCTAAAGGAAATTCATTATGACTCGTTTAGCTTCTCGCTTTGGTGCGGCGAATAGCATTCGTCGCGACCGCCCACTGACCATCGAAGAATTATTCCGTACTGTACCGAGTGTTTTCTCTGAAGAAAAACATGAATCCAGAAGTGGCCGATACACTTACATCCCAACCATTACTTTGCTTGATAGCTTACAAAAAGAAGGGTTTTATCCGTTCTTTGCCTGCCAGACTCGTGTACGTGATTCCAGTCGTCGAGAGCACACTAAGCATATGTTACGACTTCGACGCCATGACCAAATCACAGGTATTCAAGTACCTGAAATCATTCTTTTAAATAGCCATGATGGTTCAAGCAGTTATCAAATGTTACCGGGGTTATTTAGAGCAGTCTGCCAAAATGGTCTAGTGTGTGGAGATACCTTTGGTGAAGTGCGTGTGCCACACAAGGGCGATGTCGTTGGGAAGGTAATTGAAGGGGCTTATGAGGTGCTAGAAACGTTTGATGCGGTAGCTGAAAAACGTGAACAAATGCAATCAGTTATGTTACCGCCACCAGCACAGCAAGCCTTGGCGCATGCGGCTTTGACGTATCGTTTTGGTGAAGAACATCAACCTATTACCGAGGAACAAGTATTACAGCCTCGTCGCTGGGAAGATAAGAAAGATGATTTGTGGACGGTATACCAACGCTTGCAGGAGAATTTAATCAAAGGCGGATTATCGGGCAGAAATGCTAAAGGTAAACGCGCTCGCACGCGTTCAGTGAATGGCATTGATGGGGATATTAAATTGAATAAGGCACTGTGGGTGATGACAGAAAAGATGTATGAGTGTTTTTCTGGAAGAGAACGAATATAAAAGCTTAGCACATCGTTTTTCATAAAATGATGTGCTTGCTATCTATTTGCAGACTGAAATGTGATTAAACAATAAATAGTTATAGAGTTAAGATAATAATTAAATAACAGATGGTTATCTTAACTCTATAAGGTAGAAATATCTAAACGGTTGCGTGTATTTCCGTAATACGCTGATGGATCGTGGAGTAATTTTTTTTCCAATCAAAGTGAGAGTTGACGATATCGGAACAATCTACATTGATGATCTTTGTTGAATTGGTTTCTATAGGGCTATAGCCAATAGGATTACTTAATTTTAGATTTGCTGTCTGGTACATCCATTTCAAGATACCATCATTGGTAGAGTAGCAGTTGTATATTTTACCATTTACAAGGCTAGCTAAATTCTCCCAACTTGCAGAGTCATTACCGACAGCACCACCCAATAAATATATATTCTCAATGTGGATGTTATCTGAATTAAGCCGTTCACTATTGCTTTTTAATGATTCAAGAAGGTAATAAATCACTCTAGAGCCAAGTGAGTGTCCTGCAAAGTCATAATTTTTACTATTAGTTCGTGAAATAATGTCAGCGAGTAGTGCCCCCGTTTTTCCTGCTCTGTGCATTGACACATGCCAATCGTTCGCTAATGCGGTATAGCCAATGGAGGCGACACTCGCTAGCATGGCTAATCTTGCCGCGGCAATTTTTCCTCCTCTTGCTCCAATATTGCAAATTGCAGCTGCGATTTTATCTTTCTCGAAAGGATTCATTAAGGTCTTTCCTAATTTCTTATTGGTAGAGGAAGACCAATTGACACCGTACATTTTTGTATTTTTGTTTATTTTCTTTTGTTGTTCTATCCAGTCAGGGAAATTAATTTCTTCTTCCTGTAAAAAACCATTGATAAATAAAGTTTCTTTATTTTCAGTAGAATCATGTAATTTTCTTATTCTAAATGAGGAGTCTTCACTAATATATTTGTTCGTGATTGCACCACCTATAGTTCCCCCTAATGCTGCGCCACATGCAGTTATAATTAGCGTACCACCGGCTACAGAGCCACCAATAGCAGCAAGTGAAGCATTTGCTAGAGCGGCTCCACTTAAAGTAGAAATTAGCGTTCCAGTTCCCGCAGCTCCTAATACTCCAGTTGAGCCCAATGCAGAGGCAACAGCAACTGATGCCGTTCCTGCGGTAGCTACAGTTGCTGCTCCGACAGCTATCGCTGTTGCAGATATTTTCCCAACTTTGACTAAATTTATACTGTCTCTTTTTATGATTTCGTCATAGTCACTTATTTCATCTATTGAAATATTGAGCCTTTCGAATGAGCCAATAGTTCCATCGTGCTCGGCGCAAAATTCGTCATCCCAGCTTGCATATTGGCTAATCAAATTTGTAACAATATTTTTATCAACGTTATCTTTCTTGAGTTGCTCCTCAATTTCTTGTTTCTTCTGGTCTGATAGTTCACCTTTAGTCATACATTGACAGCCAATGCTTCTACATTCTAAAGTGAAGTTCTGACAATTCTCACAAACATAAACGTTTCTTCTTAGGTAATTCTTTTCTGTGATTTTTTGATTGCTTTTTTTAAAGCAATGAGAACAATATCGTTCCGATAGCATCGTCATTAATGAAGTCCTATAAAATAAATTTATCTGATTCTATCATTAGGAATATTTCATTATTTTTTTGATTGTAAAAAAATATTATCGAGTTCATATAAGTGGCATTACTAGTAGGCTACAGTATTTAAATAGTGGAATTGTTTGCTTCCTAAGTCTCGTTTTAACTTGTTGACTCAGTGTTGAGCATTGCTTTTGAGCAGTTATAATGCAAAATATCAGCAAGTGTTTTTTTAGGAGCTGACCACGTTTATGACTACTCTTGTATTCTCTTATTCACATGCTGATGAATTATTACGGAATGAGCTTGAAAGCATTTATCTCCTTTGAAACGGATGGGGAAAATAACTACATGGCATGATCGTCGTATAGTGCCCGGTCAAGAGTTTGAGCATCAGATCGATAAATATTTTTCTGAAGCAGATATCATTTTATTGCTTGTCAGTAGTGATTTCATTGCTTCAGATTACTGTTATCAAATAGAAATGCGTAACGCATTAGAACGCCACCATTGTGGAGAGGCCGTAGTGATTCCCGTGATCCTTAGAGAGTGTGCTTGGCATGAATTACCGTTTGGAAGCATTATGGCTGCTACCATCGATGGTAAGCCAATTACCAAGTTTGCTACTCATGATGAGGGGTATGTACAGGTTGTAAGTGCAGTTTCCCGCGCTATTGCAGAGATGGAAAAGGAAAAACCACAACTGAGTAAAAATATTCATTCCTTTGCTCATTCTGATCCTCAGACTATTGATACCATATTTACACCTCGTTCCAGTAATCTTTCTTTACCAAAAAAATTTACAGACCTAGATAAAGATAGAGCCCGTAGAGAAGGCTTCGAATATGTAGCTAAATACTTTGAAAATACACTCACTGAGCTAACGAAGCGGCATTCTGAAGTAGAGGTAGAGTTCCATCAGCCAGATGCAAATTCATTTACCTGTAGTGTGTATATTAACGGTCAAAAATCAGGACAATGTGGGATTTGGCGTGCGAGTTCTCATAATTTCGGAATAGGAGACATCTGTTTCAGCTATGATGGTGTAACTCTAAATAGTTTTAATGATAGCTTAAGTGTTAATGATAATGGTCAAACACTTGGTTTTTATAGTTTAATGGGGGGATATGGAAAGAATGAACTCCTTACAAACGAAGGTATGGCAGAGTACCTTTGGGATAAATTCTTTACTCCTATCCAACAGCGTTATCGTTAAATCAGCCCGTATCAGAGCTAAGGCTTTTGATACGGGTAGTCATTAAAGTTCATTGAGTATACATTTAAGTATACAAAAATTTATTTATAAATATATATCAAATAAAAACAATGCATTGCCTATTAAAAGCGAGTCCGGCCTTCGCACCATAAGAACATCAAGAGGCATCAATCGAGGTCTTTTTTGTATCTGAAATCCAGTGCTTGCAAGGCTTGTCCTTACTTTTGATGCTAAGATCAACTCAGATCGATTACCTGCATGCCCAATCATGTATCGGGTGATTTGGTGCTGAGTTTCAACAAAGCTTTGATAGCCTATTTATTATACCCATTCCGTTTTTAAGCACCTAAAACGCGTTTGATTGGCGCATTGTCCCAGCAATTGCCTTGTTGAAATAAACTTTGCTTTAACTGGTTAACTCATTTATCCATAGTAAATTTACTAGCACTTATAGCGTTAGTAGCTTTGAGTACGGAATAGCTCTGGTCAAGGGAAAAACTAGTCTCAAATTAAATTCTGCACTGAAATTACGTCGAGTTTGCATTGTCATATAGGTCACCTTGAACTAATAACACCTCTATTCAGGTAGCCAATTGACTATGACACTTCAGTCCGTATATCTTCTCTCAATATGCTTTATTGATATCAGATAGGAGGCAACTCGTTTTCTTTTTGTTCCCCACAAATAAAGTAAGGGCCAAATGCACTGGAAAAGAGATACCTTCCAGGGGAGATTTGATTAATCTTCGAGTAACTGGTTGTACCAAAAGAAAATGCTTTTAAATAGTGATTGAATACTTCATCACTCACATTATCATTTTTTGCCTTTCTCACTAATGTAATTTTCGTTTTGATATTATCGATTTCATCAATAGTCGAGTTAGTATAGTGAACGACTCTATTCACGGAATAGGTTTTATCCGTGGAAATTGAACCAACCAACTTTATATAGCCGCTATTATCCTTTTGATGGACGATCCTTAAGTCAATTTCATATCCAGCTTTAGGGTATAAGGGAGACTCAAAATTTGAGTTAATTTGTGCACTACAGTATTTGTTGTCCTCTACAGTCACAGAATAAAAAAATAGGCCAACTGACAATAATGCAATGACACAAAAAAATAGTAATTTTTCTCATTCTTAACCTACCAATTTATTCGAGTTGAAATACATATTTTATTATCTTCGCACTTAGTCAGTAGGGTTTGTTTTTCTACTTGAGCATTACTATGGTTACTGTAGTAATAAAAAATGGCACTGTTATTACATTGTAAATTAAACTCTTTTACATGTTTATCAATATCTTTTGAATTATTTTTATCGTCAAAATTACTGTTAAATGAATAAACAGGGCACGACCCTATTGTACTGACAAGGTACGTGTTAACTTTGTCAAAGCTTAATGCACCAAAAAATAAATTATACATTGAAGCCAGTGTTAAAATGACGCTTAAGCCAAGTATAATTTTCAATGAGAAATTACGCTTTAACGTATAACATACTCGGGGTTTAGCTATAACGGAAGATACCGCGACTTGATTATGTGTATTAAGCTCAATTAAAGGTAGTTTATCCCTTCCATCAAGTTTTTCTGTATCTCCTTTTTCTTCACTATGGCGAACAAGCTCGGTGTTACGTTGTGTAATAATGAGTTCTGAAGATAAAATAACACCTTTTTTAGGAATATTTAAAATTGCATTATCTATCTCAAGGTGCTGATAAAGTAGTTTTCGCAGAGCACTGATATATTGGTTTAATGTATTAATTGAGGCAGTCAAACCATGCTCATCCCAAACTTTTTTTAAAAGTTCTTCTCTTGGGATGATCATGTTATTATTTTCGACTAATACTCTGAAAATACGATTTAAAATAGGTGTAAGCTTGGCCACTTCGCTGTTTGAGCCTAGCTGAATTATCTCACCAGTTTCAGAATCATATTCTATACAATTGTTCAATATATATATCATTGTTTATAATTTTTACTCTGTTAAAAATGATTTTTAAGTTTATAAATTTCACTTACAGTCAGTCTGTTAATTATATTAAGCACTACCTCACGATTTTACAACACATTGATTTGTGGTTTTCTTAATCTAAAGCATGAATGATTGATTTAACAATTAATATGAATAACAACCAAATTATTACACGAAAATGGAGTGATGTCAGTTAGAAAGGAAGGTTTTCAAAGAGGTGAGCTAGCTGTTTAGTCTAAAAAAATAAATTTTTTAGACTTATAGTTTTAAGTTTTAATAAAGTTTGGTTTTTTAATTCGATTTATAAGAAGTACTTTTTTACACCTAGAATACTATAGTCATATGATCCTACTCTGGGGATAATTAAAATTTAATAAACAATGGGTTACCTGTTTTCCGTGTTTGTATCTACTTTGAGTTACACTAAATAATCCCCTCTACATTCCAACATTTCTGTTGAAATGATTCATTTATTCCATTTCCTTGTTTTCTTTAGACAGAAAGAACGAGTAAGTAAAATCACCTTTATAGATGAGCTTTGTTAGGCTTTAAAATTTAGCTACGGTACTAATATGACAGAAAAGCAAAAGTCTTATTTACCCCTTCAGTTTCTTTGTAGGTAGTCTTAAAACAAATATCTATTTTATCAACTAAAACTAAAGGTAATATTTATTCTATAGTGTAATTGTCATATTTTGACTATCTATATAAGTTATTTTAATAAAGTTATCATATATCTTTTATTGAATAACTGTAACAAATTGCAAGTATGATAGGTGAAGATATGAGTACTAAATATTAAATCTGACAATGTTAACGAAAACATAATTTATAACGTGATTAACTAAATTTATTCAACCTATTGATATATAAGATTATAATAACTTATAATTAATTTTAATAGGTTATAATATATATTTTTATATTTTTCAATAGGTCATACCTATCTAAAGGCTCGCTTTTCATTGCTTAAAACACTTTTACTCCAATATTGGATAAATCTATAGTAAGCGACATCAAATGAGTTGAGTTAAAAAATACTCCTCCGTTAAATGACTTATTATTATATTAGAATTTATTATTTAGAATCTGGCTATGGTTTTAAGCTAATCGATTATTGATTAAAATATATTTTTAGGAGACTTGGCTATGTTTGTAGAAAATGTAGATAAGATAAAAAGTGAAGTTAAATATATCAATGGATTAGATATTACAAAAGAAACAGGTAAGTTTTTAAAATCAGCTAGAATAGAAAAATGTTTGTCTGGTACTGAAGTTGGAAAATTATTATACCTGAGTCAACAGCAAGTTTCTCGTTATGAGAATGGGTTGTGTAATATATCGATCGATATGCTAAATAACTATTTGCATGCACTTGGCAAGGATTGGTCTGATTATTATTACTACGTTATTGCAAATAATTTTTCGAACAAAATTTAATTGTCTAATTTTAAAATTTATTTCCTTAATTAGAGTAATTAAGGGTTTTACTCATGCCTATAAATAGGTATGAGCTTAGTGTCAATGTTAATAATCATTCGGTTATTAATTTATTTTAATTTATATAGGTAAATATATGAAAAAGTTAGTTATCGCAACAATGGTTTTTGGTGCAATGAGTACGTCAGCATTAGCAGTTGATGCAGGTACTGGTAAAGTTCATTTCAGTGGTTCAATTATTACAGCGCCATGTTCAATTGCACCAGGTGATGAAAACCAAGAAGTACCATTAGGACAAATTTCTAATACAACACTTGAATCAGGTGGTATGTCTTCAGCTCAACCATTCGCAATTAAACTGGAAGGTTGTACTTTAAATGCAAAATATAAAGGTACAAATGAAGATGGTGAAGAAGTCGAATTAACTTACAATAATACTGTTAATGTAAAATTCACCGGTACTGAATGGGTTAATTCTGGTAATAATACTGGTTTAATTCAAATTACTGGTGATGGACAAGGTGCTGGTGTTAAATTAATGACAGTTTCAGGAAATAAAATTGACCTGAATAGCTCTACAACCCAAAACTTTGTTGCAGGCGATAATTCACTAAGATTCCAAGCTGCTTTGCAAGGTGTTTCAGGTGCACAAGTTAACCCAGGCAAATTTGAAGCAACTACAAACTTTGTTCTTTCTTATAACTAAGTTTCTGCAAAATATTAAGTGCTGACCTACTAGGAAAACACTAAATACTAAATAAAGGACATACCACCAATGATTGTTATCAGGAAAATCACGGGCTTCCTAATTTTATTAATTATAGGAGCCAATAACTCTTTGGCTGATAACAATACTATTATTGGTAAGGTAAATATGCAAGGAAGCATTTTAGAAACAGCATGTGCTATTTCAATGGACTCTTATGACCAATCAATAGATATGGGTGTAATTCCAATGAGTCTTATAAATCAATATGGTAATAGTCCAATAAAGTATTTTTCAATTAAATTAATTGGTTGCCATTTAGAAACGTTATCAGGAAAGCATTGGAATTATTTCACCTTAACATTCGATGGACCAGCCAAAAATAATTTGTTCGAATTATTTGGTCACGCAAAAGGAATATCATTGTCTCTAGAAGATGAAAAAGGAAATTTAATATATCCCAGTATTCCTCTTAAAGAACACTCAATAATACCTGGGGAATCAAACTTAAAATATGGTGTGAAGCTTATGAGAAATGGTTTATCTCTAAAGTCAGGTGGATATAGAACAACAATAAAATTTAAAGTTGATTATCACTGAAGATATTTGAAATTTATTTTTGGGTAGTCAGGAAATTAATATGCCTATTAAGCAAAATAAAATACGACAATATATATTAAAAGGCTTGATCATATCAATGCTCTATAGCAGTATGCTGACTACCACATTTGCTAGGGTAATTGAATTTAATACTGATGTATTAGATGTAGAAGATAGAAACAATATTGATTTAGAACAATTTAATCGTATTGGATTTATTATGCCTGGTACGTATAACTTGAAAATTAATATTAATGGTCATTCATTATCTGAAATGTCAGTTATATTTAATGAAAGTGAAACTTCAGATTCAGGTAGTGTGGCTTGCCTTTCCCCAGATATTGTCGAAAGATTAGGGTTAACAAAAGAAGCCTTAAATAAAGCATTATGGGAACAAGGTGGTCAATGCTTAAATTTAAATAGTTTAGATGGTATGTCTGTTGAAGGGGATCTATCTACCTCTTCACTTAATATTAATGTCCCTCAGGCCTATTTAGAACAAATTTATGAAAACTGGGACCCTCCTAGCCGTTGGGATCATGGTATTTCGGCTTTATTATTTGACTACAATATAAATGGAGCAATTAACGATTCGCTTGAACAAGATCAAACATCATCATCTTTAAGTGGGAATGGTGTAGCGGGTGTTAATTTAGGAGCATGGAGATTCCGTGGTGAATGGCAATCTCAAATCAATCGTACAACTGGAGAACAAAAAACAACTCAACATAATTTTGATTGGAATCGTATCTATGCTTATCGAGCGATAGCCGCTTTGCAAGCAAAATTAACTCTAGGTGAGGATTTTTTAAATTCAGGTGTATTTGATGCATTTAAGTTTATTGGGCTTGGATTGCAATCTGATTTGAACATGCTGCCGCCTAACTTACGTGGTTATGCACCAGAAATAGTTGGAACAGCAAAGACAAATGCCACAATTACTATACGTCAGCAAGGAAGAGTGATTTATGAAACACAGGTCGCTCAAGGCCCATTTCGTATTCAAAACCTCAGTGATGCAATTACAGGAAAAATGAATGTTACAGTTGCTGAGCAAGATGGGACCACACAAACATTTGATGTTGATACCGCCAGTCTGCCCTTTTTAACACGGCCAGGTCAGGTTCAATATAAATTTGCAACGGGAAAACCTATTGATAACCAAGGTCACCGTCAAGGCGTGAGCTTCGGTATGGGAGAATTTTCATGGGGAGTCAGTAATGGCTGGTCATTATTTGGTGGAATATTAGGTAGTCAAGACTATAAATCAACATCTATTGGTATTGGTCGTGACCTGTTGGTTTTTGGCGCGCTTTCATTTGATATCACGCAGTCTATTGCAAATATTCCTAACGATGGTTCGTTAAAAGGTAAATCTTATCGTCTGAATTATTCAAAGCGTTTTGAGGAATATAACAGTCAAATTAACTTTGCTGGTTATCGTTTTTCAGAACGAGATTTTATGAATATGAGTGATTTTTTAGATTTTCGAGTAACAGGTATGCGTTATGGCTCTAGCAAAGAATTATATACGTTATCAATTAATAAGAACTTTATTGAAAGTGGTCTTTCTTTGTACTTTAACTATAACCACCAAACCTATTGGGACCGACCAGCCAATGATTATTACAGCTTAATGCTATCAAAATATTTTGATATAGGCAGTTGGAAAAATATTAGTGCAACTGTTTCCGCAAATAGGCAGCAAACAGACTCAAAAAGTGACGATAGCATTTATTTTTCAGTCTCTATACCTTGGGGAAGCTCTGCAAGCCTCGGTTATTCGATGGATATAAGTCATGACAATGTTTCAAATAATGCATCCTATTTCGATACATTAACAGAAAGAATGAATTATCAATTTAACATCGGAAACAATCGTAAAGGCGCGACAACAAGTGGGTACTTTTCATATCAAGGAAATGATGCTTGGCTTTCTACTAACGTTAGCTATGCGATGAATCAGTATCGTGCCGCTGGGTTTAGTGCAAATGGCGGATTAACAATAACACCAGAAGGTGGGGCATTCCATGGTTCTAGCCTTGCAGGGGGAACTCGGCTCTTGGTTGATACAGATGGTGTTCCTGATATTCCTATTCGTGGCTCAGGTATTGCAGTTAAAACGAATTTATTTGGTAAAGCAGTCATTAGCGACATGAGTAATTACAACCGAAATAATATACAAATTGATTTAAATAACTTACCCGATAATGCAGATGCGCAGCAGTCAGTGCAACAAGCAACATTAACGGAAGGAGCCGTCGGTTATAGACACTTTGATGTGTTATCAGGATTAAAAGGTATGGTCGTTATCAGGTTAGAAGATGGGACATATCCCGCTTTTGGTTCCCAAGTTAAAAATAGTAAAGGGCAAAACACCGGTATTGTCGGCGACGAAGGGAATACCTATTTGAGTGGAATTAATGCCGATGAAGTAATGCGAGTAAATTTATCTTCTAACCAAGAATGTAAAATTGTTTTTCCCAAAAAGTTGGATGACTTATCGGGAGGGTTATTGGCACTTTGTGTTCGAGAAAATCACCAATAATCTAATGTCTAAATAAAGAAAAAGTAAAGGTATATAAATTATGAAATATAAATTATCCCACAGTTTATTAATAGGGCTATCCAGCATTTTATTGGCAAACATGTCTTTCGCTGGTGTTTCTTTAGATCGCACTCGCATTATTTTTGACGGTAATCAAAAATCTGTCACTTTAAATATAAACAATAATAATCCTGAGCTACCTTACTTAGCTCAAGGTTGGTTAGAAAACCAAACTGGTGAGAAAATTACTAAGCCATTAGTTGCGTTGCCACCAATTCAACGTTTAGAGCCTAGTAAATCTAGCCAAATTAAAATTGATTTAATGCCAACGATAAACGAGTTACCACAAGATAGAGAAAGCCTATTCTATTTTAACTTGCGCGAAGTGCCACCTAAAAGTGATAAAGATAATGTATTGCAAATTGCGTTACAAACGCGAATAAAATTATTTTATCGCCCAGCAGCTATCGTTCCAAAAGATGATGAAAAACCATGGCAAGAAAAAATCACATTAGAGAAATCAGGACATGAGGTCATTGTCAAAAATCCAACGGCATATTACGTCACAATTTTAAATGCATTTTCAGACAGATTAAAAACCGATCCAAATGATTTTGCTCCAATAATGATCGCACCATTTGGTAGCGAAAAATTAGGTGTAAGTACAAGTGTTTTAGGTAATAACCCCGTACTGATTTATATCAACGATTACGGTGGTAGACCTGAATTACATTTCCGCTGTCAAGAAATGAACTGTCAAGTAGAAGAACAGAAATCCTGATACTCTTTAAGAAAAGGAATATAAGATGAATGTCTTTCAAAAAAAATGGAATCCTGTTCTATTACTATTTTCTATATCGGGAATGACATTTGCAGAAAATCAATTTCCAATTAATCATTGGGATGTTGATGGGCAGCATGGGCAAGTGCATGTGAAAGGAATACTAACAGAAAGTCCGTGTCGTATTGCAATGCATTCAATGTATCAAGATATTGAAATTAGCGATTTAAAAACAGGAGATTTTCCCAGTATTCATTCTATGGGAAATGAGTATCCGTTTTATATTGAACTACTTGATTGCCTTGCAACACCCGTTAACATGCTAGATCCGTACTCTGGTAATATGACATGGAGTAATGACCAACCTGGGTTTTCAATAAGGTTCGTCACAACTAAAAGTGAAAATATGTCGAAGTATATCTCAATTAGAGGTATTGAAGGCTTAGGCTTAGTACTGAAAGATAAACAAGGAAATACTATTACTCTAGGGGAATATACAAAACCTAAATTAGTTCCACAAGGGCAAAGTATTTTAACTTACAGTGTGATTCCTGTTAGAACCTCGATGAATATGACGCCAGGTAAATTTTCATCGGTTATTAACTTCCAATTAAATTATGATTAACTCTGAGTAAAATTCATATGAAAGAGAGTATAAGTATTTTAATAATTTCGACACTAGTATCTATTTTGAGTATACAAATTCCATCTGCATTAGCAGCGAATTCTGTAAGGATTAATTTCAAAGGAAACTTAATTCAAAACCCACCTTGTGAAATTACAGGGTTAAATGGTAATGAAATTACTATTGACTTTCAAGATATGGTTATTAGAAATATAACTGGAATGAATTATATACAGGAGATTAAATATAAATTGACTTGTGATGCGCCAAATAATACAGGGCTTTCATTAAGTATAAAGGGGACTGCTGCTAGTTTTAATACAAATTTACTTACAACGAGCAATACAAATTTAGGTATTTCATTTTATAGTGGATCTACAAATTTATCTACAATTCGTGTAAATCTTGACCCTATAAAGTTTCCAAATAGCCGTCGAGACCCTATCTATGCTAATCCAGTAATTAATGCTAAAGCAGCTAATATTACAGCGGGTAGTTTTACTGCAACTGCAACGCTTTTAGCGGAGTATGAATAAGGTTAAAATTTATTATTCAGTGTATCTATAAAGGTTTTCCTATGATAAAAAAAGTTAACATTTTCGCTAAGATGATAAACTATTTCTTATTTATATTTTTAATATTAAATAGCCCTAATGTTTTTTCTAATAACTCTACGAGCTTATCATTTAAAGGAAATCTTATTGATACACCTCCATGCGATATTTATGGAACAGAAGGCATCAATAAACCAGTTAATATTCAATTTAGTAAGATAGCGATTCAACGTATTGATGGTAAACGGTTTCAAAAAAATTGGTCTTTAAATATTGACTGTGGAGCTAATTTAGGCAGTAACGTGTCTTTAGAGCTAAATTATATGGGGAACCCAGTATTATTTGATGAAAAAGCATTAGAAACTTCCCGAGCTGGTATAGGGATTCGTTTATATAACGCAACAGATAGTACCGTTATTGCTCCGAATGATAAGAAAAAACTTACTATGACAAATAATGGTAGATTACAGATTCCGCTATATTCTATACCCGTAAAAATAGCCAAGCCTATTACACCGATAATAGAAGGGAAATTTACAGCAACAGCAACAATTTCCATTAATTACCCATAAGGAAATTAATATGAAAAAAATAAACTCTGGCCTATTTTTGGGTTTTCTAATGATGCTATGCGCAGCCTCATTTGGAGATAATAATAATACAGTTCAGTATGAAGGCACGTTAATTTCATTACCTTGTACAATAGATGAGAGTACGCCAACTGTAGTTGAGTTTGGTGTTATTGTTGATAAACAGCTTTATTTACATGAAAAAACATCACTAAAACCATTTTCTATTATTTTACAAGATTGTGATGTATCTATTGCCAATACAATTTCACTATCAGTTCAGGGTACTGCTGGTAATGTAACTTCGGATGGCTATTTAATGCTAAATCCTAGTAGTACAGCGAAAGGTGTTGTCATAGGTTTAATGGATAGCTCTGGGAAAAAGATACCTATGAATTCAGTGTTATCTCCTATTGCCATTTCAAATGGAAAAATGGCGATTCAATTAAATGCCTTTGTTAAAATTGAAAGTCAAAATGAAACAAAAATAATACCTGGTGAGTTTACGGCTATGCTCTATTACACCTTGGATTTCAATTAATATACAAGTAAATTTTAAAAATGTCGTATTTTAATTCTAATGAAAGACCAATAGGTGATTTAAATGAATAAATCTAGAAAATGTAAAAGGGGATTTGTAAATGGTATAACATCCATACTTATATTTCTTGTTAATTTTAACGTTAATGCTGCAATATTTAATACGAATGTTAGTGTGATTGTTTTACAGCAGACTTGTGATATCACATCATCGATAAATCCAAATCAACCTATTACTATTGATTTTGGTGATATTTCTGTACCTAAAATTAATGGTTTAGAATATCAAAGGGAAATTCCTTTTAATTTAAATTGTTCTGATGGTGCAAATAACCCTGCATTAAAGCTACGAATAGTTGGGAGTGATGGCATATATTCCACAATGTTAGGGACAAGTAGAGATAATTTATCAATTATATTCCGATTTGGAAATAATATATTAAATTTAAATGGCTGGGCTAATTTTAATTACAGCTTAAGACCCAAGTTGACAGCCGCGCCTTTTACAATGAGCCATAGCACATTGACTGGCGGCTCGTTTACTGCAAGCGCCACTTTGGTGGTTGAATACCAATAATAATTAAATGGTTATTGAAAATTGAAGGTAATATTTATTATGCCAAAAGTTATTTTTATTCTTATTTTTTTATTTTCGGGCATCGCTCACGCTGAGCGTACGATGCTTTCAAACGTCAGTCAATCAGCCGCTTTATTAGTTACCGCTTCGTGGTTTACAACTGGAAGCAATAATCCTGCTGAAAATACAGTAATACCTTGTGCAGGTTCTCTATGTAGCTATGGTGTGGTTTTATACTATGAAAATGGAAGTGTTACGGATTTTAATGGTCGAAGTATACCTGTTACAGCAGGAATGACCTGGAAGATGGCGAATGATGCGTTTATTCGTCGATTTGGTGCAACAGGAATAGCAGCATGGCAATGGAATTGGCAACCAAGCCAATGGGATGTTTGTATAGGCGCAATCCCTGCAAGGCCTGGTGGATTAGGACTAGGGAGGCCTTTTTCAATTTATAGTTCCCCTTGTACACCAGTACCGCCTGTTAATGTTCAATGTAATGTAAATGGTGATGCTAATATTACACACGGTACTTTAAATGCTGGGCAAGTTAATGGGCATACAGCAGAAGCAACTATTCAACTAAGCTGTAATCGAGCCGCAACAGTTTCAATTGAAGTCCCATCTCCAGATATTGATTTAGGTGGCGGTGTAAAATCTCGTGTTAGTGTCACAAACGGTAGTCGTATTTCGGTTGCCAATTCAGTGGCCTTAAAAATTAAATCGGTATTAAGCGGCACAGCTCCAACAGCAGGACAGCATTCAGGTAGCACAGTAATTGTATTCAATATTGTTTAGTTTAGAGAAGAAAAACTATTTAGAAAATTGAATGCCATGCAAAACCAGCCCTACCTAAATATACCTACGATCCCCTCCTGATGAGGGGGGAATGTGAAATCCCTCATTAGGGAGGATGATGTATATCAGTACTTAATCATTTATTTTGGTGTGTATTTATGTAGCTAATGAATTTTCAATATGGGGAGATTTGTGGGTATAAAAATAATGACTAAAAATAGAGTATTTAAATAGCAAATACTCCGAATGAATATAGCTAAAAGCCCCTCTTTTTACTCTAATAATCTATATATACCTAGCCATGACCACCCCGCCTTAAAATCACATTCAGTTTTATCCTTAAAAATGAAGCGTTCGTAAATTAGATAAGAAATATTTAGCGCTCAATACTGAGAAAATTTAATCACTGTAGCAGTGAGGATTACCCTCTATATGGCTATACAAATGAACTGTATATAAAACATAAGATAATCATGCTTAGGGTGGTTTTTATCGTATTTAGGCTAAATATTACCTGTATCTCAATTTATCGGCTTTCAGAAAGTGAACATAGATCACATTAACTTTTACAATTGATAATGTATACTTTGCATATGTAAAGTGTAAGGCGATTAAACAACAGTAAGGGGATTTGTTATGTTGGACTCAATTCCAGCAGGCTACAAGCCGCTGACGTGTGAAACACTACCAATTTATTTAGCTTCCAAACTGACTTCGTCATGCGAGTTAGGTGGAGAGCCTAATCAATGGAAAGTAAATGAAGTTGGTGATGGTAATTTGAATATGGTGTTTCTTGTTGAAGGGACACAAAAAACAATTGTGGTAAAACAGGCACTACCATGGGTCAGGGCTGGAGGGGAAAGCTGGCCATTGTCCCTGACTCGAGCAGGTTTTGAATACAATATTTTATCTCAAGAAGCTCGCTGTGCAGGCCATGAATTAGTTCCTGAAGTCTATTTTTATGACCAAGAAATGGCACTGTTTGCGATGGAGTACCTTTCACCTCATATCATCCTGCGTAAAGAAGTGATGGCAGGTAAAAAATTCCCAAAACTTGCTGAAGATATTGGGACATTTATTGCCAAAACTCTTTTTTATACCTCAGATATCGGTATGAAGGCCGATCAGAAAAAAGCGCTGACCGCTCAATTCGCCCTGAATCATGAGCTTTGTAAAATTACTGAAGATCTGATCTTCACTGAGCCATATTTCAATGCCGAACGTAATAATTGGCTATCCCCTGAGCTAGACCAAGCAGTAGAAAAGATGTGGCAAGATAAAGAAATGATCCAAGTTGCCATGCGTTATAAATATAAATTTATGACTGAAGCACAATCATTGTTACATGGTGACTTGCATTTAGGCTCAGTAATGGTCACCGAGAGTGATACAAAAGTTATCGACCCTGAATTTGGATTTATGGGACCAATGGCGTTTGATATTGGTAACTATATTGGCAATTTACTGATGGCTTTCTTTTCTAGACCAGCATGGGATGAAAATCCATCAAGTCGTGTTGAATATCAAAACTGGTTACTTGACCAAGTCGATTCAACTTGGTCTGTTTTTGTTCGAGAATTCCGCCAATTATGGAATACAAAAACACAAGGGGACGCGTGGCCTTCAGAACTCTATCAACATGAACTCGGCCGCCAAGCTTTACAGGAAGCCCAAGACCAATTCTTTGCCACACTACTTGAAGATTCCTTAGTCAATGCGGGAATGGAAATGAACCGCCGCATAATTGGATTCGCAGGGGTGGCAGAGTTTAAACAAATTAAAGACATTGCTCTTCGTGCTGAATGCGAAAAACGCGCACTTACCATGGCTCGCGAGCTTATTGTCAATGCTAGTCTTTATAAAGAGATGGCTTCAGTTATCCAATTAGCTAAAAAACAGTAAGAGGAATTCATGAATATTGAAGGGAAACACTATCGTACAGTTTGGGTTTCTAAAGATGGAAAATCAGTAGAAATTATCGACCAAACTAAACTGCCTTTTAAATTTGAAGTACTCACGCTCGATTCCGCACAAAAAGTAGCAACTGCTATTCAAGAAATGTGGGTGCGTGGGGCGCCTTTGATTGGGGTTGTTGCTGCTTACGGAATGGCACTAGGTATGCAACAGGACCCGAGTGATAAAAATTTACAATCAAGTTATGACTTGTTAATCAAGACCCGACCTACTGCTATCAATTTAAAGTGGGCACTCGATAGAATGATGGAAAGCTTGAAGGATGCTCCTGAACAGACGCGTAGGGACATTGCTTGGGAGCTTGCCGGAAAACTGGCCGATGAAGATGTCGAGTTGTGTGAGCAAATTGGGCTCCATGGCGTAGAAATTATTCGGGAAATCGCGAGTAAAAAACCGGCAGGCAGTGTCGTAAATATATTGACTCACTGTAATGCAGGCTGGCTTGCCACGGTCGATTGGGGGACCGCACTTTCGCCAATTTATAAGGCTCATGAAGAAGGGATTCGTATTCATGTTTGGGTAGATGAAACTCGCCCGCGTAATCAAGGTGGCCTTACTGCATTTGAATTGGGTTCACACGGAGTTCCTCACACATTAATTGCTGATAATGCCGGTGGTCACCTGATGCAGCATGGCGAAGTGGACCTATGCATTGTTGGTACTGACCGAACCACAACGCAGGGGGATGTCTGTAATAAAATTGGAACATATCTAAAAGCGCTGGCGGCTTATGATAATCAAATTCCATTTTATGTTGCGCTCCCATCTCCAACTATCGACTGGACGCTTAAGGATGGGAAAACAATCCCCATAGAGCAACGCAATGGTGCTGAACAGTCACATGTATATGGGATCAACCCCGAGGGTGAACTAAGTTGGGTTAATACTGCGCCGGCAGGCACCACATGTGGTAATTACGCCTTTGATGTCACGCCTGCTAAATATATTACTGGATTGATCACGGAGCGTGGTGTTTGTGCAGCGAATGAACCTGCATTAACCAACATGTTCGCCGACCTAAAAAATTCGGTTATTTAATTGAGTGTGCATGGGGTATATGCACGCTTTCTAAGGAACTAAGATGGAAAGACTCAAATTAGCGGCAGATATTATCGTCACTTGCCAGGAAATGAATGCTTCTGGGTTGAATCAAGGGACGTCGGGTAATGTCAGCGTGAGGTATCTTGATGGAATGCTCATTACACCAAGTGGTATACCTTATTCGAAAATGACACCCGATATGATTGTTTTTGTTGATGGTCAGGGGGTATCAGAGTCTGGAAAAACACCATCAAGTGAATGGCTCTTTCATCTGGCTTGCTACCAAGCCAGACCTGAATTAAATGCGGTTATTCATACACATGCGGTGAACTGTACCGCGGTATCCATAATGAACCATGCGATCCCCGCAATTCATTATATGATAGCGGTGACAGGGACGGACCATATTCCTTGTATTCCATACCATACATTTGGTAGTGCTGAGCTTGCAAACAGTGTGTTTGAGGGAATCAAATCTAGCAAATCACTTTTGATGCAACACCACGGCATGATAGCGATGGAAACAACACTGGAAAAAGCGTTGTGGCTTGCTGGAGAAACAGAAACTCTAGCAGATCTCTACATCAAAATAGGCGGACTACACAGCAAAGTTCCCACTTTATCTAAAGAAGAAATGACAATAGTCATCGGTAAATTTAAAACGTACGGTTTAAAAACTGACGCTTAAATTCAACTTGTTCTCATCTATAGCAGCCATTTTATAAAATGGCTGCCAACCTCTACCTATAACGATTAATTATAATTATCCCAAGGAGTTATTCATGTTTATCGTGGAATCATATCCTATAGCAATAATTATGTGTTTTATCACGATGATTTGTTGGGGGTCATGGGCTAACACAACAAAACTAGTCAGTAATAAGAAATGGGAGTTCCCTCTCTTTTATTGGGACTATTCTCTCGGTGTTTTATTCTGTTCTCTATTATTTGCTTTTACTCTCGGGTCAATTGGTGAAGAAGGCCGTAGTTTTATTTCTGATATTCAGCAGGCGGATATCAATATTATCTTTCTTCCTATATTGGCAGGTATGATTTTTAATGTTTCAAATATTCTTCTTGTTGCTTCAATTAGTTTAGCTGGTATGGCTGTTGCATTCCCTGTCGGTGTTGGGCTTGCATTAGTTCTCGGTGTTATCACAACTTATATTGGTAGCCCTCAGGGGGACCCAACTATTTTGTTCTTAGGGGTTGCTTGTGTAGTCGCCGCAATCATCCTAACTGCGATTACTTACAGCCGTGTTACTCAATCATCGGATAAAAGTCGCCGTAATAAAGGCCTGATAACTGCTATTTTTGCCGGTATCATTATGGGGTCATTTTTCCGTTTCCTCGCTCAATCGATATCAGGTAATTTAAGTGAACCAGAAGCGGGGTTGATGACACCTTATTCTGCACTTGTATTATTTGCTTTAGGTTTGTTTTTATCTAACTTTGTCCTTAATACACTGGTAATGAAAAAACCAATCGTAGGAGAACCAGTTAAAGGGAAAATGTATTTCTCTGGTAGCTTAAGGGACCATCTCTGTGGTTGGTTGGGCGGAATCATCTGGTGTATTGGTTTAGGGCTGAGCCTAATCGCATCAGGGCAAGCAGGGTATGCAATATCCTATGGATTAGGGCAAGGAGCTACTATGATTGCCGTGATTTGGGGGGTATTTGTTTGGCGTGAATTCGCCAGCGCACCAGCTGGCACGAATAAGTTACTCTTAGCTATGTTTTTGCTGTATATCGCCGGTATTGTCCTTATCATAGCGGCAAATCAGTAAATATTTTGCCCCATTATGTCTATAGTGGGGTAAATATTCTTTTTTATTAGGTGGGCCGTAAAAAGTGCGGCACCTTGCTCTTTAGGATGGGGATGAATCAACGTTGGGCAGCTCGCAGGATAATAAAAACTCAGCTGTTCCTTCATCAACAATAAGGTCTGTGACATAGCCGCCGAGTAATGCCCCTAAGGTTGCAGCATAGCCGTTCTCGCCCCCAGCCAGAAATATTTTACGCTCAATTTGCCTTAATTGGGCAAGGCTTATTCCTAGTATCCGTTGGTCAACTTCAGCAATAACAGGTACTCCATTTTTGTCGTAGAACCGGCCACAAATGACGCCGACGGCCCCTGCATCTCGGTAGTTTTGCATTTCTTTTTTGCTTAGGACACCGACTTGAATTAACGGGTTTTCATCCAGTGCGCTTCCTACAACAAAGAAGGCTTTTGTGCAGTGAGTTAATACTTCAAAATTAGCACGAATGATGGGTTCAGCTTGTAATTCCATGGCTAACCTTGCACTGGAGACAACCGCTGGGACATGAAGAGAAGCCACTTTCCCTGACAGTTTAAACGCTATTTGTGACGACGATTCGAGGATTGTCAGGTCTGGCTGAGAAGGCATGGAACCTAGCATCTGGATCACGGTGACATTTTTACATGAATTTGGTGTCATCGTTTTGCTCATCTCATGGATGGTTCTTCCCCAAGCAACCCCAAGAACGTCATTGTTCTCGATAACTTGGTTTAAATACATCCCTCCAGCACGGGAAAGTCTGGAACGCATCAATTTTGAGTCTGTTCGTTTTCCGGCATGCTCGCCATCAGGCACAATGATAACTCGATACAAACCAAATTTATCACGAATACGTAAAGCGGCATCAATTGAGCCAAAGACATTGGTATCTAAATTGATCTGAACTAAACCATTTTCTCTAGCAGTTTGTAGATATTTGACGACGGTGACACGCGAAAGGCCCATTAGGGCAGCGACTTCAGTCTGGCTTTTGCCTTCCTGATAATATAGCCATGTTGCGTGTAATACAGGATCATCATTGAACAAGCTGCTGTTTACTTGCTCTTTACTCATTATTGTCTCCTGGCATCATTTGGAAAAGCCTAGTTTAAACTATAAGAATATTACAGCCAGTCTTTCTCAAGGTTGTTTGCTTTTTTGAGCGGGCAAATCATTATTGGGTTAATTCGTGAATAGAACAATAAAATTTAGAAACGATGCTTTGTATTATAAGGAAAAAATGGTGATGCCCTAACTTCTATTTAAATATAATTTCCACTATCCACTCTCAATGTAAAATACATAATAACCTAACAAATACTAACCTGTTGTCAGGAGCGGATTTTTTGCCATATTGAGCAAAATGTGGTGAATCAGCTAGGAAAGTAATTTGTATCAGACATAGGAGAGTTTTTTGTTTAATGGATTTGTAAAGCGCGACGGAGTGCCGCGCTCGATAAGAAGTTAGAGGTTAAAATAGTTTTTTCTGCGGGGGGCCCGAGAAATTCATTTTACCGATATGATTCATTAATACTTCAACGACAACTGGCCGCTTTAAAGCAACAGCTTGATGAAGTATAGGTTGGAATTCGCTGGGTTTATCTACCGTTAGGGCGGTGATCCCCATCGATTGTGCTAGTTGGCTAAATGATGGTGTTAATAACTCATTATAATATTGGCGACCTGAGAAATATTTTTCCTGAATACCACGCATGACACCATAACCTTGGTCATTCATGATTATCAACACAATCGGTAGTTGTTCTTGAGCCATAGTCGCAAGCTCACCGACCCCTAACATCAAGCCGCCATCCCCAACTAAGCCAATCACTGCGGTATTTGGGTTGGCTTTCGCACTACCAATGGCCATCGCAAGGCCTAAGCCAATGGCACCCGCTAAGGAATGAATATTGTGCATCGGCTGTGTAGCTTTTAATAAACGGCTGCCCCATAAGCTGCCTGATACAGTAATGTCCCGCACAAAAATACCATGTTCGGGTAAGGCTTGCTCGACAGCATCACTGAGTTCACTGTATGGCCCGCATTGTGCCCTTAATTGCTGTTCTGCCAACTGAACGGCTTGTTGTATTTGCTGTTTCCATGCAGAAGAAACTGGGCGGTTAGCTTGCTCAATTTTATCGGCAAGCGCATTAAGCAGGCCTTTACAATCCCCTGTGATATTGAGGTCGGCTAAGTAATTGCGGTTTGCCGCTAACGGGTTAATATCAATTTGGATGATGGGGTGAGGTAATGGTAATGACCAAGTTTTAGTCTCATTACTGCGTAACCGGGAGCCCGCGACCAGCGTCAAATCACATTCACGCATTAATGTCTCAATTGAGTCCGCATTATGAAAAGCACGCAGGCTGAACGGGTGATCATCCGATAAAATACCTCTTCCATGGGTACTGCTGATCACGGCGACACCTTGGTTAGCCAAGCGTTTAACGGCTTCTACCGCCTGCAATGCACCGCCACCGACCCACAATAATGGGCGCTGTGCATGCTGAAGTTTGTCCCAAATGGCTTCTATTTGTGATGAGCAAATTGCGGGCAAAGTTGGCACAGAAAGCGGGGCACTTAATAAGGACAATGGCACTTGGGCACTTTGAATATCAATGGGGATTTCAATCGAAACAGGGCCACACGGGGCGGTTTGCGCAACTTGGATTGCTTTATGCAGTGTCGCCACCGCTTGTTCTGGTGTATGTACACGGAATGCTTGTTTAGAGCTTGAACGCAAGAAACCCAGTTGATCCGCTGTTTCATGAATAAACCCTGCATCCATATCTAAATAGGCTTTTTCAACCTGCCCAGTAATGTGGAGCATTGGTGAACAAGCATTCATAGCTTCAATCATTGACCCCACTGCATTTCCTGCTCCAGCCCCCGTACTCGTTAGCGCGACACCTAAGCCACTAAAACGGCTGTGTGCATCGGCCATCGTTACTGCCCCGGCTTCTCCACGGCTTGGGGTAAAGTCAATTTTAGCACGACGGCCAATCGCATCGGCAATAGGTAAATTGTGAATAGAAATAACCCCGTAAACCGTTGTGACTTGGTATTGTTCAAGTGTTCTGGCGATAGCTTCGCCAACTGTAATCATTTCAGACATTGTATTCTCCTAAATGCAGCCGTAATCCTTTAACGGATAAGCTATTCACACCAACGGTTTGGTTGTGGGTTAAGTGCCAAAAAAAGGCTTTTTTGTTGCATATAGGCTTTTAGG
Organism: Providencia sp. AGC89; assembly: GCF_053543535.1. Classification (NCBI taxonomy): domain Bacteria; kingdom Pseudomonadati; phylum Pseudomonadota; class Gammaproteobacteria; order Enterobacterales; family Morganellaceae; genus Providencia; species Providencia sp. AGC89. Next base: position 41,571 of record NZ_JBIXLP010000090.1, read on the forward strand.
CTTTCTAAGCCTTTTTCTCTGCCAATGCCACTTTCTTTAAAGCCCCCAAATGGGGTTGAGATGGAAAAAACTTTGTAGGTATTGACCCAAACTGTTCCTACATCAAGGGCATCCGCCAGTTTAAAGGCGCGAGTATAGTCGCGAGTCCAAATCCCCGCAGCCAGCCCATAAACGGAATCATTAGCTTCTTGGATCAATGTGGCTTCATCATCAAAGGGGATCACCACTAAGACGGGGCCGAAGATTTCTTCTTGGCAAACACTAGATTGATTACTGAGGCCTTCAATAATGGTCGGTAAGAAATAATTGCCATTTTGTAGTGCGGGGTCTGTGGGAACGGTACCGCCAAGGCGAATATGACCGCCTTGTTGGACGGCTTGTTCAACGTAGGTTTTGACGCTATCACGGTGAGCCGCTGAAATTAAAGGCCCCACATGGATGCGTTCTTGCCTTGGGTCGCCAATAATCAAGTTCTGGGTTAATTGGGTTAATTTTTCCATAAAAGGTTGGTAGATATCGCGGGCAACAAATAAGCGAGAACCTGCGATACAAGCTTGTCCCATTGAACTAAAAATACCGTAACAGACTCCATGAGCGGCAATGTCTAGGTCAGCATCTGCTAGCACAATTGTTGGGGATTTCCCACCCAGTTCGAGGGAGGTCGTGATCAGTTTATCAGCCGCAATATGAGCCAGTTGGCGACCCGTGTTTGTCCCCCCGGTGAAAGAGATTTTTCGCACTAACGGGTGGCGAACCAATGCATCACCCACAATAGAGCCTTTTCCCGGTAATACGCTGAGTAAGCCACTTGGTAACCCTGCTTGTTCAAAGAGTTCTGCCAATTTTAATGAAATTAGTGGCGTGGCTTCCGCAGGTTTTAAAATAACCGCATTACCTGCGGCAAGCGCCGGAGCAATTTTTTGCATATCGCTGGCAATGGGGGAGTTCCACGGTGTGATGGCGGCGATCACTCCGATGGGTTGGTAAGTGCTTATTGTCATCAAGTCTGGTTGGCGCCGAGGTGGAAGCTCCCCTCCAGAAACCTCACAAACGGCGGCAAAATAACGTGCGGTGGCGGCTGCGCTCATGACTAAACCACGCGCTTCAGCCCACGGCTTCCCGTTGTCCAAAGTTTGTAATTGCGTTAAGGTTTCACGCTGCTCATCAATCAATGCGCTGACGTTATATAAGATAGCCGCGCGTTGATGCGCAGGCATATTGCGCCAGGTAGGTTCTCGCCAAGCTTTGTCCGCCGCGTTTACGGCGTCTTGGACATCTTCAAGGCTGGCACTGTTGAGAGTAGCAACGACATGGTTATCACCCGGAAAACGTGATTGCATTTCAGGTCCACGACCTTGTTGCCATTTTCCCCCCACAAAAATATCCATTTTATTCATGATTAGGCTCCTATTAGCTTACCTGTTGCTCAGCAATACGGCGGCAAATTTCAACGGCACTTAGGGCTGCAAGCATAGATGTCTTTGGGTTTGAAGGTAGGGGGTTGCCATTTAACTCAATAGAAAAATGCCCGAAATCCCCTCTTACATCAATTTGATGCGAATTTTTGGTGGTGTCCGGATCAACGATGAGTTGTACCTGAGTTGCATCCATACCTATGCCATACAGTGCAACGGTAGCGGCAACATTAGCATTGGCTGGGAAGTTCAAGGCAGCTTCTCGCGCACTACCACTAAAAAAGGCGGTAGCTTCAGAGACACTCGATAAGTCGATATAACGCTCAGCAGCACCATTGCGCCAACTGGCAGGGCTTTTACGTGACTGATAAATGACGTGGGTAATGTTCGCCTCTTTGGCTGCTCGTAAACCATCAAGCCCAGCAACCGCGCCTGAGAGAGGAATTAGTTGGCTTTGATGACGCTTTGCTAATGTGGTTAGTGTGTTTTCGAAAGTGGCATCAGCCAGTACACCAGTGGAAATAATGGCAAGAGTCCAGCCCCTTTGTAAAATGGTTGGCGCATACTGCTGTACCGCTTGATGACCAGCACACTCCAACACTAAATCGGGGTGTTCGTTAAAGTCATCAAGGCTATCAATAGGGAGCACCGCGCCCTTGAAGCGTTCTTGTATTGCGTTATGGTGATGAGGGCGAGCCACAACCCAGCGAAGGGTTATTCCACTAGGTAAACGAGCAATCACTTCTTGTGCCATTGCACCATAACCAATCAACATTAATGTTTTCATAATTAACCCTTTAAATGTGATGGCTAAAGCCACCCGAAATATCTAAAGCGGCACCGGAGGTAAACGAAGCCATCGGTGAAGCTAAAAAAACTAAGGCACGGGCTGGTTCTTCTGGTTTCCCCAAACGTTGCATCGGGATCCCTCGCTTGTTAGCGATATCGCCAATCCATTGCTGCCAATCCAAGCTTTTATCACTCCGGTTTTCGAAACGACGCCGCCATTGGTCTGATTCGACCATACCGAGCAAAATTGAGTTAACGCGTATCCCTTTGGGTAGCAATGTTTTCGATAAATTTAATGTCATGTTCAACAGAGCAGCGCGTGCGGCAGATGTGGCGACCATATGGGGCTCGGGTTGTAACGCTAATAACGAATTAACACAGGTAATTGACGCAATATTGGATTGTTCTAAGAAAGGTAAAAAAGCATTTACTGGGTTAATGACACCAAATAATTTTAATTGTGCTTCATGTAACCAAGCGGCTTCAGGAGTGTCAGCATAGCTTGCAACATAGCCTTGACCCGCATTGTTAATCAGAAGATCAACTTGCCCATAGTGTTGATAAACATGTTGAGCGAAGTTTTCTGTTTGTGCCTTATCGAGGACATCACAGCGCTGTGCGATAAATTCCCCTTGAGGGTAGAGAGACCGTAATGTATTGAGAGCGTGTTGTAGTTTTTCAGTATCTCGACCACAAAAAGCAACTTTACAACCTTCGTCGAGTAACAGTTTGACTGTTGCAAAACCAATACCAGAGCTCCCTCCAGTCACGACAGCAATACGATTATTTAACTGTAAATTCATAAGGATTCCTTTATTCGACTGGGTTGTATACCGTCTCTAAAAATTGTTTCAAATGGTGATTAAACTGTGTGGGGGTATCAAGGTAACTGGCATGTCCCGCTTGTTTAATCAACCAAAAAGGGCACTCTTGTTGTATCGCGAGCTGCTGTACTTGTTGTGGTGGCGTAATGGTGTCATCAGCGCCTGCCAGTATTTCGATTGGCCCGTTATAACCCTTTAAATACAAACTAATATCGTCATGGGCTAACATCCATGCTGCCGCAAGAAAGCCTTGGGGATTAAGTTTTTCCATATTTTGTTTCACCCAATCGATTTTTTCTGGGGTTGCATTGGGTGATAGTAGGGCGGCGGCTCGGTTTTCAGCATAGGCTTGTAACCCTGAATTAGTTACAATCATCTGCCGTTGTTGATACACGGAAGCTTGCTGTTCAGGGCTTTTAGAGGCATAGCCTTGAGCTGGATTAGCTAAAAATAACCCTTTTACTTGCTGAGAATATTGTGCGGCAAAAGCGCTAGCTATCAAGGCTCCGAGTGAATGCCCGACTAAAACGACCTGTTGTATTTTTAGGCTATCTAAAAAAGCTTTTAATGCTGTAGCATAGTCAACAGCAGTTGGTTTCGCTGTGTTGAGCATTGAGCTGCCCGAATAGCCGGGAGCATCCCAGCTATACAGTCGATAGTGGTCGGTCAGTGATGAAGAAGCCAGTTGGCTTACCCATGAGGCCGAGCCAGAGCTGATCCCGTGCAATAAAACGACGGCATGCCCATGACCTGAACAGCGCCAATTAAGGCGGTATTGGCCAAAATCAGCCAGTTGTTGTGCAGGAAGTTTTTCGATTGGCAAATTCATCACTGATAACTCCGGTTAGTTACGTTTCACTTTAGATAACGGGTGGTCTTCTGGGTAAGTCGGGATTGCAGGCTTTTGTGTGCCAATCATCACGCACATTAATGCCTCTTCCTCTCCATGATTAAATAGACCACGGTAAATCCCCGCTGGAACAGAAATTAGGTCACGTTCTTTGAGAACCGTTTCATACTCTTCGTCACCATCACGAACAAATAGCGTAATAGTGCCCTTCAGCATGAAAAACACTTCTTCAACATCAGGATGTAAATGTAAGGGGCCTTCACATTTGGCGGGTAATACCATGGTGGAGAAAGTGAAGTTCTCTGCGGGGACGGTATTCACGTCATTAGCAACACCTGTTGCACCAGTACCGATGTAGCGCATTTGGGCACGACGATATTTAGGGTCGTAATCAGCTTGGAATTTCAAGGCGTTCCAGTCATATTTACGGCCTTCAAGGCGAGCAATTCGTGATTCTATCCATTGTGCCATTGGGATATCTTGGGGTTTGATTTGAGGTTGTGACATAGCGTTATCTCCTACACAGAGTGATTAGTATTTTTTCAGTAGAGGCAGAAGTAGTAGGCTGCCGACTAAACCAATAATTACGATAAATAACAGCCCGCTATCCATAGTGTGAGTGGCGGTGATCAGCACCCCCATCAGCAGAGGTGCCGCCGCGCCAGCGAGGTTTCCTAGGCCATTGAATATGCCACCGGCCAATGCACTGACTTGTTTTTGTGTGACTTTAGCGAGTAGAGCGAAGATATTGGGAGCACCTGCTCCCCACATAAACATGCTAAATGCCATCATGAGGATGATGCTGTAGGTATCAGTGAGGAATAGCACTCCAGCTAAGCCCAATACCGCACCTAAGAGAGATACAAAACACACTAAAGCTCTACGGTCATAGCGGTCAGACAACCATGCGCCTATTCCTTCGCCAAACAACATGGCGATAAAGGGGAGAGAGGATAAGACCCCTGCATGCTCTAAGTGGATTGATTTCCCTTTAATTAAATAGCTTGGTAACCAGCCATTCATCCCCCAAAGATAAACAAGAAAAGCGATGTTAAACAGGCAGATAATCCAAAAATGGCTGTTTTGGAATAAGCGTTTTTTATGGGCTTGTATGGTCGCGAGCTGTTCGGCTGATCGTTTTTCACCCGCTGAGTTTTTGGTTTGAGCCTGACGATTTACTAAGTTAGGGTGACGGATACCAATCACGACTAGCCACCAAACGGGTACGGTAAAGGCCGCCATTACAAAGAAGGTACTTTGCCAGCCAAAATTATTCAGAAGATATAGGGCGATAGGGAAGCCTAGAGCCGCTCCAATTGGAGTTCCAAGTAACCACATCATGGTGGCGCGAGCCTGCATCTTAGGTGGAAATGTGCGGCGTACAATGGCGTAAGCAATGGCTAGCAGGGGGCCTTCAGCAATACCGAGCAAGATCCTCAGAAAAACCATCGTGCCGTAATGATGCGTAAACCCCATGAAAATCATTAAGAAGCACCAACTGCTAATCATAAACAGTAGCATTTTGGTTGGGTGGAATCGGTCGCCAATTCCACTAAGTAACATTGAGGAAACGCCATAAGCAAATAAAAATGCGCTCATCAGCAGACCTAAACGTGTTGGATCAAAGTCAATGCCAAGTGCCTGCTGAAACTTTTCATCTGAAAACAGAGCTGCAATACTGATTTTGTCGAAGAAAGCGAGCAATACACAGGAAAATAAGCCAATTGGGATTAACCAATTAATTTTTTCAGGGATGTCTTGGGCTTGTTGGTCATGTTCCTTGGCTTGTAAGGTAATGCTTTGATTAGCCATATTATTTCTCCTTGCTGTACACTATTTCAGTGACATCAGTGAAAATGTTGGATCAGCAAGTTCAGAAGGATCCAGTTTGCGGTGACTTTGCATCCAACGCTTACCTAGCTTGATAGCGCGTGCATCATTGAAAGCAATCATTTGCACCAATTCATTAGTGTCATTCAGGGAAAAATGGATCTCTGAGTTTGGTGTATAGCGCTGGATGTGTTGTTGCGCTTGCGAAGTTGGTATGCCCAATATTTGAATATTATCTTGGTATTGATCCGACCATAGCCAAGCTGGTTCATCAAACCCTTCTGATTGCGGGTTTAACATGGCTTTTGCCGTCGTGATGGCTTGGTTTTGTGCGTAAGCCCAAGATTGCAGACATAAAGAAAGTGTTGGATGACAAGCCACGTCGCCAGCAGCGTAAATATCAGGGTGTGAGGTTTGCCCTTGGTCATTGATAACAATACCATGGGTGATATCAAGCCCAGCCTGTTTGGCGAGTTCAAGGTTTAATTCAACCCCAATCCCCATTACGGCTAGGTCGAATGTTTGCCATGGTTGCTTCTGGCAAGTGATTTGTAAGCGAGTCACTGACTCCCCAAGCTTAATGTCACCACAATCCGTAATGATATGTACGCCAGCTCGGGTATGGCGCTGTGCCAATGCTTCAGAGACATTTTGTGGAACGCTGCGTTCGCATAGGCGGCTTTGACGCTCAAAAATTGTGACATCTATTCCCATTTGACGTGCAGAGGCAGCGACCTCCAAGCCAATCCACCCGCCGCCAATGATGGCAATTTTCTTTGACTCAAGGAGTGCTGAGCGTAGTTGTTGTGCATCGTTCCATGAGCGTAATGCGAAAACTTGTGGGTGTTTTTGCCAATCATTGGAGAGGTAACGGGGGCGTCCACCTGTGGCGAGTAACAGTTTTTCAAACGTTACAATACGACCATCATTGAGGTGAACATATTTTGTTTTTGTATCAATCTTAGTGGCTCGCACTGGGCGAAACCATTGCAAATGTAAGGCTTGGGTGGCTTCTTCACTAAATAACCGCGACAGCGCAAAGCTTTCTAGTGTGAGTGCGGCCTTTGATAGCGGTGGGCGTTCATAAAAGTCATGATCTTCATCGCTGATAACAGAAATTTGGCCTTGGTAACCTTCATCTCGTAAGGTTTTTGCCGCCCAGCCACCTGCTTGCCCACCGCCAATAATGACAATACCACCTTGGATTAAGGAATTCATAGGGTTACTCCTTTACCGGTTTGACTTGACGACGGGTTTCATAATCTAGACCGCCTTCCACCGCCCACTCGGTGAATGAAACCAGTGAATGTTCCAGTTCGCGAGGCTGCCATTTATCCGTCAAGAAATCGTCATTGGTGTAATATTCAAAGGCGCCACCGGTCGGGCTGTTAACGTACCAAAAATAAGCCGATGAAATCGGGTGGCGACCAGGACCAATAAAGGTGCTCCATTGCTGCCGGTTCATTGCTAAGCCACCGCCAATGACTTCATGGATATCACGTACGGTAAAGGCAACATGATTAAGGCCGCTGCCACGGTGTGGTAATTTGAGTAGGAATAAATTGTGATGGCAACCATTAACTTGAGCACGTAAAAAGACAGCACGGTCGATATAACGGTCAGAGACTTGAAAACCCAGCTTTTGGCAATAAAAGGCTTCTGTGGACGGTAAGTCGTCGACAAAAAATACCACATGGCCCACATTAATTGGCGTTGCTTTTTCGTAAACAGGGCTAGGTTGATCAATACGGCGAATATCCCCCCATTGGTTGATTGGTGAGATTTCTATTTCGACGCTCTGTTGCTGAGTGACGGTAAAAGCCACTGTCATACCATTCGGGTCACGGCATTCGGCGCCATCTCCAGTAAGTTTGAAACCATCACAACCCTGAATGTTTTCGATGATTTTATTGAGTTCAGTGGCATTTTCCGTCCCCCAAGTTATTCGACGCAGGGTTGAGCCTGTTTCAAAAGCAGGGGGAAGTGTAGGGTCTTGATGGTCAAAAAGTTGTATTTTTGCCCCAGAGAGCGTCGAAAATAATGACGGGTTGACCGCGGTAACCTGTAGGCCAAAATCATGTAAAAATTTTTGGCAGTTAGGGATGTCTTCGACACCAAATTCTAATTTTTCTATTCCAATCACTGACATAGCAAAGTCCTCTGTAGATTGGTGTTATTGCCAAAGGCACCTTTTGGGCAAAAGGAGTCTGAGGCTTATGGCAATAAACCTAAAAATGTAGGGTAGATAATTGCTTAACGCTAAACGGCTTTTGCTTGGTTCATACCACCAATAAATTCAGTCAATCTTTGCGCGGCATAACTCACTTCATTTTGTAATCGCTGGCGTTCCTGTGCCGGAATACTGTTCATCGGTACCATGATGCTAATCACCGCCTCTACGCCATTAGCTTGGTTGTAGACGGGGTAAACAATGGATGAAATCCCCCGACGATAAAATGATTCGCCGATCACGTAGCCACGCAATTTGTCGGCTTGGATCATTTGCCAGAATTCGTGTTTACTGCCTGCATTGTCGGGTAACTCATCGTGAGGGTAGAGTGCATCAAATTCCGCACGGTTCAGCCCACTAAGTAGCATGCGCCCAAGTGAGGTACGATGCGCGGATAAACGTGTTCCGACACTGACGTGGTTAATTTTTGATTCGGCACCACTAACCCGAGCGATATAAATAATATCTGTGCCATCGCGGATAACTAAATGGCTGTTACATTGGCTACGGTCTCTCAATTGTTCGATAATGGGTTGACCTAATTGAGTTAAATCTAACGATGCAATATAACCAAGACCAAGACTTAATACTTTTCGCCCCAGAGAAAAGGCCCCTGTGCGTGGGTGTTGGACGAGAAAATCCAAATGCACCAATGTTTGGATAGCCCGATATGCCGTAGCCTTTGGCATATCGACTAAGCGCAAGATTTCAGCAAAAGTTAACTCACGATGTTGCTGAGCGAGGAGAAGAAGAAGTTGTAACCCTTTTTCCAAACCCGGTATTAAATATTTGCATGTTGAACTCATTGCCTTAACCCCTTAGCCAACTTGGTTAGTTAATTAAAAACAAAGCCACCATTAACGGGAATTAATTGCCCTGTGACAAAATTAGCCATTGGTGAAAGTAGATACAACGCGGTGCCTGTTACGTCTTCAGGGATTTGTTCACCTTGTAGTGCTCGGCCATTTTCATAAAGCTGGTGGCGCTCAGCAGGGACATATTCTGTTGCTTCAACTTTGGTAAGCCCCGGTGCAATAGCATTCACACAAATGCGGTGAGTACCAAGTTCGCGAGCCATTGAACGAGTCATACTGATAATGGCCCCTTTACTGGCGACATAAGCCATTAGCTTTGGTGCACCCCACAGTGCAGTATCGGAGGCAATATTGACGATTTTTCCATGGCCACTGAGTTTTAAAAATGGCAAAGCCGCTTTTGTGACTAGCCATGTTCCTCTGACATTGACGGTCATGACGTTATCCCACAGTGCTATGTCATACTCATCCAGTAACTTGCCGCCTACACCTGTTGCAAGAGCTGCGTTATTGATCAAACCATCAATAACCCCTTGCTGACCGATGATATCGAATGCATGCGCTATTGAATCAGGGGAAGCAAGGTCAAGCTGAACACCTTGTGCATCAAGGCCTTGGTTACGGAGTGTTTCAACGCTTTCTTGTAACCGTTGTTCTAGGATGTCACATAAGACAACATGAGCCCCTTGCTGTGCTGCGGCTTGGGCAAAACTAAAGCCAAGCCCTCTGGCTGCCCCAGTGATCACAATCCGTTTGCCCACTAATAAGTCACGCATTTTCAGCTACCTTGCTGTTTATTAGGTCAAATTGTTTTTTCGCTTCACGCTGCATTATCCGGCGTAGGCGCGATAGCCCCACATCATGTTGGTAGAGGAATTCTCTATTACGTGCGTTAGGCGCAAGGTTTTCTAAAATAACGCGGTCTTGTTCTAAGACATCCCAGTGCAACCCTTCTAGACGATTGCGGTACATAAAGCGCCATAAATCACGTTGCCAATCTTTGACTTTGCGGATGCGCCAGAAGAAGACCCGAGTATGATCACGGTCTTCAGGAACGACCATACCGATAATCCAAAAATGCCCACCCGGCCCAAAACGTTTTTGATAAGGAATGGATAAGCGCATCCAATTTGCGCCTGTGCTCGCAAATTCGACCCAATCGAAGTTGACGCCAATTTGGTCATTTTTACGGAAAATGAAACCATTTTTTGTCGCTTCAAGGAGCATCTCTGACTGTTTGTCTCCTTCAGCCATTGAATGTGATGATGAATGGAGGTAGGTTCCGTGCATGGGGTCCATTACGTTTTCTAACGCATACTGGTAATTGCATTTCCATGAGGCAGTACATAGGAAATGACTGTGATTTTCGTCATCCGCTAATTCTTCAGGGAACTCAAGAGCGGGTGGGGTTTCACCTTCAATGACAGCAAAGTAGAGAAAAATAGCCCCATGAATTTCTTGAACTGGGTAGGTCTTTAAGCATTTTTGCCCTTCAAGCGGACATTGGCTGACCGCTGGAACATCTTTAACGACACCGTCGCCACCGACTTCGACGCCGTGGTACCAGCAAGCAATGCGTTCACCTAGGTTCCACCCCATTGATAATCGAGCGCCACGATGTGGGCATCTATCTTCAAGTGCGTGAAGTTGGCCTTTATCATCTCGCCATAAAACGATTTGTTCTTCGAGCCGAGTGATGCCAATAGGGTTACTGCTTACTTCCCAACTGGATAATACGGGATACCATTGTCCACGTAACCCAACATCTAAATATTCTTGAGAGTTTTGAAGTTGTGTATTGGTTGTCATGATTTGCTTCCGTTTATCAAAGGCGTTTTAATTATATTTTCTGAGTAATGCCAAGGTGTTAATAACCATTGACGAGAAGAAATTCTCGGAAACTGCTGGAAGACCAAAGGTGACCTTGTCGGTCATATATTTGCAGCTGGTTTAATGCGCTAACTAATTCATCAAGGGTTTCAGTGCCTGCTGCAAATAGAGTCTCAAGTGCCGAAATTAGAGTGGTCTCATATTCATCAGGTATACGTGAACGGGTTTGCCAAACAATATTGGGGGCACTTCCCGGTGCTTGAATACTGCCTTTCCCCCCTTCACGGGCAGGAATGATTTGGTTATTTGCAGGTAAATAAGGATTAAAATTCTGAATGGGTTCCATTTCTACTCCTCAATTAAACTGATTTCGATTTGGTTTTCGTGAACTCGCGTTTGGTAGGTTTTTAAGTCACGACCTCCTGGTTCACGTAAACATTTTCCGGTTTTGATATCGAAAATGGCTTCATGTAGTGGGCATTCAACTTTTCCATCTTCTACAAAACCTTGACTTAAAAGGGCATAAGCATGCGGGCAAACATCTTCCAAGGCGTAATATTGGTCCTCAACCAAGAAGATCCCAATCTCGGCATTATCAACTTTGGCGGAAAAAGGAAATTCTTCTTGAACCTGTGATACATCACATACCGCAATCCAGCTCATTGTTTTCTCCTTTTAAATGTGGGTAACATTTTGTTTCATATATAAAACATTGTTTATTATTTAAAACCAGATTAATTGTATGGACGATTATTAGTCAATCAAATGTTGGTTTTATGTAAAATAATCGTTTCAAAATGTGGGGTGTGTCTAGGTTATGGTGATGTTTTGTTTCATATAAGAAACCCAAGCTGACATACGCAGAGTAAAGTGCAGACTAAGCTGGTCGTGTTAGAAAAGGTGAGAGAATAGGGATGAGAGAAGAGGGGGAATAAAATTAAAATGGCGCCTTATTTAGACGTCACTAAAAAAGCGTTTCACGTATAGTTAAAACTGATTGAAGAAATAACTTAATGACGTTTAAGTACAAAACCACTTATATACAAAGTGGTTCTATACTTACTATTGTCAAAAATGAAGCGTTAACTTGCTACTGGGGTTTGATGTTTGTTATTTAATGGTGCATGGGTCGTAAAGAGTTGTAATATAACGCCTAATAATGCGCATGCAGCCATCGCAAAGAAGGTATAAATATAGCCTAAAGAACTATTCCAACCCCCGCCTAAATTGATTAACCAGCCCATTAATAACGGTGATAACGCACCGCCAATAAACATTGATGTGGTAATAATACCATTTGCTGTGGATATGGACTGGTCATTTGCATTATCTGATGCCATGGCATAGTAAATAGGCCAAACAGCGTTAGCGACTAAGCCAAAAAACAGTTGTATTGCGATGATTTTTGGCATTGAGGTTGCGAAGTAAAATAAAGCAATCCCGATACTCATCCATAAACCACAGATGATCAATGTTCTTTTTCTGCCTAAGATATCCGATAACCATGGCCAAACAATTTGCCCAACCACGCCCGTCAATGTAAAAATAATACTCAAACCCGCAGAAGCCGCTAAAGATAACCCCGAAACATGATATAGATAAGAAGGTAATACCATGCTTATCCCCATATAGACGATTTGAGTTAATAGGGTATTCCCTGCGGTTAAGGCAATATTTCTATTTTTTAGTGTTTTCAGGAAAATTTTTAACCCTTCACCTTTTTGAACTTGAGTACTGCTATTCTCAGCAGGTTTTGTCATCCCTGACTTTTCAATATGTTGATATAATATTGAAATCCTTGCAGCGGTAGAATATTTTGCCCAAAAAATCATAATAGGCAGTGCGACGATTAATGGAATAAAGAAACTATAGCGCCAATTTGCTTCGCCAAATTCAGAAATAATAAAGCTTGCGACAACGCCACTTAATAAAGCCCCAATAGGATAGCCCGTATGGTGTACACCGAGAGCAAACCCTCTTTTTTCTTTAGGCCACCATTCAGCAGTATTACTGACGCCAACAGGTTCACCCCAGCCTGCACCTAAATTAACCCCAAAACGCAATAGAATAAAATAGGTTAAGTTATGGCTAATTGCTTTAAAACCTGAAACAAATGAAATTGCGGTATAACCTAAAACTAAAGGAACTTGAAAACGAGCTCGTTTCCAACCGGAGCCATATCGGTCACTTAATACAGAACCTGGTATGTCAAGAATAGCGAGAGCTATCATGATAATAGCAACAATATTACCCCACTCTTCAGGGCTTAAATTAAACTCTTGAGAAATAACCGGACCTAACCTTAAAATCATTTCTCTATCATAAGCATTCAATAACCAAATAAGCCAACATATGAATAATGAAACCCATGAATAGCGATGTATATTCTTAAAGGATATTTTATTATTTGAAACATTATTTTTAATCATAATTATAGCTCTTTTATAAGTATAATAATTTGAGGTTAATTGATATTAAATTTTGATTAGCAAATTGTTTATCTACCCACCAAATCTTTTTTCAGCTATGCCCTTTACACCAAGATTATGTATTGAGAATACGCTTCCTCTTAATTGACCATCTTCAGGGAAGCGAGGTAATGGTGGCCTTGCCATTGAAGTAACATATAAAATATCTAAATTTTCGCCGCCAAAAGCGACGCTGGTGACCTTTTTAACTGGCATTTCGATAATTCTGTCAATATCGCCGTCGGGGTTATATCTCACGATTTTCCCTGCATAAACGAGTGCATTCCAAAGGTAGCCTTCACTGTCAACAGTTGCTCCATCTGCAGCGCCTCCTGTTGATGTATCGACTTTGCAGAATGTCTGGCGATTATTAATATTACCTGTCGATACGTCATAATCATATTTCCATATTTCCCCTGTCCATGTATCAGCAAAATAAAAAATATCACCGTTTGGTGACCAACAAGGTGCATTAGAAACAATAATGTTTTGTTCTATTTTATGGAGTGAGTGGTCTGTATTTAATCGATATAACGCCCCTGATGGGTTATCTTCTTGCATGTCCATAGAGCCGACAACAAAGCGTCCTTGTCTATCGACTTTTCCATCATTAAACCTATTGTTAGGTTTGTCACTTTCAGGTGCGTGCAGAAGATGAGTTTCACCTGTTATAAAGTCAAGAATATATATTCCTTTTTCTAGGGCGACTATAGCCGAATGACCGTCTTTGCATAAAGCCATTGAGCCTATTTTTTGCCTAACATCCCAACATTTAATTTCAGTTCCTTTTTCTGTACATGAAAATACTCGTCCATCTAAGCTATCAATCCAATATAAACGTTGTTGTTCTACATCCCATATAGGGCCTTCCCCTAAATTGTTTTTTAAATCCAATAATATATTTATTTTCATTTTTCAAATCCTACTAATGACATTATTTAAACTAGGGTTATTTAATGGGTTTCGGGAGTGTGATTACTTACACGATTGGGTTAATTAGTTATAGAGAATCTTAATAGTAGGGGAATAACGCTGGAATAATGTGAAGATGGCAATGTTTATTATATATTCAATTGTTAAATCATTTGTTCATTTGCACAATGAAATAAAATTTAATATTGAGGAGGGTTCTTATATTTTTTTATTCTAATAGTTATCTAAAATAAAATCAATTGACTTAAATTAAATGTATAGTTAGGCATATTAACTAATACTTCTTAATAAAGGTAATAGATTAATCGATATTAAATTAACTTTTTAACAGAAAGTGGATTAACTTTATAAATTTAACTTTAGTTATTTTTTGTGTCAATAAACCTTATATTTTGTAATGGATTATTGATCGCGCACAAGGCTCCATTCTGACCTGTCTATAGAATAACCATTGAAATTACATAACTTAGCTAAATACAAAAAAATTTTAATAAAGCTATTTAAACTTTAAGAAGCAATGTTAAGTGAGGCAGATATGGATAAAGCATTATCTGATAGGTTGCTCCAATCGGAAATCAGCCGTAGGAAATTAATGCAAACAGGTACTGCAGGTGGGCTAGCGCTTGCCAGTGGTGCATTAAGTTTACCCTTTTGCAGTGCCGCGAATACGAATGAAACTGCATCACAAACAATGACACCCAAGGAAAAAATTGTTTGGAGCGCATGTACGGTTAACTGTGGTAGCCGTTGCCCGTTACGGATGCATGTGGTCGACGGTGAAATTAAGTATGTCGAAACCGACAACACAGGCGATGATGTTTACGGAGACAAACATCAGGTAAAAGCGTGTTTACGTGGTCGCTCTATGCGCCGCCGCGTGTATAACCCTGACCGCTTGAAATACCCAATGTTGCGTGTTGGTGCGCGAGGTGAGGGGAAGTTTAAGCAAATTAGTTGGGAAGAGGCCTACGATTTAATCAGTGACAATCTAAAACGTATCATTGCCGATTACGGTAATGAAGCGGTCTATTTGAACTATGGTACGGGGACTCTAGGGGGGACGGTTGCTCGTTCGTGGCCGCCGGCCAACTCACCTATTGCACGCCTAATGAATTGTACAGGTGGTTATTTAAACCACTATGGCACATACAGTACGGCACAAATTAGCTGTGCGATGCCTTATACCTATGGCAGTGGGGCAGGAAACAGTGTTTCTGATATCGAAAACTCTAAGTTAGTGGTGCTATTTGGTAATAACCCAGCTGAAACGCGAATGAGCGGTGGTGGTATTACTTATCAATTAGAGCAAGCGCGTGAGCGTTCGAATGCACGCATGATTGTTATTGACCCTCGCTATACTGATACGGCAGCAGGGCGCGAAGATGAATGGATACCGATCCGACCTGGTACTGATGCTGCATTGGTCGCGGGGCTTGCTCATGTGTTAATCACAGAAGACATGGTTGACCAACCTTTCTTAGATAAATACTGCGTTGGGTATGATGAGAAAACCCTCCCTGCGGATGCGCCGAAAAATGGCCACTATAAAGCGTATATTTTAGGTCAAGGGGATGATGGTGTAGAAAAAACACCACAATGGGCTGCGCAAATCACCGGTATTCCGGCTGATAAAATCATTAAACTCGCGCGTGAAATCGGTTCAGCAAAACCAGCTTATATTAGCCAAGGTTGGGGGCCTCAGCGCCATTCAAATGGTGAGCAGACAGCGAGAGCTATTGCGATGTTGCCGATTTTGACTGGCAATGTGGGAATTAGCGGGGGGAATACAGGGGCCCGCGAAGGGAATTACGATATTCCATTTGAACGCATGCCAACCCTTGAAAACCCAGTTAAAACCAGTATCTCTGTATTCTTATGGACAGATGCTATTGAACGCGGCCCTGAAATGACCGCAACTCGCGATGGTGTTCGGGGTAAAGACAAACTAGATGTGCCAATTAAATTTATTTGGAACTACGCGAGTAACAGTTTAATCAATCAACACTCAGATATTAATAAAACACATGAAATTCTTCAGGATGATAAAAAGTGTGAAATGATTGTTGTGATTGATAATCATATGACGGCTTCGGCAAAATATGCAGACTTAGTCCTGCCAGACTGTACGGCCTCGGAACAAATGGATTTTTGTTTAGATGGTGCTGCCAGTAATATGGGCTATGTCATTTTTGCCAGTCAGGCAATTGAACCTCGCTTTGAAAGTAAAACTGTGTACGAAATGTGTACGCAAATTGCACGTCGTATGGGGGTGGAAGAGAAATTTACCGAAGGGCGAACACAAGAAGAGTGGTTACGCCATTTATATGAAATTTCAAGAGAAAAACTGCCAGAACTCCCTGATTTTGAGACCTTCCAGCGACAAGGGATCTACAAAAAAATGAATCCGCAGGGACATGTGGTGGCACACCAAGCCTTCCGACAAGACCCTATTGCTAACCCACTAAATACGCCATCGGGCAAAATTGAGATCTATTCATCACGCTTAGCGGATATCGCGAAGACATGGACATTGGATGAAGGCGACCTGATTTCTCCTCTCCCAATGTATTCTCCTGGCTTTGAAAGCCATGATGACAAACTTACGGATAAGTATCCTTTGCAACTTAGTGGTTTTCACTATAAATCACGAGTTCACTCAACTTATGGCAACGTCGATGTGCTTAAGGCAGCTTGTTTACAAGAGATGTGGATTAACCCGATTGATGCAAAACGTCGCAACATCAAAAATGGCGATATGGTACGTATTTTTAATGATAGGGGTGAGGTTCATATCAATGCCAAAGTAACACCAAGGATTATACCGGGGGTGGTGGCGATGGGGGAAGGGGCTTGGTATGCACCAGATGAAAACAAGATAGACCACGGTGGGAGCCTTAACGTATTGACCACGCAGCGTCCGTCACCGCTGGCAAAGGGTAACCCTCAGCACAGTAATCTTGTTGAAGTGGCTAGGGTATAGGGAGGAGATAAATCATGACAACCCAATATGGTTTTTATATTGACTCAGCCCGTTGTACGGGGTGTAAAACATGCGAATTAGCCTGTAAAGATTACAAAAATTTATCTCCTGAAGTGAATTTTCGACGTATTTACGAGTACACAGGGGGAGATTGGCAAGAAGATAACGGTGTATGGCATCAAAACGTCTTTAGTTACTACCTGTCAATCTCCTGCAACCACTGTGAAGACCCTGCGTGTGTCAAGGTGTGCCCGAGTGGTGCGATGCATAAACGTGAAGACGGCTTTGTGGTCGTAGATGAAAGTGTCTGTATTGGCTGCCGTTATTGCCATATGGCTTGTCCATATGGTGCACCGCAGTTTAATGCGGAAAAAGGTCATATGACAAAATGTGATGGCTGTTATGAGCGAGTGGCAGAAGGGAAAAAACCGATTTGTGCAGAATCTTGCCCACTGCGAGCCCTCGATTTTGGTCCTATTGACGAGTTACGTAAAACTCACGGCAATTTGGCTGAGATAGCGCCATTACCTGAAGCGCATTATACCAAGCCAAATATTGTGATTAAACCTAACGCCAATAGTCGCCCTGTCAATGATACGACGGGTCATTTAGCCAATCCACGGGAGGTCTAAGATGGGCAACGGATTACATGAATGGCCGCTGATTTTATTCACCGTTTTAGGCCAAAGTATAGCAGGTGGTGCGATTGTGACCGGACTTGCATGGCTATCGACTGATGATAAACAGCAAAAACAGCGCATTGTTAATGCCATGCTAGTGCTATGGGTGCTAATGGGGCTAGGCTTCTTAGCCTCTATGATGCATATGGGGTCACCATTACGGGCCTTTAACTCGATGAACCGTGTATTTGCATCTTCATTAAGTAATGAAGTGCTGTTTGGTTCAATCTTTTTTGCCCTCGGGGGGCTTTGGTGGCTGCTATCTGCGCTGAAGAAAATGCCTGAGGGGTTAGGTAAAATTTGGTTGATCCTTACAATGCTAATGGGGTTAGTCTTTGTCTGGGCTATGACTCGCGTCTATATGATTAGTACTGTACCGACATGGGACACGCCACATACCACTATCGGCTTCTTTATGACGGTGTTTGTGGTGGGGCCTATCTTAGGGAGATTGTTACTGCGAATCGCTAAATTTCCCCTTCATAGCGGTAAGTTAGCGGCAATCAGTATTATTGCCTATATTGTGACTATCGCATCGGTGTTACTACAAAGTGGTGAAATAGCGCTAATCGCTAGCTCAGTACAAAAAGCGAGTGATTTAGTCCCTGACTACGGCTTATTGCAAATGATCCGTTTAGTGGCTACAAGCCTTGGCTTGTTGTTGTGGATCTTGCCAATTTTCCGTCAAAGTCAACCTTCTGCGGTAAGTTTGTTGATCGGCACATTATTGGTGTTGTTTGGTGAATTGATTGGACGTGGACTATTCTATGGTTTACATATGACAGTCGGTATGGCTGTTGCTTAATAGTAAACTTTTCAGCGTAGGGGGGTCCCTACGCTGACCACCGCAGAGACAATGAATATGCAAGACACGCGATTTCTTGAACAGGTAGCAATTACTGGACGCGTTCTCGGTTCTTTATTTTATTTCGCCCCAGATAGTGAAAATAATACGGATATTGTTGCTATTTTGCAGGAACCGACATGGCATGAAGAATGGCCATTTGACTTACCGTCTTTAACTACCATAAGTCAATTTTTTCAGTCCAGTATTCACGATGAAGAACCCTTGAACGAAGCCTGGCAGCGTTTATTTATCGGGCCTTATGCTTTACCAGCTCCCCCTTGGGGCTCAGTTTGGTTAGATAAAGAAAATATTATTTTCGGTGATTCAACTGTTGAGCTTCGTCAATGGATGCGTACAAAAGGCATTGAACCTGTGACGACCCAAAAAGAGCCTGAAGACCATATTGGCTTGGTCTTGATGTTAGCGGCTTGGTTAGCAGAGCAAAATAGGCGAGACGATCTTGAAGAGCTACTCGCGTGGCATCTTTTACCTTGGTCTGAACATTTTTTGGATACTTTAGCGGATACAGCAGACAGTGCTTTTTATATTGCAGTAGCGAAATTGACCAAAGAGACGCTTGCTGGCTATCAGCAACAAATCACACAGCCTGTTTTAGCAAAAACAGTGTATTACAAGGAAAACGCCGAGTAAAAAATAGCACCATCCAGTTATAGGGTTGGTGCTATTGGTTTCTATTAATTGTTATTGTAGCTTAGGGTGTTTTTTCGCCTTGTTGTACATAAGGTGTATACACACCCGTTAAACTTTTCAAGAAGGCCACAATATCATCGACATCTTTTTGTGGGAGTTCTTTACCCACTTGATAACGCAGCATCAGTTTAACGGCTTCGTCTAAGGTTGCCACATCACCACGGTGGAAATAAGGTGCGGTTAGCTCGACATTACGCAGTGTTGGGACTTTCTGACGTAGCTTATCGCGTTCATCGGAAGTCACATTCATACGGCCAATATCTTGTGCAGTTATTTCACCGAATTCATAATCTTTCTTCAAGCCTAGAGGTTCGAAAGAGCGACCGCCGAGAATAATTCCCCCATGGCAAGTTGCACATTTATTCTCTTTAAATAGTTGGTAGCCATGTAATTGTTGAGCGGTCAGTGCACCGTTATCGCCTCTTAACCAATTATCGAATGGAGAATCCGGGGTAATTAATGTTTTCTCAAACTCGGCAATGGCATCGGTAATGGTATCGCCTGTAAAACCTTCAGGATAGACGGCATTGAAATCGCTTTTTAAAACAGGGTCCTGATCCAATTTAACAATGATTTCATCCCAAGATTTTGAGGCCATTTCAATGGGGTTTAATGGCGGCCCACCGGCTTGAGCTTGTAAGTCAGGTGCTCGTCCATCCCAGAATTGCTCAACGTTAAATACGGAGTTAAATACTGTTGGTGCATTGATAGGTCCTACTGCACCGCCAACACCAATTGATGTTTTACGACCATCAACCCCGCCGGCATTTAGCGCATGGCAATGGGCACAAGAGATAGTACTATCGCCAGATAGACGCGCATCATGGTAGAGGCGGAAACCTAAAGCGACTTTTTTGTCATCGACTTCCAGTGATTTGGGAATAGGCTGGATTGGTTCATTACGATGTTCAGCAGCCATATCTTCACTTGCGTAATGTTCTGCTCGTTGCTTGGCTATCCAATCAAGAAGTTTAGTTCGTTCTTCATCACTGACACTGCTCGCCCAATGAAGTGCGACATAGCGAGTTGGCGGCATCGTGTGGTTCTGCATAACCCACTCAATTTTGTTTAATTCACTTTGTGGAACAGGTTCTCCAGCGATAAGAGCAGCGCGTGCGGCTTCGAGGTTAAATGATTTATAGCCGAGTTGAATATCATATTCCATCAATTGTTTTGCGATGGGGAATGATGCATAGGCGGGTAAATCAGCTGATGGAGTATGGCAGTAATCGCATCCTTTTTCGTCAAAAAAACGGAGGACTTGATTATTTTCTGCAATTTTAGATGTCTGAATGTCATTATTTTGTCTACGTTGATTATCGTGATACCAAACGTAACCAGATAACCCAAAATATCCGAGTAAAAGCAAAAATATGACAGCGACCGTAATGCGAGTAAGCTTTTTCATTACACTATCCTTGGAAGATTGCGGTCAAATATATTTAAATATTTTTAATTAATATAATTCTACAGCCGGACTATGATGGATAAATAAAGCTGAAAGGTTCTTGATTTTTATCAACGATGGCCATCGGTTTAAACGATTGCTGAAATAAGATTTGCCTATCAATCAAACTAAAAAGAAAAATAATCAATTTTAATTATTGTACTTGATTGAATTATATGTGAATTAATTTTTAGCTTACATCATGATGTGAGAAAGTCTAAATTTTAAAAACAAGTTACCTTTAATGATGGCTTCCCCTTTATTTTTAATTAATCTAAGTAAATGCAAGTAGAAAAATATATTTTTATGCTTTTTTGATATTGTTGTAAATTAAATGCATATTTTAATATTGAATATAATATGTAAATTTTTTCTAATTTTTAAAATAAATTCTATTTTCTCTCGTTATTGTTGTATCGGAATAATTGTAAAATATATTTATTAACCCCCACTGACATTATCTTTTTTTATCGCTTCATTATTTTGTCATAAAAAAGACATTTCATTGTCATGAGCCTGACTTAAGTTCCTTGTAACTAAGCTAGGAGATAGCATTATGTTTAGTGTCGATACCTTGCTCCACGATATTTACCCACAGCAGCTACCTTCAGTATGGAAGCGTCGTATATTGAAGCGCTTGCTTTTCGAAAAGGAATTTAATCAATTTGCGCTTAATTACCCACATTTAAAAGGTTTTGACCTGATAGAACAGGTTATGGAGTACTTTGATATTCGCAGTGAATTTGCCGAAAGAGATTTAGAAAATATCCCTACTCAGGGGCCAGTTGTTTTAGTGGCAAATCACCCGATTGGTTCTTTGGATGGCCTCGCGATATTACGAGCGGTGGCTACAGTTCGTCCCGACGTTAAAATCGTAGCTAACCAATTTCTGAGTTATATTGAGCCGCTAAGTAGCTTGTTTATTCCTGTTGACAATATAAAGAGTAGAACCAGTCGCCAACAAGTTTCCAATATGCAACAACATTTGAATAACCAAGGGGCTTTGATTATTTTCCCTGCGGGGGAGGTTTCTAGGGTTAGCCGCAAAGGTATACGTGATGGACATTGGCGTAGTGGTTTTTTGCGTTTAGCAGCGAAAGCCCGAGCTGTTATTGTTCCCATTCATGTTCAAGGGCGTAATAGTTATTTATTTTATCTCACCTCGATGGTTTATCGCCCTTTATCAACGTTAATGTTAGTCAGGGAAATGTTTAAGCAACAAGGTAAACAAATAAAAATACGGATTGGTGGGCGTATACCATTTACACATTGGCATAATGGGCATATGAAGGCTCATGAATTAGCAGAACGATTTCGTCGTCATGTGTATTTACTGGGTAAGGGTAAAGCGGGGTTATTTACTAGTGAATCAGCCATTGCACTACCTGAAGACCGTTCAGAATTAAAAAAAGCGTTAGTTGCTTGCGAGCATTTGGGGACATTGCCTGATGGCAAAATGATTTATCTTTATCAACGAAATCAAGATATCAGGTCGCCTATACTTCGTGAGTTAGGCCGATTACGGGAAATTGCTTTTCGCGCTGTCGGTGAAGGGTCTGGAAAACGTCGTGATTTAGATAGCTACGATGATGACTATTGTCATCTGATCCTTTGGGATGAAGATGAGCTGGATATTGTGGGTGCCTATCGTTTTATCCCAACTGAGAAACAATTGGCTGTGAAAGGGTTAGCCGGTATTTACAGTTATAGCTTATTTCACTATGACCAAAAAATGTTACCTATTCTTGCTCAAGGGATTGAGTTAGGAAGAAGTTTTATTCAGCCTAAATATTGGGGCAAACGAGGTTTAGATTATTTATGGTTGGGAATAGGCGCCTATTTAGCCAAGTACCCACAATATCGTTATTTATTTGGTCCAGTGTCTATTTCTGGTGCGATGCCAGTAGCTGCAAGGGATTTATTAATTGCATTTTATCGGCTCTATTTTTCTGCAAAACAGACAATGGCACAATCACGCCAGCCTTATCCCGCTTCCTTACCGCAAGTGCTTGCCCAATTTGCGGGAGATAACTACCAAGAAGATTTAATTAAATTAAAGAGCTTACTCAATAATATCGGTTGTTCGATTCCGACACTTTATAAGCAATATACAGAACTGTGTGAGCCTGGGGGCGTACAGTTTATGGATTTTGGTTCAGACCCAGCTTTTAATGACTGTGTTGATGGTTTGATATTAGTCGACTTAACTAAATTAAAGCCTACACGCTATCAACGGTATGTGGGGGGACATTTAACAGGGAAAAGAGTCGCCACATCATTGTAATGAATCATAATTAAATGAATCCGATTTGAGAGGGGGATTGGGGGAATAGTTCTCCCCCAATTGTGTTTATCTATTTAGTGAAATTATGGCCAATAAGGTAGATGAGCGAAGAAGATATTAACCCTGCAACCACGACTGATAACTCAGGAGCGTAGGCATTCACAATTAATGCAATTCCTGATGCTAATATCCAAGAGATAAAAGCTAAAGGTTGCCAATTTTTTGACTCATCATTTTTTCTTTTTAAGACTAATTGGTCCATGATAATAATTGCCGCAATAGGTGGAACAATCAATCCAAGTAAATTTAACCAAGTTTGGAATGCATTCCAAATCCCTGTCACCGCAACGATAATCCCAATCACACCAAGGATAATCGTTAAGGTTCTCATTTTTCCTTTTGTAATATGTGACCAACCAACAGCACCATTGTATAAACAATGAGTACAGCCCACGCCTAAGTTAACAAAAACAAAAATGATAGCCAAAATAGAAAGTAACGGGCTAGCATTGGCTAGGATCGTAATAAAATCTCCGCCAGTCACTTCTGGGTGTAATACCACTCCGGTGGCTACAATTATTGCGCCAATCACTTCTGCAAAGAACTTGGAAATTGGGAAGGCGGTAAATGCAGCTAAAAAACCTTGTTTACCATTTTTTGCCCAGCGGGTGAAATCTGCGGTCATGGTACCTGAATCGGTAAAGGTGGAGAAGATCATCGTTACAGCGACACCGAATGAAAGTACGCCAGCACCAACCGCAGGCTGATAATTAATAATATCTGATGAGCCATTTTTCATAGCAATAACAACAGAAATAATGCCGAGGATTAAATACATCGGGGCTGCAATATAGCCTAGAAAGGCTAATGCTTTTATGCCTATGAATGTGGCTCCAACATAAAGCACACCACCTAAGATAGTCATCAGTAATAGGTTCTGTCCAAATGAACGAAACATTGTGTCGCCAGTTAGGCCAACCATCAGAGCAAACCAACCTATAACGACGGTTGCCAGCAACCCTGAAACTGCAATATATCCACGCTGTCCAAATGTTTTTTTAGCCGAAATAGCAAAATTTTCCCCGGTTTTTCCTGCTAAATAACTTAAGGAACCAATAACTAAACATAAAAGTAAATTACCCACGAGGATTGCAGTGACCCCCATTTTGAAACCGAGCATTGCTGTAACGACACCGCCAATCACTGCGCTGGTTAATACTAGAGGGAAGCTGTACCAAACGGCAGAAACGGAGGCAAAGCTTTTTCGATGTTCAATAGGGACTGGGACATGTTCATATTCGGAATCTAATAGAGCATTTTCTTTTTCTTTATTTGACATATTAGGTGAACCTCATTTTATTAAAAATAATTGGAGTACCTATAAAAATAAATTTTTAAATATTTATTGTTCTAATATTTATGGTTTATTAATAATGGCGAAATAGAATCTATTGTTAATAAATAAATTTATTAACTTGTAATAAAAATGTTTTTCTTGGTTTTTTTATGATAAATCAAGCATATCAATAGTCAGTAGTGAATAGAATCCATTTGAAATTAATTCATCAATAAGGTGGGTGATTGTTGATCTTTTTTCAATAAACAAGGTTTTATGTGATTGCTAACATCATTAAATAAGAAATTAATATTGTTTTTAGATGGTTTGTAAAAAATTCATTAGAGTTAATATTACTCTCATTAAATAATAATGTTTAAATTGTGATTAATATCAAATTGCGTGTTTTCTTATTGTTATTTAACTGTGTTTTTTATGTTTCTTTTAATTCGTAAAAAGTACTTTTATTCTGTCAAAATGGAATATTAATTTTTTATGATGCCATATGAAAATGCGATCTTTGCATGAATTAGGCTGTCATCATCCAATCATAAAATTGTCATCAATTTGACGTATTCAAGCCGTAGCATCATCCATAACGATTAAGTCCCAAAGAGGATACAAATAGTTATGCGACAAACTCTCTCTTCCTTGAGTGAGTCTCCCTGTCTTTTGCCATGTAGGCAGGAAACGGGGGGCTTACCGATGATCTCAATTCAACGTTTATCTCAGGCATTTTCACACCAATATGTACTAAATGGCATCGATTTATCTGTAGAAAAAGGCACGATCCTTGCGCTACTAGGGCCTTCTGGTTGCGGTAAAAGTACTTTGCTTAAATTATTAGCGGGTTTATTACAACCTTCTGGCGGTGCGATTTATTTTGGTGATCAACTGGTGGCGAATTCTCAACGCCTTGTTCCTCCTGAAAAGCGCAATCTTGGCATGGTATTTCAGGATTATGCGTTATGGCCGCATATGAGCGTATTTCAAAATGTGGCATTCCCTTTGCGTATGCGCGGTTTCAGTCGTCCAGAAATCGAAAATCATGTTATGGAAGCTTTAAAGCGTGTGGGGTTAGTGGATTTTGCTAAGCGGAAACCCGCTGATTTATCAGGGGGGCAGCAACAACGTGTTGCCTTAGCTCGCGCCATTATTGCTGAGCCTAAAATTTTGTTATTCGATGAGCCTTTGTCAAATCTTGATGTTGCATTACGCCAATCACTT
Source organism: Providencia sp. AGC89 (assembly GCF_053543535.1). Classification (NCBI taxonomy): domain Bacteria; kingdom Pseudomonadati; phylum Pseudomonadota; class Gammaproteobacteria; order Enterobacterales; family Morganellaceae; genus Providencia; species Providencia sp. AGC89. The sequence goes on from NZ_JBIXLP010000090.1 coordinate 67,067, forward strand.
TGCGCAGAAATGGCTCAATTACTAAGAGCATTAGGGACTACCGCTGTATACGTAACACATGACCCCGCAGAGGCTAATGCACTAGCTCATCAAGTTGCACATATGCGCAATGGAAATATTGAAAGTTTGATCACATTATGAAGAGAGAGACCGCTATGCAAAATTTACTGTCAAAGAACCGATTTTCACTAAAGGGTATCACAATGAGTCTTGGCCTTTCCTGTGCATTATTTTCCATTCCTTCCCAAGCAATTACGGTTTACACCGCAGGGCCTGGTGCTATGGCGAAACAATTGGCGGCGGGGTTTGAAAAACAAACAGGCACTAAAGTGAATGTTTTTCAAGCAACAACCGGGAAAGTAATGGCAAGGCTTGAAGCTGAACAAGCGAATCCCCGTGCTGATGTGTTGATTTCTGCATCATGGGATACGGCAGAGGATTTGCAACAAAGAGGTTGGCTGTTGCCTTATGAAAGCGCAAATGCCCAGCAAGTGCCTGCACGTTTTAAAACACCTTATTATGTCGCCCAAGGTGTTTCTGCATTGGGTATTGTGTGGAATAGCCAAAGTGGCACACCAAAACCTACAGATTGGCAGGATCTTGCTCAACCTGCTTTTAAAGATAAAGTCACGATGCCTGACCCTGCACTTTCTGGTGCATCATTAGATTTAGTCTTAGGGTTACAAAATGCCAAACAACAGGCTGCTTGGACATTATTTTCTGAATTAAAAGCCAATGGAATGGTGATTTCTGGGCCGAATGCGCAGGCGCTTACTCCTGTATTGCAAGGGGCAAAAGCGGCAGTATTTGGTGCGGTAGACTATGTGGCATATAGCAGTATTGCCAATGGTGAGTCGATTGAAGTCATTTTCCCTAGTAGCGGTACGGTAATTGCGCCTCGCCCGATGATGATTTTAAACAGTACTAAGCAACCTGATGAAGCCAAAGCCTTCATTGATTATGTATTATCTCCAGAAGGGCAAACGATAGTCGCTAACGCTTGGTTAATGCCTGCTAGGGCTGATATTGAAGGGAAGCGGCCTGATTTTTCAACACTCAAATTATTACCAGAAGCAACAGTAGATAACGCAGAACGTAGTGAAGTGCTAACGCGTTTAAGCGCACTTTTCCGTTAAATAATGCAACAAGGTAATTTTAATTAGCAAACCGCTGGGTATGCATAATACCCGGCAGGAGTGTTGTTTCTAATGATAAAAATTCGTTTTTTACCTTTATTGGTGCTCATTGCATTAATCATTTTAGTCGTGATCCCTTTGAGCTTCATTATTTTACAGGCGGTTTTCCCCCAATTAGGGCAGGGAATATTTGAACAACCATTCGAACCAATTATTCATTTACTGAATGAGCCAGAGCTTCCACTGTTATTGCAAAATACTTTGTTGTTAGGTGGTGGGGTCGCTGTCATCAGCGCAATGATTGCTATCCCTTTAGGGGCACTACGAGGCTTATTTAATATCCCTTTCGCAAAAGGCTGGGATTTACTGTTTCTAATCCCTTTTTTGATACCACCTTATATTGCGGGGTTATCATGGATGTTAACTCTGCAACCCAATGGCTATTCTCAGCAGCTTTTTGGTCTGAGCCCAGGAAGTGCCATTTTCTCATTAGGTGGCATGATGGGGATTATGGCTTTAAATTTATTCCCCGTATTGTATTTTGCCGTATCGAGAAGCATGGCTGCGAATGGTAATAGACTTGCTGATGTGGCTCAGGTTCATGGCGCTACCCCTTGGCAGGCCTTTTTTAAAGTGACGTTGCCGTTATCATTACCATCGATTGCCGCTGGGTTACTACTCATTTTTACTCTAGCGATTGAAGAATACGGTATCCCAGCAGCAATTGGTGCGCCTAATGGTATTCGAGTATTAACGACGGATATTGAACAACGCTTAGCGGATTGGCCAATTGATTTACCCGGTGCAGCATCGTTATCACTGGTGCTGGCGAGTATGGCAATTTTGGCTTATACCTTACAGCGTTCTATTGTTTCTGGGAAAAATGTTGTCACGACGACAGGAAAAGCGGCAGCACAAGTGACTCGCTCGTTAGGTGGCTGGCGTTGGCCAGTTGTTGGGATATTTACATTTACTGCTTTTTTGGCGGTGGGAATGCCTTTATTAGCGATGTTTGGTACTGCATTTTCCGCCACGGTTTCAGGTGGATTGGCTTGGGATAACCTGACGTTAAGGCATTTCTCAGGGCTAATTGACTCGCAAACAGAGGCTCTTTCAGCATTGTTGACCAGCGTTTCTTTAGCGACTGTAACAGCAATATTGACAGGGATATTAGGTTTCTTATCGGCTTGGATCGTTGTATCACAACGTATTCGTGGTGCTGCTGTTATCGATGCGCTTTCTTTACTGCCAATTTCTATTCCTGGCATTGTTATTGCGGTAGGGATGATTTTGGCTTGGAACCAGCCCTTTTGGCCTATAACACCCTATCATACATGGGGGATCTTACTACTTGCCTATAGTTGTTTGCTTCTTCCTTACCCTGTACGTTATTGCAGTGCCGCATTAACCCAAATCGGCGGAAGTTTAACGGATGCTGCAAGGGTACATGGTGCTTCAGCTATCACGACATTACGTTTGGTACTTTTCCCGTTGGTATTACCGAGTTTAGTCGCAGCCATGATGTTAGTTTTTGCCGTGGCTTCTCGAGAGTTAGTTTCTTCATTATTGCTAGCCCCAGCGGGTATGCAAACCGTATCTATTTTTGTTTGGCGTCAGTTTGAACAAGGCTCGATAGGTAGTGGGATGGCAATGGCCTGTTTGGCGGTATTAATTAGCTTAAGCTTAATGCTGTGCGCACAATGGGTAGAACAGCGATATAGCAGAAAGTCATAAAATAAAGCGCAAGTAAGTTTGTGAGTACTTACTTGCGCGAAAGAGTCATTTAATACATTACTCGCTAATATCACTCGCATCGTGGCGTTCGCGGACTTGTTGTGCCGGGTCACCTTGTAGACGGTTCACTCGGCGTCCACGTTGCACGGCTGGGCGTGCATAAACTTCATCGGCCCAACGAATAACATTTTTATATTCATGGACAGATAAAAACTCAGCCGCATCGTATAACCAGCCTTTTACTAGAGCACCATACCATGGCCAAATTGCAATATCTGCAATCGTATAGCTGTCACCGGCGACATATTTATGGTTGGCTAAGCGCTTGTCTAATACATCGAGTTGGCGCTTGGTTTCCATCGCAAAACGGTTAATTGGGTATTCGAATTTTTCAGGAGCATAGGCATAGAAATGCCCAAAACCGCCACCTGCGAAAGGCGCTGAACCCATTTGCCAAAATAGCCATGAGAAGGTTTCGGCACGCTCTGGTTGGGTTGTCGGTAATAACGCCGAAAATTTTTCGGCTAAATACGTCAGAATCGAACCTGACTCAAATACTCGAATAGGTTCTTCGCCGCTTCTATCTACTAATGCGGGAATTTTTGAGTTAGGGTTAACTTCAACAAAACCAGAACTAAATTGGTCGCCTTCACCAATATTAATTAGCCAAGCGTCGTATTCTGCCTCTTTAATGCCAAGGGCTAGTAGCTCCTCTAACATGATAGTGACTTTTTGTCCGTTCGGCGTTCCTAAGGAATATAGCTGTAGTGGGTGCTTACCTACAGGTAATGCCTTTTCGTGAGTAGCACCAGAAATTGGGCGGTTTATATTCGCGAATTTTCCACCATTGCCTTGTTCCCATTGCCAGACTTTAGGGGGAACATAAGGGGAGTTTGCCATGAGTTATCTCCTTAACCGTTTTAAAGGGGGCGATTTTTCTCTTCAATAATCTTATGTTGAATGATCTTCACTGTAGCAATCTGCGCTGAATTCGCCACCTTTTTATCGTATTTTACTGCGGGAGGTGCTTGAACCGCACAGAATGCATGAAATAGCCACCTAAGAAAGTCAGTTAGTCATTTACACAAAGATTACCTTTAGGTGGGGGGATTGTTCATGCGCACAATAGCGAGTCAATAAATGGGATGAATATACTTAAGACTGAGGTTTGAAAATCATACCCAAAGTCAAATAGTTCAAATTATCATCATCTTTAACGCCAAAAAAGGCACTTAAGTAAAAAATAATTAACAAACCGATTGTGCAGATAGCTAACTTAAATAAAAAAAAGATGTGAACAATATGTGAACATTGGCACTAATTTATGAGGTGGCATTTTATACATTGATAGTATATCAGCCATATTCAGTTGTGTTGGAGTGTCTCATGCTTGCATCAAATTCAAATATTTATCAAAGCTTATTAAATAGAGCAAAAATACAACCAGATGCTATAGCCATTGTATTTGAAGAGCAAAATTGGAGTTATCACCAGCTACTGGTTAAAGTAAACCAAACGATGCATTGGTTAACATCCAGTTTGCAATTGAATAAAGGTGACCGCATTGTATTAGGTTGGGGAAATACCATTGAATTCTGCCAATTATTTTATGCTGCTGTGGGGTTAGGGCTGCAAGTTATTCCTTTAAGTACTAAAATGAAAGAGTTTGAAGGAAAAGAACATGTACTGAATATCAATGCGAAGGCAATTTTTTGGGATGACAGTTATCAACCTTGGCTAGCTCCATTAAGTGTAAAAGGTATGAGCCTTTCACAATGGCGTGCCTTAACATTAACTGATGAAATTAACTTTATTAATCAGGTTGACAATGATGACCCTGCTGTAATTATTTTTACTTCAGGTACAACAGGTGCCCCTAAAGGTGCTGTTATTACCCATAAAAATATATTATCTGCAATATATGCATATCAGGAAACATTACAGTTATCTGAGAAAGATAAAACAATACTTGCTGTGCCTATTTACCACATTACAGGGCTTTCGGCTATTTTAGCCTTATTTATTCATATTGGTGGGACAATTTATCTACATAAAAAATTTAATGCACAAGAGATTATTTCCACAATTGCGAAGTCGAATATAACATTTTTACATGGTTCACCAACAGTATTTATATTATTAATTCAAAAAATAAAAGAAAATAAAAGTATCAATTTAGAAAGATTTAATACATTGCGAATGATTGCATGTGGTGCGGGCCATTTAAATGAAGGCACAATTAAAGAATTATCATATATTTTTTCAAAGACATCTATTCATTCTATATATGGCTTAACGGAAACATCGTCTCCTGCAACAGTTTACCGTGACGATATTCGTAGCAGTAATAAAAAAGCAAGTTCTGGTACGCCGGTACCGGGGATTCAAGTGGCGATCCGTAATGAAAAAGGTGATGATCAACCCGCAAATAGTACCGGTAATATCTGGGTTAAAGGGGATGTTGTGATCCAGCGTTATTGGCCTGATTGCCCTGCGAATAAATCTTCATTTAAAGATGGTTGGTTTTTTACTGGGGACATCGGTTATATGGATGATGAGGGCTACCTTTATATTCAAGATAGAATTAAAGATATGATTAACCGAGGTGGTGAAAAAATATATTCCATTGAAATGGAGGACCTTATTTCTAATTACCCTGGTGTCAATGAGGTTGCTGTTATCCCTATAGAAAGCGCAATTTATGGTGAAGAACCGATCGCATTTATTATTCCAGAAATGCAAGTGTGTTTAACCAGTAAAGAAGTTATTGAATGGCTAAAGGAGCGGGTTCCAAATTATAAAGTTCCTATAAAAATTATATTTACACGTAATTTCCCTAGAACTTGGAATGGGAAAATAAGTAAAAAAGATTTGAAAAAACGATATTACTCTTTAAATAACTAACATCTAAATTAGTTTTTAATTAATCAAATAAAAGGCTACGAAATATTAGCCTTTAGGCAGGTTTTTATCATGAATAATAAATTTATCTCTAAACAGGAAGCCGCTAAATTAATTAATGATGGCGATACAGTTTGTACTGTGGGAATGACCTTAACGAGTGCTGCTGAATCTATTTTATCGGCAATTGAGCAACGTTTTTTATCTGAAGGCTCTCCAAAACAATTAACTTTAGTCCATGCGGCAGGGCAATGTAACCGTATTCGGGGTAATCAACATTTTGCTCATCAAGGAATGGTGAAACGCATTATTGGTTCACATTGGGGGTTAGCCCCTCGCTGGATGCAGATGATCAACGATAATCAGGTTGAGGCTTACTGCCTTCCTCAAGGGCAGATGGTGCATTTATATGGTGCGATGGCGGCTGGTCTACCGGGGCGCTTGTCCAAAGTTGGGCTAGGGACTTTTATCGACCCTGACTTAGAGGGGGGAAGAATGAATGCGAAAACATTAGCGCTTCCGTCCCTTGTGGAGAAAGTTAATTTCAAAGGGGAAGCGTGGTTATGGTATCCCGAAATTCCATTGGATGTTGTCGTGATCCGCGGTACACATGCGGATACTAAAGGTAATTTGACCACAGATGAAGAAGCCATGTCGTTGGAGGTATTGCATGCTGTTTTAGCGGCAAAACGCTTTGGTGGGAAAGTCATTGCTCAGGTGAAGTATTGTGTTGAAGAGGGGACTTTGCACCCGAAGCGTGTCACTGTTCCAGCCAGTTTTATTGATCATATTGTGGTTTGTGATAACCCTGAAGAAGATCATCGTCAGTCCTCAAGTTGGTTCTTTGATCCCACATTGTGCGGCGATATTCGAACGCCAGTGCAGCAAACCACGCCGTTACCTCTTGATATTCGTAAGTTGATCGGGCGCATTGCTTGCCGTTATCTCACGGAAAACTGTGTGATCAACTTAGGAACAGGGATACCTAACGATGTGATCGGTTCAATTATCCAAGAAGAAAATGCGACCAAACGCGTAGATATCACTGTGGAATCTGGTATTTGGGGCGGTGTTCAAGCGGGGGGAATCGATTTTGGTATTGGCCGCAACCTTTCTGCCATGATCAGCCACCAAGACCAAATGTTGTATTACAACGGTGCAGGGGTAGATATCACCTATATGGGCGCGGGGGAAATGGATGCCAGTGGCCATGTTAATGCTACTTTGCTTGGCAATATTTGCCCGGGTGCAGGTGGGTTTATCGATATCACGCAGAATGCTCGTCACGTCGTTTTTTGCTCAACATTTACGGCTAAAGGGTTAGATATTCGTTGTGAAAATGGGCAGTTAAAGATTATTCGTGAAGGTGATATCCGCAAGTTGGTGGATAACGTTAGGCAGATTTCTTGGAACGCAGATGTGGCGCGTCAGATTAACCAAACTATGCATTTTGTCACGGAGCGTGCGGTATTTACCTTGGGTGAGAAAGTCCCTGTGTTAGTAGAAATCGCCCCGGGAATTGACCTTGAGCGTGACATTCTTGCTCATATGGATTTTGTACCAGAAATCTCCCCTGATTTAAAAGTGATGTGCTCTTCATTATTTAAAGAAGCGCCTTTTGATCTGATTTCATATTTATAGTCTCAATATTAAAGAGGGATTTACGCATGTTAGTCAAAAATAAAGTTGCCATTGTTACAGGATCAGCGAGAGGGATAGGGTTTGCCATTGCACAAGTATTGGCAGAAGAAGGTGCAAAAGTGGTGATATCTGACCTTTCGATGTCCTCTGGCGAAGAAAGTGCGAAGCAATTACAAGAAAAGGGTTATGAAGCTGTTTTCATCCCATGCGATATATCGAAGCGTGACCAGGTTAATGAGTTGTTTTTAAAGACAAAAGAACATTTTGGCACCATTGATGTATTGGTCAATAACGCAGGGATAAATCGTGATGGCATGCTGCATAAATTAACCGATGATGATTGGGATAAAGTTATCGATATCAATCTAAAAGGTACGTTTAATTGCATGCAAGAGGCTGCAAAACTCATGCGCGAACAAGGCAGCGGACGCATTGTAAATATTTCATCTGCAAGCTGGTTAGGGAATGTTGGGCAGGCAAATTATGCGGCATCGAAAGCAGGTGTCATTGGCCTAACGAAAACGGCCTGCCGCGAATTGGCACGTAAAGGGGTCACTGTGAATGCGATTTGCCCAGGGTTTATTGATACCGATATGACTCGTGGTGTTCCCGAAAAAGTGTGGGACATCATGATCAGTAAAATTCCAGCAGGCTTTGCAGGCGACCCGCGTGATGTCGGCCAATGTGTGGCATTTTTGGCTTCCGATAAAGCGCGTTATATCAATGGCGAAGTGATTAATGTTGGCGGCGGCATGGTGCTGTAGGAGGAAATATGAAACAAGCAAATGACATTGTGATTGTAAGTGGTGTGAGAACGGCAATTGGGACGATGGGTGGTAGCTTTGCGAACACTCACCAACATGATTTAGGTGCGTTAGTTATTCGTGAAGCGGTAAAGCGTGCAGGGATCGCCCCTGAAGATGTTAATGAAGTGATTGTGGGGAATGTGGGGCAAATCGCAGAAAGTGGGTTTATTGCTCGTATTTGCCAATTGCGAGCAGGCTTACCAAAAGAAACGACCGCGTATTCTGTTAATCGCCAATGTGGTTCAGGGTTACAAGCGTTAGCTGATGGCATGATGTTGTTACAAACTGGTCAATCAGATGTGGTTGTGGCTTGTGGTACAGAAAATATGACCATGCTGCCTTATTACCTGCGCAAAGCGCGTTACGGTTATCGCATGGGGAATGATGTTTTAGAAGATGGCTTAACGTCAATTCTTACTTGGCCTGAAGGCCCATATCATAATGGTATGACCGCAGAAAATGTGGCCGAGCAATTTCATATTTCCCGTGAAGAAATGGATGATTTCGCATGGAACAGTCAGCAAAAAGCATTGAAAGCCATTAAAGAAGGCTATTTTCAAACGCAAATTTTGCCAGTTGAAATCGCAGAAGGGCGTAAGGGAACGCGTATTTTTGATACGGATGAACACCCGCGCGATACACCACGTGAGAAGCTTGCCAAATTACGTCCCGCATTTAAGGCAGATGGCGTGATTACTGCGGCTAATTCATCAGGGATTAATGATGGAGCCGCTGCGTTAGTCATGATGCGACGCGAAGAAGCTGAAAAACGGGGTTTGAAACCTAGAATGAAAGTGGTTGATTGGGCCGTTGCGGGCTGTGAGGCTGCCATTATGGGGTTTGGCCCAGCACCTGCAACACGCCGCTTGATGGATAAACTCAAGATGGACGTCAAAGATATTGACCTTATTGAGTTAAATGAAGCTTTTGCCGCACAAGCAATCGCAGTGATGAATGATTTGTCGTTAGACAGTTCTCGAGTCAATGTGAATGGCGGCGCAATTGCCCTTGGTCACCCTGTTGGCGCTAGTGGAGCAATCCTACCTGTAAAATTAATGTACGAAATGGAGCGTCGTCAGGTTTCTACTGGGCTAGTGACCATGTGTATCGGTGGTGGTCAAGGGATATCAATGTTGTTTGAAAAAGAATAAGAAATATTGCAAGCAGAAAGCCCGACGTGGGGCGTCGGGCTGTTGCTGAAGTAATAACAACAGGTAAGTCACTTATGACGAAGAACTATACCTGTTTCACCACAACATGAGGATCTTATCTATGTTTTCTACAAATGCAAATTTAGATTATGTTGCGCAGGGTAAAAAAACGAACGCAAAGATATATCGCAACCTGATGCCTTTACTGATCTTAGCTTATATTATTAGTTTTATTGACCGAACAAATATTGGGATGGCAAAGCACTCCATGTCAATTGACTTAGGGCTGTCAGCAACTGCATTCGGTATTGGTGCAGGGCTGTTCTTTCTGACCTACTCGATTCTTGAGATCCCAAGTAATTTGATTATGGAAAAAGTGGGAGCGCGGTTTTGGATCACACGGATCATGATCACTTGGGGGTTATTATCTGCTGCGATGGCATTTGTGACCGGGCCTACCTCATTTTATATTTTACGCTTATTACTTGGTGCGGCTGAAGCAGGGTTATATCCCGGTGTTATCTTGTATATGACATATTGGTTTAGCCAAGAAGAGCGTGCCAAAGCAACAGGGCTATTTTTACTTGGTGTCTGTTTAGCCAATATTATCGGTGCGCCGTTAAGTGGCTTATTATTAAGTATGGATGGCTTATTAGGTTTCCATGGTTGGCAATGGATGTTTGTTATTGAAGGTTTACCTGCGGTGATCTTAGCTTTTGTTGTCTGGTTTGTTTTACCCAATAAACCTGAAGATGCAAAATGGTTAGATGAGGATGATCGCAATTATATTAAATATAAACATGAACAAGATAAAAACAGTATTAGTGTGAGTAATAGTAAATTTTCACTGATGGCAGCATTTAAAAATAAAGCCTTCATGATGATTGTCGCAATTTATTTTACTCATCAATTTTCAGTTTATGGCTTAAGTTATTTCTTACCAACAATTATTGGAGAATATGGCAAGTTAACACCAATTCAAATTGGGTTATTAACAGCTATACCTTGGATCTCAGCAGCGATTGGTGGCATTTTTGTGGCAAGAAAAGCCAATACACCTCGTCGTTCATCGCGCATTTTAATTTCAGGTTATGCCGTTATGGCTATCGGACTAGTGATTGGCGCTATGGGCGGGCCTGTTGTCGGTTTAATTGGATTCTGTTTAACCGCATTTATGTTTTTTGTTGTCCAATCTATTATTTTCTCGCTTCCACCAACCTATATGAGTGGCAGTATGCTGGCAGGTAGCTTGGCATTGTTAAATTGTCTGGGGTTATTTGGTGGTTTTCTTGGCCCATTTATTCTCGGATTTTTTGAGGACTATACTGGTACTGCTACATCTGGATTATGGTTTGGTGTTGGTTTACTTGTTATCGGCACCATTATCGCCTCACGGGTCAATACTGGTAGTATAGGGGATAGTGCAAAAGTGGAAGCTACTACCTCAATACAAGTAAAGTAATACAACATCGCCATTTACAATAGGAAAGTCTGCATGAAAATTGTTATCGCACTTGATTCCTTTAAAGGAAGTTGTTCAGCACAGCTTGCGTGTCAGGCTGTTGCAGAGGGTTTCGAGCGTGTATCCTCCGAGTTGGATGTGACGTTATTACCTATCTCTGATGGTGGAGAAGGTTTGTTGGAGTCACTAGAGCACAGCCCAGTATTATCAGGTGTCACACCTTATACTTTTAATTGTACTGGCCCATATGGAAGTAAGGTTGATGCACGATTATTAGTATTAGAAGGAAAGACGGCCTTTATTGAAATGGCGCAATGTTGTGGTTTAGAACTGGTTCAAGCAGAACATCGTCAAGTTGAAAAAGCGTCGACTTATGGCTTAGGTGAAATGGTAAAACATGCACTCGATTTAGGGTGCACACGCATTATTATCGGTATTGGTGGAAGTGCAACTAATGATGGTGGTGCGGGTTTTGCACAAGCTTTAGGCGCAGAGTTTTATGATAATGACCAACAGCTTATCGAATTTCCCATTAATGGCGAAAATTTGATAAATATCGCAAAGATTAACTTTGATAAATTCGATCCTCGTGTAGCGGATGTCGAATTTAATGTTTCTTGTGATGTTGAAAACCCGTTATTAGGTAAAAATGGCGCAACCTATATTTATGGCTCACAAAAAGGCGCTGATAAAGCGATGTTAGATAAGCTTGAGCTAGGCATGGCTCATTACGCTCAATTAATGACAAAAATTACAGGGAAGGATTTCTCATTGGATGCGGGGAGCGGCGCTGCTGGCGGATTAGGGGCTGGGCTACGTTGGTTTGTTTCCGCTAAGCTTGAGAAGGGGATCGACTTGGTGTTGGGGCTACTTGGTGCGGAGTCGTATATTCAGCAAGCCGACCTTGTTATCGTTGGGGAAGGGCGGCTTGATAGCCAAAGTGCCAATGGTAAAGCTCCTGTTGGTGTCGCTCGTATGGCAAGTCATTATGGGGTACCAACAATCGCACTATGTGGGGGGTACAGTGAAGATAGCCGTATTTTATATCAACATGGTATCACTGCCATGTGGTCACTTTGTCCGGGGCCAGTTTCCCTTGAGCAGGCAATGGTTAATGGAGAACGTTATTTAGCTGATACGGCTGAAAATTTGTTACGTACTGTATTATCTAGCCATAGTAAGCAAATAAAACATTAAGATGAGGCGGTAATATGCTACTGACTGAAAAATTAGCTAATGATATTGTCACTCGTGCAATGGGGATAATCCATCACAACGTCAATGTGATTAATAGTCAGGGTGTAATTATCGCCTCAGGTGAAAAAAAACGTATTGGTGAGACTCATGAAGTCGCGGTGGAAGTTATTCGCTGCGGTAAACGGATCACCATTTATAATGAAAATGAGGCGAGTCGCTATTCCAATGTCGCGCCTGGTATTAATCATCCAATTATGGTGGCAGATAACGTTGAATTAGTGATTGGTGTCAGTGGTGACCCGGTTATTATTCAACGTTATGCCGAATTAGCAATACTCACAGCAGAGTTATTAATTAAACAGGAAATTGAGCGGCGTAGTATTAATTGGCAACATCGTTTACGTGATATGCTATTTGTGCAATTTATTGAAAGCACTACGCCAATGCAAGGTCGTAGTGCTTTATTGAAATTACACAATTCGGGTTTTTCATTTTCGTTGCCTACAATCCCGGTCATTATTAATATAGAAGCGATTCAATATCGGCCAGAAATTCTGGATTCCATTATTACTGAATTGTCAGCAATGGAAAAAAGTGATGTATTACTATTAAATAGCCGTGAAATTTTGATGTTATTTCCATCAACATTTTATAAAAACGAATCCTTTATTTCTCATCTACATTTTATTTTAGATAGTCAACTTAGCCAGTACTATATTGGTGTTGGGGTTCAAGCTGATACGGAAGAACATGTGAGAGATGCTGTTCATTTCGCACGTTCAGTCATTGATGTAGGGCGGTTAACAGTTCCTGAGAAACAAGTGTTTTTATTTAAAGAAATGGCCTCTCTGTGTTTATTTAATGAGTTGGAGAATAGCTATTTATTTAATTTTTTCTTAGATATTTGCAATAAAATATTATTACATGACTCGGGGGATATCTTGCTTGAAACCCTAGAGTTATTTTTATCGCAAAATGGCGAGGTTGGCAGCACGGCGCAACAGTTAGGTATTCATAGAAATACATTAAGTTATCGATTACAACAAATTAAAAAGCAAACAGGCTTAGACCCGACAAAGTTTACTGACCTTATTCAACTGTCTGTTGCTATGCATGGCTATCGTCGGCGTTATCCGAAACAACAGCCATGGTTGGATGCGTTAACTTGATCTCAATGGGCATTATTTTTGCTGTAAAACAAATATTGCAGCTTCGACCCGTGACTTTAAATTTAGTTTTTTCAATAAATGTTTTACATGTACTTTTACTGTACTTTCTGTGATTTGCAATTTATTAGCGATCAGTTTATTTGAAAGGCCTTGTGCTATTAAGTTTAAAATACGGGTTTCTCTTGGGGTCAACGACGACAAATTATGGTCCGCAGAGGTTCGATTGTCTCTTAATGATTCAGCTAATACGGTGGCAAGAGTAGGGCTAACTACCATTTTACCGCTGGCGGCTTCTTTTAAGGCAACAATCAGTTTTTCAGGTTCCATATCTTTTAATAAGTAACCGTCCGCCCCCCGCTTTAAAGCATTAATTAAGTCTTCGCTGTAGTTTGAGACAGTAAACAATATAATTCGGCCAGAAAGTTCTCGGCTACGCAAATCATCAAGTACTTCAAAACCATTCATACCGGGCATATTGAGGTCTAATAAAATTAAGTCAGGGTCTTGTTCTTCGGCAATTTTAATACCTGTCACCCCGTCATCAGCTTCACCAATTACCCGTAATGTGGGCTCTAAACTGATTAATTGCTTAACTCCGTTACGTAGCATTGGGTGGTCATCAATAAGTAAAATGGTGGATTGCCCAATGGTGGTATTTTTATTTTTCATGAACGAGTTGCTCCAATTTGGTTAAGACACACTCACAGGGAATATGACATTAACAATGGTTCCCCCTTGAGCTCTTGGGGTAATAGAATATTCCCAGTTTAAGCTTAGGGCTCTTTCTCTCATAATAATCAGCCCATAATGATTATTTTTTGCAGGCTGAAGTTGAATGCCTTCCCCATTATCTTCAATCATTACCGTAATTAGCCCTGCATTTTCGACTAATGAAACCTGAGACCAATTAGCATTAGCGTGCTTTAGGATATTACTCAAGGCTTCTCGAATTATTTGTATAATATGGATAGCTTGATGTGGTGAAATACTTTTTGCTGGGATCTGATAATTTAAACCAATGTCAAAACCAATGCGTTGGCTAAATTCTTGAATAGTGCTCTCTAAAGAGGGCAGTAACCCAGGCTCTGTTAGTTTTAACCTAAAGGTTGTGAGTAATTCACGTAATTGGCTATAAGCCGAGTTAATTTCATTGCGCATTTCATGAAGTAAATCTTGATGCTGTTTGGGGAGTGGTCCGGGTTGCATTTGCAGGTAGCTAATTTGCATTTTTAAACAAGATAATGATTGTGCAATAGAATCATGCAGTTCTCTTGCGATAGCGGAACGTTCATCCATAATGAGCAATTGTTGCTGTTGTTCTAGTTGGTGCTCCATCGCTAACATACCCGCGATTTGCTTTACTAGCATGAGAACTAAATTATTTTGTTCATCAGATAATTGCTGATCTATTGCGATCTCCGCCAATATCACACCGTAACGGTGTAAGTTATCGGAGATATCCCAAGACATTATTGTTGTGGGTTGTATGGTTTCTGGTGATAGAAGGCCGCCACAATGGAATTCATGAAAGCAACGGTCATTATCTTCTTCATATAATCGTAAACTAATATTTTGTAATGGTGTTAGGTTCTTGAGTTCAACCAAGACTTTTTCTAATCGGTTTGCTAATGGTTCAATGGAATGTAATATGCGATTAGATTGATACAAATACAGTAGTACTTTGTTTTTACTTTGGAGATCGGCGGTTTTTTCTTCGACACGTGATTCTAGCTGGTGGTAACTTTGTGCTAACTCGTCTGACATTTGGTTTAAAGTTTGCCCAAGGGAGCTTAATTCATCTTGTTTTTTACCCGCAGAAAAACGCTGACTAAAGTCCTTATGGCTAATGGCATTGACCATATTTAATAGTTTCAGCCAAGGGTAGTAAATTTTTTTTCTAAGATGGCATATGGTAAGCAAAAGTAGAAATGCGACGAGGGCAATAAAAACCATTTGTGTTATTGAGACATAAGTTATTTTTCTCTCTGTTTTTTCATCAATATTACGGACTAACTCGTCGAGTTTATTAACAAACGTAATGACTTCAAAGCGGGCATCATTTGGTGACGTTGCATTAATAAGTGCGGGTTTTAAATTTGTTTCCCAATAATGATAAAGCTGAGTAAATTGGTCTGTTAAATTTTCTACCTCGATCACTTGAGTTAATTCTTGGCTTAATAAGTTGTTTTCGAGTTCGTTTAAATAGGTATCGGAATATGGGGTTAATGGGGTGAGAGAAAGCAAATGGTAACTTTGCATTCGTAATGCGCCTGATTTATTAATTGCGTGAGCATTTCCTTGAACGCTGGTAATCATACTATTAGAAATAGCCATGCCAATAATACCGAGTACGGCAATCAATAGCATTAACCCGATGACTTGGTTAATGATTGAAAATCGGTGATAAGTCGTTGGCATAAATAATTCGTTCCTTTTTATTTGGTTATTCATTCTTTTCTATAACGTGGGTATTGTTCCTCTATTGTGCAAAATTGAATATGCCACTTCGGTGTTACTCCTTAATATCCCGCTGAGTCATTTCGCCTAAATTCAAACAGTAAAAACGGCCATTTAACGAATTTTATTTATTTAATTCAAATGATTAAATGGTTGTACTCCCCATACTCCTCTGGTGGTTTATCCAAAAAACGCACAAAATTTGATTTAAATCTGTCTTGATTTAGATCAGCTTCGCGGCGACATATTCGCCACACACTGCGATAAGAAATTGTGTTTATCGGGGTGATTTATGTCTCAACGAGATAATGTTAATAGTGGAGTTGCACAGCAAAATGCCAATAGTGTTATTCAGGACTGGCGTCCTGAAGAAACGCAATTTTGGCAGCAAACAGGAAAACGAATTGCAGAGCGTAATTTGTGGATTTCTATCCCTTGTTTGTTGCTCGCATTTTGCGTCTGGATGTTATTTAGTGCCGTTGCAGTGAATTTAAACAAAGTGGGTTTTAACTTTACCACTGACCAATTATTTTTATTAACAGCATTGCCTTCAGTGTCAGGGGCTTTATTACGAGTACCTTATTCTTTTGTTATTCCTATTTTTGGTGGGCGACGCTGGACAGCCATTAGTACGCTATTTTTGGTGATCCCTTGTATTTGGCTTGGCTACGCTATCCAAGACCCAACTACGCCTTATCAAATATTTGTCATTATTTCCCTTCTTTGTGGTTTTGCTGGGGCTAATTTCGCATCGAGCATGGCGAATATCAGTTTCTTTTTCCCAAAAGCGCGTCAAGGGGGAGCACTAGGTCTGAATGGGGGGTTAGGTAACTTAGGTGTAAGCGTAATGCAATTGGTAGCACCATTTATCGTCGGGGTGGGTGTTTTTGCCTTTGCGGGTGGAACTGGGGCATTACAGCCCGATGGTTCAACCTTATGGCTAGAAAATGCCGCTTGGGTTTGGGTGCCATTTTTATTGTTATTTACAGTGATGGCATGGTTTGGCATGAATGATTTAGCGGCGAATAAAGCGTCATTAAAACAGCAATTGCCAGTGCTTAAACGCGGCCATTTATGGATTTTGAGCCTGTTGTATCTTTCTACCTTCGGTTCATTTATCGGTTTTTCTGCTGGTTTTGCCATGCTTTCTAAAACCCAGTTTCCCGACATTATTATCCTCAAATTTGCCTTTTTTGGCCCTTTCCTTGGTGCATTAGCTCGTCCATTAGGCGGCATGCTGTCAGACCGCTTTGGTGGAGTCAAAGTGACTTTCCTTAACTTTATTGTGATGGCGATTTTCTCTGGCTTGCTATTTTTTACCCTACCTGAAAACGGACAAGGTGGTTCTTTTGGCGCTTTTTATGGGGTGTTTATGGTGCTGTTTTTAACCGCTGGGTTAGGCAGTGGCTCTACTTTTCAAATGATAGCCGTGGTCTTTCGTAAATTAACTATGGATAAAGCCATTGCCCGAGGTGCTTCAGAGCAAGAAGCACAAAAAGAAGCAGTAACAGAAAGTGCCGCAGCATTGGGTTTTATCTCAGCAATAGGTGCCATCGGTGGTTTCTTTATTCCAAAAGCGTTTGGGACCTCCTTAACGTTGACTGGGTCTCCCGCCGATGCAATGAAAGTGTTCTTTGTGTTTTATCTTTCCTGTGTGTTTATCACCTGGCTAGTTTATGGGCGTACACATAAATAATAACAAGCAATAAAGATTAATTTTAAGCAATGTACGGCGCGAGTCGCCGTCTCTTTGGAGGCAATCCGAATGAGCAAGTTTTTAGATAGATTTCGTTATTTCAAGCAATTAGGTGATACCTTCTCAGGTGAACACGGCCAAGAGTTAAACGTAAACCGTGACTGGGAAAATGGTTATCGTAGCCGTTGGCAGCACGATAAAGTGGTGCGCTCTACTCATGGCGTTAACTGCACAGGTTCTTGCAGTTGGAAAATTTATGTCAAAAATGGTCTTGTCACGTGGGAAACGCAACAAACTGATTATCCTCGCACTCGCCCAGATCTACCCGACCATGAACCAAGAGGCTGCCCGCGTGGCGCGAGCTATTCATGGTATTTATATAGTGCTAATCGCGTGAAATATCCGATGGTGCGTAAGCGCTTACTTAAACTGTGGCGCGAAGCAAAAGCTGAACATCAAGACCCTGTCAATGCATGGCTTTCTATCATCAGTGATCCGCAAAAGGCGCAAAGCTATAAGCAGGCGAGGGGACGCGGGGGCTTTGTGCGTTCAAGTTGGCAAGAGGTGAATGAACTGATTGCCGCAGCAAATGTGGCAACTATCAAGGAGTTTGGTCCCGATCGCATTGTCGGGTTCTCTCCAATACCTGCGATGTCAATGGTTTCTTATGCGTCGGGAGCGCGCTATTTATCGTTGATCGGTGGTGCATGTTTGAGCTTCTACGACTGGTACTGTGACTTGCCGCCTGCATCACCCATGACGTGGGGTGAACAAACAGACGTACCAGAATCCGCTGACTGGTATAACTCGTCTTATATTATTGCTTGGGGATCTAATGTTCCGCAAACTCGGACCCCAGATGCCCATTTCTTTGCAGAAGTACGTTATAAAGGAACAAAAACGGTCGCAGTGACGCCAGACTACGCGGAAATTGCCAAATTATGTGACCATTGGTTGAACCCGAAACAAGGGACAGATAGCGCCATGGCAATGGCGATGGGGCATGTGATCCTCAATGAATTCCATGTCAAGCGTGAAGCCGAGTATTTCCGTGAATATATACGCACATATACGGATATGCCAATGCTGGTTATGCTCGATAAACGTGATGATGGCTCTTATGTGGCAGGCCGGATGCTGCGAGCATCTGACTTAGTTGATTCTTTGGGAGAAGAAAAAAACGCCGAATGGAAAACTATCGCCTTTGATGAAGAAACAGGCGAATTGTGTGCACCACAAGGGTCGATGGGGTTTCGTTGGGATGGTAGTCAGAAATGGAATCTAGAACCTAGGGCAGGGCAAGATGCTCATGACATTAAAATGAAACTTAGCCTTGCAGATATGCATGATGAGTTGGTGAATGTAGGGTTCCCGTATTTTGGTGGTTTAGAAAGTGAACATTTCCAAAGCGTTGAACTGAAAGACGTCTTACTGCACAAATTACCCGCGAAACGTATTCAGCTGTCCGATGGTCGTGAGTCTTTGGTGACCAGTGTCTATGATTTGATGCTTGCTAACTATGGTATCGACCGCGGGTTTGGTGATGAAAACTGTGCGGTTGATTACGATGATATGAAAGCCTATTCACCTGCTTGGGCGGAAAAAGTCACCGGTGTTAGCCGCCAAAACATTATTCGTATTGCCCGTGAATTTGCAGATACTGCTGAGAAAACCCATGGCCGTGCGATGGTGATTGTGGGGGCAGGGATTAACCATTGGTATCACATGGATATGACCTACCGTGCGATTATCAACATGTTGATCTTCTGTGGTTGTGTTGGGCAAAGCGGCGGCGGCTGGTCACATTATGTTGGGCAGGAAAAATTACGTCCACAAACAGGTTGGTTGCCATTAGCATTTGGACTTGATTGGCAGCGTCCACCACGCCATATGAACAGCACGTCATTTTTCTATAATCACTCAAGCCAATGGCGTTATGAAACGGTAAGTACTGAGGAATTATTATCGCCTTTAGCAGATAAAAAAGCCTTTAATGGTAGCTTGGTGGATATGAACGTACGTGCCGAACGTATGGGCTGGCTACCCTCAGCACCCCAGTTGAATGTGAACCCACTGAAGATTGCCAAACAAGCACAAGAAGCGGGGCTTTCTCCCGTTGATTTTACTGTTAACCAGTTGAAAGAAGGAAAGATCCGCTTTGCTTCGGAACAACCGGATGACTCACAAAATTTCCCTCGCAACTTGTTTATTTGGCGCTCTAACTTACTTGGTTCTGCTGGGAAAGGTCATGAATATTTATTGAAATATTTATTGGGAACTGAAAACGGTATTCAAGGCAAAGACTTAGGTCAACAAGGAGGCGTAAAACCACAAGAAGTTGAATGGCAAGATAAAGCTGCTGAAGGAAAAGTTGACCTTGTTGTGACATTAGATTTCAGAATGTCGAGTACTTGCTTATTTTCTGATGTCATTCTCCCTACAGCGACGTGGTATGAAAAAGACGATATGAATACATCAGATATGCATCCGTTTATTCATCCGTTGTCAGCTGCTGTTGACCCAGCTTGGGAATCAAAAAGCGATTGGGAAATCTATAAGGGTATTGCTAAAGCCTTCTCGGCGGTTAGTGAGGGGCATTTAGGTCAGGAAATCGATGTGGTGACTCTGCCTATTCAGCACGATAGTGCGGCAGAAATGGCCCAAGCTTTGGATGTTAAAGATTGGAAAAAAGGCCAGTGTGACCTGATCCCAGGTAAAACAGCACCGCATATTATGTGTGTTGAACGTGATTATCCAAGTACTTATGCACGCTTTACCTCTCTTGGCCCACTCATGGATAAATTGGGTAATGGGGGTAAAGGCATCAATTGGAATACACAAGATGAAATTGATTTCCTGAAAAAATTAAATAAAACCCAGCCAGAAGGTGCAAATCAAGGCCGCCCTAAAATTGAAACGGCAATTGATGCTGCAGAGGTCATTCTAACCTTAGCGCCGGAAACCAATGGGCAAGTTGCAGTGAAAGCGTGGGATGCGTTAGGTAAGGTGACTGGGCGTGACCACACCCATTTAGCGCGTTATAAAGAAGATGAAAAAATCCGTTTTCGCGATATTGTTGCACAGCCACGTAAAATTATTTCCAGCCCCACATGGTCAGGCTTAGAAGATGAACATGTGTCTTACAATGCTTGCTATACCAATGTTCATGAAATGATCCCTTGGCGTACGCTAAGTGGTCGCCAACAACTTTATCAAGACCATGAATGGATGCGTGCTTTCGGGGAAAGCCTCGTCGTGTATCGCCCACCAATTGATACGCGGGCGGCTCAGCCATTAATGGGCAAAAAGCCTAATGGCTTCCCTGAAAAAGCACTGAATTTCTTAACTCCGCACCAAAAATGGGGTATCCACTCAACTTATAGTGACAATTTATTGATGTTGACATTAGGGCGTGGTGGGCCAGTGGTTTGGCTTAGCGAAGAAGATGCCCGCGAACTGGGTGTTGAAGATAACGATTGGA
This sequence comes from Providencia sp. AGC89, assembly GCF_053543535.1. NCBI lineage: Bacteria > Pseudomonadati > Pseudomonadota > Gammaproteobacteria > Enterobacterales > Morganellaceae > Providencia > Providencia sp. AGC89. The sequence goes on from NZ_JBIXLP010000090.1 coordinate 87,898, forward strand.
TTGAAGCGTTTAACAGTAATGGTGCATTAACCGCCAAAGCGATCGTTAGCCAACGTATTCCTGATGGCATGATCATGATGTATCACGCCCAAGAACGGTTGATCAACTTACCCGGGTCTGAAATTACGGCTCAACGTGGCGGAATTCATAACTCTGTCACGCGTGTTTGCCCGAAACCGACCCATATGATCGGCGGCTATGCGCACCTTGCTTATAGCTTTAATTACTACGGAACCGTGGGTTCTAATCGTGATGAATTTGTGGTTGTTCGTAAAATGAAACAGGTTGACTGGCTGGATGGTGAAGGTGATGACTACCAGCAGACCTTGAGCGGAAAGGAGAAAGCATAATGAAAATTCGTTCTCAAGTCGGCATGGTATTAAACCTTGATAAGTGTATTGGTTGTCACACTTGTTCAGTGACCTGTAAAAACGTGTGGACCAGCCGCGAAGGTGTTGAATACGCTTGGTTTAATAATGTCGAAACTAAACCGGGTATTGGTTATCCCCATAATTGGGAAGATCAGGACAAATGGAAAGGCGGTTGGATCCGTACTATCAAAGGTAAATTAGTGCCGCGAATGGGTAACAAAGTTGGGGTTTTATCCAAAATTTTTGCCAATCCCGATGTCCCTGCATTAGATGATTATTATGAGCCATTTGATTATGACTATGGTCATTTAAAAAATGCCAAAGAAGGTAAACATGTGCCAACGGCACGTCCGCGCTCTTTGATCACGGGCGAGCGAATGAGCAATGTAATAATGGGTCCCAATTGGGAGGATGATCTGGGAGGCGAGTTTTCTAAACGCGCACAAGATAAAAACTTTGAGCACATTCAGAAGGAAATGTATGGGCAGTTTGAAAATACCTTTATGATGTATTTACCTCGTCTTTGTGAACACTGTTTGAACCCTGCTTGTGTGGCCACGTGCCCAAGCGGTGCCATTTATAAGCGTTCTGAGGATGGCATTGTACTGATTGATCAAGATAAATGTCGCGGCTGGCGTATGTGTTTAACTGGTTGCCCATATAAAAAAATCTATTTCAATTGGAAAAGCGGTAAGTCAGAAAAATGTATTTTTTGTTATCCACGCATTGAGTCTGGGATGCCAACTGTTTGCTCTGAAACCTGTGTTGGTCGCATCCGTTATTTAGGCGTGTTGTTATATGACGCAGATAAAATTGAGTCAGCAGCTAGTGTGGAAAAAGAGACCGATCTTTATCAAAGCCAGTTGGATGTTTTCTTAGATCCCCATGATCCGCAAGTGATTGCCGAGGCGGAAAAACAAGGGATACCATTGAGCGTGATTGAAGCCGCACAAAAATCCCCAGTGTACAAAATGGCAATGGAATGGAAGTTGGCACTGCCATTACACCCTGAATATCGTACATTGCCGATGGTTTGGTATGTGCCGCCTTTGTCACCCATTCAATCTGTTGCAGATTCAGGGCTATTGGCAAGTAATGGGGTATTACCCGATGTAGAAAGCTTGCGCATTCCTGTGCAGTACCTTGCCAATTTATTAACGGCGGGGGACACCGAGCCGGTATTATTAGCACTGAAACGGATGTTGGCGATGCGCCATTATAAACGTGCAGAAACCGTTGAAAACCAATGTGATACTAGTGCACTAGAGCAAGTGGGTTTAACTGAATCACAGGCTCAAGAAATGTACCGTTATTTGGCGATTGCGAATTATGAAGACCGTTTTGTGATCCCATCTAGTCACCGTGAATTAGCACGTGAAGCTTTCCCTGAAGCTAAAGCTTGTGGTTTTAGCTTTGGTGACGGTTGCCATGGTAGTGATAGCAAAACAAATCTGTTTAACAGTAAACGTATTGATGCCATTGATATCACACCAAAAACAACACAGGAGAAAGCACTATGATGACGTTAAAAGTGATTTCTCGTTTATTAGAATACCCTTCAGAGGCGCTTTGGTTACATCGTGATGAACTGATTGAGGCATTAGAACAAGCAGATGAATTACCGATAACTCGGGCGATCCAATTGATGATGTTTGTACGTGAATATCTTAATGAAGAATTGTTGGATATGCAGGCACAATATTGTGAATTATTTGATAGAGGCCGGGCAACATCATTATTGTTATTTGAGCATGTTCATGGCGAGTCTCGTGACCGTGGCCAAGCTATGGTCGATTTAATGGCGCAATATCAACAATATGGTTTACAGATTGATTGCCGCGAACTTCCTGATCATTTACCTATTTATTTGGAGTATCTCACGGTCTTACCCACAACAGAGACCGTTGGCGGTTTGCAGGATATCGCCCCTATTTTAGCGCTCCTTGGTGCAAGGCTGAAGCAACGTGAAAGTCGTTTTGCCACATTGTTTGAAGTATTACTCGAATTATCAAATAGTGAAATTGCCACCGAGCAATTAACCGAAAAAGTGGCTTTGGAAGCGCGTGATGATACTCCACAAGCACTGGATGCAGTTTGGGAAGAGGAGCAAGTGAAATTTTTTGCTGATGAAAAAAACTGTGGTGGGGAAGTTACTGCCCATCAACATCGTTTTGCCAATGCCGTCACCCCACAATACTTGGATCTCGGCTCTAGCAGCCATGTAGGAGTGCAAAAATGAATTTTCTCAATCAATTTTTCTTCGACATCTATCCATATATTGCTGGTACTGTGTTTATTGTGGGTAGTTGGTTGCGTTATGACTATGGGCAATATACGTGGCGAGCAGGTTCTAGCCAAATGCTCGATAAGAAAAACATGCGCTTAGCATCAAATTTATTCCACGTGGGTATTATTGGTATTTTCGCAGGGCACTTTTTAGGGATGTTAACCCCACATTGGATGTATGAATCTTTCTTGCCAATGCATATAAAGCAATTAATGGCGATGATTGGTGGGGGCGCTGCAGGTGTGATGATGTTAATTGGTGGCGCGATGCTATTGAAACGCCGATTGACTAACCCTCGTATTCGCGCAACATCTTCTTTTGGTGACATCATGATTATGGTGTTGCTAGTGGTACAAGTGTGTTTAGGGTTACTGACTATTCCATTTTCAGCGCAACATATGGATGGTAGCGAGATGTTGAAACTTGTGGGATGGGCGCAGTCCATTGTGACATTCCATTGGGGGGCTTCAAATTACCTTGAAGGCGTTGGTATCGTGTTCAAGCTGCATATTGTGTTGGGGATGACGATATTTTTACTCTTCCCATTCTGCCGTTTAGTGCACATTTGGAGTGCACCTATCGAATACCTGACTCGTCGGTATCAATTGGTGAGAAATCGCCATTAAGTTCAGGCTTCACAAGGATGTGAGCCAGTACATTGCTCTTGTGTAACTTGTTCTTATATCAACAACAAATGTGGCCATTTTGGCACCCCATCTCATATGAGATGGGGTTTTTTGTTTGTGTTCTTATAAAATAATAATCTTGTGATCGAATTCATAACAAATTGTGCATCTTCACAATTATATTCAATTTTTCACGTTAAAAACTAGTCATTCTTACAATGCCTTCCTGATAAGTGAACTATATAATTTAATTAAATCAAAAAGTCTAATTGATATTAATTTTATTGATTAATTGGGTGGTAATAAAAATGACAGTTAAAATCGTGTTTCTCGATTATGAAACTTTCCCTGAAGGAATAAATATTAAGAAAATAAATAAAGAATATAGTTTAGAACTGTATGGGAAAACATCGGAAGATGAAATTATTGAGCGAGTAAAAAATGTAGACATTATTATTACCAATAAAGTAAAAATTACTAAAAAAGTTATTTAAGCTGCAAAGCAACTTAAATTTATTTCTGTCGCTGCAACAGGAACAGATGTGATTGATATTGGTGCTTGTAATGAGCGTAATATATTAGTTTCTAATATCAGAAATTATGCAATAAATACGGTTCCTGAGCATACGTTTACCTTGATTTTAGCCTTACGTCGTAACTTATTAGCCTATGCACAATCAGTACGAAATGGTCGTTGGCAAGAATCAGGCCAATTTTGTTATTTTGATTATAAAATTAATAATTTATCTGGTTCGACGCTTGGTATTATTGGTGATGGTGTCTTAGGTAAGGCAGTTGCTGATATCGCAAAAGCTTTTGGTATGAAGGTGCTATTTTCCACATACAAAGGCACGAATAATATGGGCCCACTATATACACCATTTGAAGATGTTGTTGCGAAAAGCGATATTATTTCTATTCATTGTCCACTACTGAAATCCACCAAGGATTTAATTAGCTTTCCAGAATTCGAGCAGATGAAACCATCTTGTATTTTAATTAATACTGCACGAGGTGGGATCGTTAATGAAGAAGCATTATATGGCGCTCTAATAAATAATAAAATATTAGGTGCTGGGTTTGATGTTTGTCTTTCAGAACCACCTGAAAAAGAAAGTTATATGATGAAATTAACTCAATTATCAAATTTTATTCTTACCCCTCATATCTCCTGGGCTAGTTTTGAAGCGATACAAACCTTATCAGACATGATGATGGACAATATCGAAGCCTTTTTATCTGGCCATCCTCAAAATTTAGTTAATTAATTCACTCATTGATTTAAAGAGGTCATCAATATGTTTTTAGGAAAAGAAATCCGTTTAAAAAGATTATTAAATAAAAAATCTGGTCGTCTTCTTGCAATTACCATGGATCATCCAATTACACGTGGTGTATTACCGGGAATTGGTGATATTAAATCCGTCATGAAACAGGTTGTTGCGGGCGCACCTGACGCTATTACGATGCATAAAGGTATTATTGAAAAGGTTTATCCTCCGTATGTCGCTTCCGATGTTTCTATCATCATGAAAGCGACAAGTTACTCCATACCTTACCATGAAGCTTATGACACACCGGTTGCTGACGTTGAAGAAGCCATTCGTTTAGGTGCAGACGCAATTTCAGTCGGCTGTATTATGGGCGGGCCAGAACAGGCACAGCAATTGACATTTTTAGGCCAAGTATCGAAAGCTGCTGCTTCCGCAGGACTGCCTTTAGTCGCACACATTTATCCAAAAGGCCCAATGATTGAAGACAGTTTTGATGCGAAAAATCTCGCTTACTGTGTTCGCGCAGGCGCAGAGCTAGGTGTCGATATCATCAAAACACTCTGGTCTGGTTCCCCTGAGACATTTAAATCTGTCGTGGATAGCTGCCCAGCTATGGTTGCTTTAGCTGGTGGTGATATGGGGAGCGATCTTGTTAGCTTCCTAACAAATACACGTAAAGCATTAGATATTGGTGTTGGTGGTGTGACGTATGGGCGCTTCGTATGGCAGCACGAAAACCCAACAGCAGTCATTAAAGCTCTGAATGCATTAATCAATGATGATTGTTCGGTTGACCAAGCTATCGCGGAATATAAGCAAGCGGGTGGCAAATAACTAACGTTCATAGCTGTTATGCATGGGGAGGAAAAAATGAAAGCAGCGGTATTGTATGCGCCTAATGAACTTAGAGTGGCAGACGTTAAATATCCACAAGTTGGTAAAGGTGACGTGGTTATTAAAGTCAAGGCAGCCGCGATTTGTGGAACTGACGGACGGATTATTTCCGGTAAAAAAACCAAAGGTGTGCGTTACCCTTCTGTAATAGGACATGAATTTTCAGGGGAAATTGTAGAAGTGGGTGAAAATGTGACCGACCTAAACGTCGGTGACGCAATCGCAGTTGACCCTGTCGTACCATGCCGTTCTTGTGTTTATTGTCGCATCGGTAAAGAAAATGTCTGTTTAAACCGCCAAGCAATCGGCTATGAATTTGATGGCGCTTTTGCGGAATATGTTCGAATACCAGAGGTTGCTTTGTCATCGGGTAATGTCTTTAAGATACCGCAAGGAATGTCTTTTGAAGCTGCAGCATTAGCAGAGCCGTTAGCTTGCTGTATCAATGGACAAAAAAATGTGGGTATTGAGCTCGGTGATACGGTGGTCATTATTGGTGCGGGGCCTATCGGGTTAATGCATGTGCAACTTGCACGTTTCTCAGGTGCGACAAATATTATTGTTAGTGAACTCAATGAACAACGCCAACAGGCTGCGTTAAATTGTGGTGCTACACGTGTCGTCAATAGCCAGCAAGAAAACTTACTAGATGTAGTAAAAGGCTTGACGGAAGGGGTGGGCGCAGATGTGGTAATTATTGCTATTGGCATCCCTGGATTAGTTAATCCTGCATTGGAACTCGCTAGAAAAGGAGGACGAGTTAACTTGTTTGCCGGCTTTTCAAAGGATGATATGGCGCAAATTGATGTCAATATTATTCACTACAACGAGCTTATTCTTACAGGAGCCAGTGCGTTAAGTCGAGAAGGATACCAGCAAGCCTTGACACTGATTTCTTCGGGCTTAATTGATATCGAGAAATTAGTGACTCACCGATTTGCTTTAGATGAGATCAACGAGGCCATGGCAACCGCTCAAAAAGGTGACGCGATTAAAATTATTATACATAACAATTAAAAGCAGGCGTTGGAGGCAGCATGATGGACAGTGTCTATTTGGGAATTGATGCAGGTAGCAGTAGTGTGAAGGTTTGTGCGTTTAATTTTCATGGAGAATTATTGGCAAAGGCTTCACGTGATACCAATATTATTTCCAAATCTCCCAAAAATCATGAAATTGACTTAAATGACTTTTGGAAAAAGACCGCAGATGCAGTCAAAGAAGTGACTTCTCAAGTAAAGAATATCGTATCTGTGAGTTTCTCTGTTGCTTGCCCAACGCTGGTTTTATTGGATAAACATAATAAACCCGTCTCAAATGGGATTACTTATCTTGATGGGCGTTCTGAAAGCTTCATACAGCAAACACTCGGGGAAAATATAACGCATGTTCGGGCGCTTTCTTGTAATAGTCCAAGTCCGTCCGCATGTTGGGTAGGAACGTTAGGATGGCTACAAGAACAACAGCCGGAATTAATGCAAAAAGTTCATAAGGTTGTGCTACTTAATAGTTTTTTATCTTTAAAGTTAGGGAGTCAAAAAGCTGCTATTGACCCGACCCAAGCCGCGTATTCTGGCGCTGTGGTTTTGTCTAAAGCGCCTAAGTGGTCAAAAGAACTATTAAGGTATTGGAAGTTTAATCACGATATTTTGCCGCCGATTTATCAATGCACTTCTGTGGTTGGTAAAGTGAGTAAAGAAGCCGCTCAAGAAACAGGATTAAAAGAAAATACGCCAATTATTTTAGGGTCGGCAGATACCGCTGCTGCTGCATTTGCAGTCGGGTTACTTGACCCTGAAACAGCTTTTGAATCAACAGGAACATCGGGAGTCATAACGTTTTGCTTAGAAGAGCCAAACTTTGACCCTCGTTTTATGAACCGGTACCACATAGTCCCCAATCAATGGTTGGCTCATGGGGCGATGTCGACAACTGGGGGGACATTCAGTTGGCTAAACCAGGCTGTTTGGCCGGAAGTTAATGACCATGAACAGTTGGAGATCTTTTCAAAATCATCAGTACCTGGTGCTAATGGCTTAATTTATCTGCCTTATTTAGCTGGAGAACGTAGCCCTATTTGGGATGTTAATGCATCGGGAGCATGGATAGGCTTACGTCTAAATCATACTCGCGATGATATGGTCAGGGCGGCATTTGAAGGTACAGCATATGGTTTAAAACAGATTTTGAATATTGCTAATGAAAAATGGGGAGTGATATTAGATGAATTACTCAGCGTAGGGGGAGGATCACGTAATACGTTATGGACTCAAATTAAAGCGGATATTCTTCAGGTTGAATATAATATTGCCCAAACAGCAGACGCAGCCGCTTTTGGCGCTGCAATGGTTGGTGCGACAGGAGCCGGTTTTTTCTGTGGCATTAATGACCCTGATTTACCGATTATAAAAACAGAAGATATCACATTCACACCAAATCAAGATAAAAAAACACAAGATACTTATAACAAGCAGTTTAATATTTACAATGGGCTGTATCCTTTATTAAAAGAAACAATGCATAGCTTGTCGAGTAAGTAAATTAGTTGAAGTAATTTTAAATTAAATAACGTTCCTAAATGTTAATTTTAATGAATTAGCAGGGATCGTTTCATTCTTAAAAAAGCAGGTAATAAAACGTGTATTAAATAATAAACTGCTCTGGAGCGAAAATAATGATAAATTCAAATCCGATTAGACCAAAGACGAATTATCGTTGGGTGGTATTAGCCCTGATTTTTATCGTCTATGCTGTAAATTATGCAGACAGAAGTAATATTGGTGCGGTTCTACCTTTTATTACTGATGAGTTTAAATTAACTAATTTAGAAGCGGGCTCTCTCGCGAGTATGTTTTTCCTCGGTTATGCTTTATGCCAAATACCCGCAGGCTTTTGGATGGCGAAACGTGGGATCAGAGGTATGGTGTCATTATCCATTCTTGGTTTCTCTGCCATGACTTGGTTTATTGGCCTAGCCCAATCGGCCTTTGCTATCAAGTGGTTGCGCCTTGGCCTAGGTATGGCCGAAGCTCCAACTCCTGTCGGGCTAACGTCGACAATTAATAACTGGTTTCCAGCAAAAGAAAAAGCAACCGCCACTGGCGTTTATATTGCTTCAACGATGTTTGCTCCGATTATTGTTCCACCATTAGTTGTTTGGATTGCATTAACTTATGGATGGCGTTGGGTCTTTATTCTGTTCGCTATTCCCGGTATTTTTCTTGCAATTATTTGGTATTTATTTGTTAGAACAAAACCAGAGGAAAGTCGTTTTGTTTCGCAAAGTGAATTAGATTATATTCGTGCCGATAATTCAGAAATTGCAGAAAAGAAAATAGAAGGCAATATTGTTCTGAGTCCTAAATTTAATACGCTAGATAAATTTATTCGTGTTAAATCAGTCACTCCATTAAGTTCAGCTTCCCAAATATTTAAATCTAAAAATATTTGGTGTAATACTATTTCTTATTTCATGATGGTCAGTATTTTATATGGAATATTAACCTGGATACCTTCTTATCTGGTAAATGAAAAAGGCTTTTCATTTATGAAAATGGGCTTTGTTGCATCAATGCCATTTGTTGGTGGGTTTATCGGCTCGATTTTTGGTGGCTGGATCTCTGATAAAGTTTTTGGTCGTCGTCGCAAACCCACCATGCTTTTTACCGCAGTAGCGACGATTGCGATGATGTTAGTGATGTTGAATGTACCCGAAAGCACGAGCACAGTTGCACTTGCCCTTTTCTCGGTTGGTTTGTTCTTGAATATTGGCTGGCCTGCATTTACTGCTTATCCAATGGGAGTCGCTGATAATAATAACTATCCAATTGCGATATCTGTTGTAAATAGTGGAGGAAACTTAGGTGGCTTCGTTTCACCTATGATGGCAGGGTTATTGTTAGATATGACCGGTAAGTTTGATGCTGTTTTCTCTTACTTTGGTATCTGTGCGGTGATTGGCTTAATTATGATCCTCTTACTCGATGAACCGAAATAATAAAAAGTCGTATCAGGTGGGCGAGTACCCACCTGAATTTTTAACTTATTGATAATAAAAATTTCTAAAGGATTATTTTTATGAAAATAGTCATTGCACCTGACTCATTTAAAGAGAGTTTATCTGCATTGAAAGTCGCAACGGTTATTGAAAACGGGTTCAAAGAGGTTTTTCCGCATGCAACTTATGTTAAGTGCCCTATTGCGGATGGTGGTGAGGGTACAGTTGTCACGATGGTTGAGGCTACCAATGGGGAAATCTATCATCTTGATGTTATCGGTCCTTTAGGTACGAGTGTTCAGGCATTCTATGGTTTATCTCAAAATAAACAGCAAGCATTTATTGAAATGGCTGCGGCAAGTGGGCTAGAGCTAGTCCCTATTGAATTAAGAAATCCATTACTAACGACATCATATGGCACAGGAGAGTTGATAAAGGCCTGCCTAGATACTGGGGTAAAGCAGATTATTATTGGTATAGGTGGAAGTGCAACCAATGATGACGGAGCAGGAATGTTGCAAGCACTTGGGGCCAAATTATTAGATTCTCATGGGCAACAAATCAAATTAGGAGGGCAAGCACTTGCCGATTTAGCGAGTATTGATGTCAGCACAATGGACCCGAGGATAAAAGCGTGCCAATTTAGTATTGCTTGTGATGTTTCGAACCCATTAATAGGGAGAAATGGCGCATCTGTGATATTTGGCCCTCAAAAGGGGGCGACAAATGAACATGTTGAAATGTTAGACAAAAATTTAGAACATTTTGCAGATATCATTAAGCGAGATTTGCATGTTGAAGTTCATTATATTGCAGGAGCCGGTGCTGCAGGAGGGATGGGAGCAGCATTACTTGCTTTTCTAAAAGCGGAACTTAAGCCTGGTTTTGATATTATTGCACAAACCTTGAACCTTGAATCACACATGGTAGGGGCAAATTTAGTCATTACTGGTGAAGGCCGGTTAGATAGCCAAAGTTTAAATGGCAAAGTGCCTTTTGGCGTCGCTCAGTTAGCTAGAAAACATAAGATACCCGTTATTGCCATTGTTGGAAGCCTTGGTGATGATCTCAGTCATTTACAACAATATGGTATTAATTCAGCGTTTAGTATTTTACATAAAATCAGTTCACTAAAAGAAGCTCTAAATAATGCTGAAAGTAATTTATTTAATTGTACTAAAAATATTGCAAATACGCTGAATATTAAAATAGATAATAAAAATTGAAATAATAGTTTTGAAATTTAGCTTTGTTTGCTTTATTTTAAATGAGATTTATTTTTCTTGATTTTTTCAAGGAATATTGAATACTGGAGTTTATTAAATCAAAAATAAACATTATTAAAATTTATGATTGGAAAGTTTGTTTCTATTTTACAGCTCCAGTAAAAGAGGTTGAAATATGTATGATTATTGTCTTACCTCCAAATTAGCGCAAGAAATCGTTGATAGAACCATGAAAATTATTGATTGTAATATTAATGTTATGGATGAAACTGGATGTATTATAGGGAGTGGAGATAGTAATAGATTAGGTGAGTTTCATGAAGGTGCTTTGCTCGCAATCAAACAAAAACGAACTGTAGTTATTGATGATGCAACAGCAAATAATTTGCATGGGGTTAAACCGGGGATAAATTTACCTCTTTATCTTAATAGCAAGATTGTAGGAGTGATAGGTTTAACGGGAGAACCTTCTTTAATTAAGCAATTTGGAGAGCTTGTTTCAATGACCGCAGTTATGATGCTGGAACAAGCTGAAATTTATAATCATTTGAATTTGAATGATCGTTTTAAAGAAGAAATTATTTTAGCTTATATTGAAGATGGCACTATACCAGATAATATTACTGAGTGGTCTAAAAAACTTAATATTAACTTCTCCATTCCAAGGGTTGCTATTATTATTGAGATTGATAGCGGCCAGCTAGGAGTTAATAGTGCTTTTAGTGAGCTACAAGAAATTAAAAAACTTATTGAGTATAATAATGCAGATAACTTAGTCGCTATTCAGTCATTAACTGAGATTGTTTATTTGAGTCCTGCTCTAAATCAATTTAATCGTTGGAATATTGATGAGCAAAAAAAGAGAGTTATAAAGTTGGAGTCAGATATTCAAGATTTATTTAAATTACGCGTCAAAATAGCGTTAGGTAATTTTTTTCTAGATCTCCCAGAAGAGGCTATAAAAAAATCATATGAAACGGCAAAGGTTACCATGCAGGTTGGTAAAGCTAAAAAACCACAGTTAAAGATTTATTGCTATCAAGATATTATGTTGCCTGTGCTTTTATATGGATTGAGTTTTAAATGGTCTTCTGAAGAGTTATTAAAACCTTTAAATACATTATTGCATGAGGATGCTAATGGCGTTCTTATTAAAATATTAACGACTTGGTTTAAAAATAACTTACTTGCAAATGAAACCGCAAAAGAACTTTTTATTCATAGGAATACATTAGATTACCGATTAAAAAGAATATCGGATATAACGAAGTTAAACTTACTAACAATTGAAAGTAAAGTCCTTCTTTATGTTGCTTTACAATTAAAAATTTAAACTATATAAAAACTCGTAATATAAATGCCCCCCAATAGGTGAGCTAGTAATTATTGGGGGGGAGTTTATTTATCGTTATAGTTTTATTTCTTTTAGATTATCAGCGATCTCAAAATCAGCATCAGTACGGGCTTTAATGACCTCAACACTGGTTCCTGGTGCATATTCTACCAGTGTGAGCTGCCCACCAATAAAACGAAAAACCGCTAATTCAGTAATAATAGTTGAAACACAATTTTGTGCTGTCAAAGGAAGCTGACATTGACGCAGTATTTTTGCTTCTCCAGTTTTTGTGCAGTGCTCCATCGCAACAATAACATTTTTTGACCCTGTGACTAAGTCCATAGCACCCCCCATACCGGGCACCATTTTCCCAGGAACCATCCAATTTGCTAAATTACCCTGCTGATCGACTTCTAAACCACCTAATACACAAGCATCGATGTGCCCTCCACGTATTAGGGCAAAGGAAAAAGCGCTATCAAAAGTAGAGCCACCTTTTATAATGCCGCAGGGTTGCCCCCCTGCATTGGCTAAGTCAGGGTCGGGATTGTATATATCGACGGGGCAAATACCTAAAAAGCCGTTTTCGGATTGCAATAAAATATCGATACCGTCAGCAAGATGAGCTGCTACCATGGTGGGGAGGCCGATACCTAGATTTACGACATCACCATCTTTCAACTCTTGCGCAACTCGGCGAGCAATAAATGTTTTTGTATCCATTATTGATCTCCTTGAAATAGGCCTGTTATCAGTAGACCCGGAGTCATTATAGAGTCAGGGGCTAGGCCCCCTACTTCAACTAATTGCTCTACTTCTGCAAATACCTTATCAGCGGCTAAAGCAATTAACGGATTAAAATTACGGGAAGCTAAACGATAATATAAATTGCCAACGATATCGCCAGTGTGAGCGTGAATAATGGCGATATCAGCTCGTAATGGGAGTTCAAGTAAATAGTCTTTACCTTCAATAGTTAGCCGCTGTTTACCTTCCTCAACCACGGTACCAACCCCTGTTGGTGTCAGAAAGCCGCCTAAACCGGCTCCACCTGAACGTATGCGTTCTGCCAGTGTCCCCTGAGGTACCAGTTCAACATCTAGTTCCCCAGAAATCATTTGTTTTCCTGTTTCTGGTAATAGACCGATATGTGAACTAATTAAACGTTTAACTCTTTTATTTTCAATTAAAGGAGCAACTCCGATCCCCGGTATTCCTGTATCGTTACCTATCAGTGTTAAATTTTTAACACCAGATTCTAAAATTATATTAACGAGAGCCGCTGGAGTGCCTTGCCCCATAAAACCACCATACATGATGCTCATTCCATCATGAAACTGGCTAATGACCTTATCTTTTTCGATGAGTTTATGTTTCATTTTCATCTCCATCTTAAGAAAGGCGTTCTACAATAACGGAAACACCTTGACCACCACCAACACATAATGTAGCAAGCCCTGTAGTTTTATTTTGCATTGTCAAAGCATGTAATAGAGAAACTAAGATGCGCGCTCCTGAAGCTCCAATAGGGTGACCTAACGCAATAGCACCACCGTTAACATTCGTTTTTTCAGGGTCGAATCCAAGCTCTCGACCTACGGCAATGAATTGCGCGGCAAAGGCTTCATTAGCTTCAATTAAATCAAGGTCATTGATATGTAGACCTGCTTTATCTAAGGCCTTCAATGTTGAATAAACTGGGGCAATTCCCATGACCGCTGGGTCAACTCCAGCTGTTGCGTAGCTACGAATTGCTGCTAAAGGTGTTAGTCCTAAATTTTTTGCTTGCTGACTCGACATAAGGAGCAAAGCAGCTGCTCCATCATTGATCCCCGATGAATTACCAGCAGTTACACTTCCAGTAGGTTCAAATACAGGATGAAGTTGACTTAAGGATTGATAAGAGGCATCGGAACGGATGTATTCATCTTGCTCAAAAATAAGATCTATTTTTTTATGTTTCACTGTTACGGGGACGATTTCTTGTTTGAATGCGCCTTTTTCAATCGCTATTTGTGCTCGAAGTTGCGATTGCAGAGCAATTTTATCTTGCTCCTCACGACTAATATTATAGCGTTTTGCGATGTTTTCTGCGGTGATCCCCATATGGTAACGATTGATAGCGCAGCTTAAACCATCGTGTACAACACTATCGGTTAAGGTTCCGTTTCCTAGCCGATAACCGAATCGAGCTTTATCCAATAAGTATGGCGCAGCCGACATATTTTCCATTCCGCCCGCTAAGACGATTTTATTATCACCTGTACGAATGGTCTGAGCTGCCACTATGATGCTTTTTAGTCCAGACCCGCACACCATATTTAGGGTTGTAGCCGGTGTTGTTTCAGGGAGCCCTGCCTGTAAGGCTGACTGACGAGCAGGGTTTTGCCCAAGTCCAGCTTGTAGTACATTACCTAATAAAACTTCATCCACATCATGAGGTTGAATTCCTGCTCGTTCAATTACGGCTTGTGCCACTATTGCTCCCAGATCGGTGGCTTTGACTGAAGCAAGTGAGCCTCCAAAGCTACCAATCGCAGTGCGTACCGCACTTACGATCACGACATCATTCATAAGGCTCTCCTTTTTAAGGTTAAAATACTGCGTGTTTCATCGGGAGTTGCGGGGGCTCTATCGACTTCATTAGCAAGGCGAACTGCTCGAGCTACAAATTCTGCATTAGATTGTGCTAACCGTCCTTTGCTGTAATAGACATTATCTTCCATACCAACACGAACATGCCCACCCATTGCTAAGGTTGTCATCAGAATAGGCATATGCCCTCTACCAATCCCAAATGCAGACCAATGTGCATTTTCAGGGAGTAAACTACGTAAAAAAATGAGGTTTTCGACTGTTGCAGAGATACCACCAGCGGCACCTAGAACGAATTGATAATAAGCAGGGGTTTTAATAAGGTTTTTCTTTATATAGTACAGTGAGTTATAAAACATACCTGCATCAAAGACTTCAATTTCAGGGCGGACTTCATTATCTATCATTAGTTGTCCTAGCTTCTCTAAAAAAGCAGGGTGATTAATAAATAAGCCAGAGTGTGCCCAGTTCATTGAGCCACAATCATAGGAGGCAAGCTCAGGTTTCAGTTCGACGAGGTGGATCATGCGGGTTTCATCAGTGGCATTTAAATCACCAGATGTGGTGAGGTTAAGAACAATGTCACACTTTTCACGAATTAAAGTCACAGTTTCGCGAAATTTATTAATATCCATTGTTCCGCGTCCTTCATCATCACGCATATGCAAGTGGGCAATAGCAGCCCCTGCTTGCCAGCACTCGTAGACGTCCTCTGCGATTTCCCGTGGTGTCAGCGGAATATTTGGATTATCGTTTTTAGTTGGAAAAGCCCCAGTGGTGGCAACAGTAATTATTGTTTTATTTGTCATATTAAAAACTCTTGAATTAAGCATCTGAATGAGTAGCAATATCTGGTGGGGTGGCTGAATACCTTGATTTATCGATATCTGGTAAGGTAAACATCATCACCCCAGCCAAACAGAAGAAAATTGCACAGATAATTAGCCCAGTGACTAATCCATAGCTCAGGGCAATGAAGCCCATTGCAAATGGGGCAAAAGCGGAAATGCCTCGACCAATATTGAAACAAAAGCCTGCACCCAAAGTACGTACGCGAGTGGGGAACAGTTCAGGAAAGTAAGATCCCATTAAGCCGACAAAGGCAGTAAAAAAGGCATAAACTGGTCCCATCACAAGGAGTGCCGTGTACCCTGTCATATTGACGTAAATAGGTAAGGTTATTGCGGTACCAATAAAAGAGATTATGAGTGCGTTTCGACGACCGATTTTATCAGCCATCACACCGAATACGTTGTAACCAATGAACATGCCAATATTTAGAACAACAAAGAATAGGGACATATTTTCCATAGTAAGTCCGCGGTCTTTAGTTAAAAACATCGGCAACCAAGTGGTACATCCCCAGTAGCCAATTAAACCAAAGCTAGCGACTGTAGTTGCTAGGAAAGTATTGCGAGCCATTTCTTTTGAAAAAATTTCGCTAATTCGAATTTTTTCTCCACGTTGGGTTTGAGCGGCTTTCTCTTTTTTCCAACTTTCGGACTCAGGAACAAAAATAAGAAAATAAAACGCGGCAATAATGGCTCCAGCACCGCATAGAAAGAGAGCTCGCCAACCGTAGGTTGGAATAATTAAATAAGCAAGGAATGCAGCTAATCCAGCACCTGCGGGGAAAGAGCTTAAAACAAAGGAAGCAGCTCGCCCACGTTGTTTTGCAGGCCAGGTTTCAGCAATGTAAGCAACAATAATGCTCCAAACACCCCCGAGGCCTAACCCCGCTAAAAAACGTAATATTAAGATCTCAAACCAAGTATTTGTAAATGCAATTGCAGCGGTAAGCACACTAAATAGCATTAAGCTCCAAAATAGTGTTTTACGTCGTCCATAAGTATCCGCACACCAACCAACAACAATACTACTTAAACCAATACCGACCATTGTCGCTGTGGCAAGTAACCCTCCATCAGCTGTAGAAATACCAAGGTCTGCGATGATGACGGGCATGGCAACGGCAAGTAGAAGAATATCAACAGCATCGAACATGTATCCAAAGAAACCGCCAATGAGCACATGCCATTTTACCTTTTGATTACCTACAGCATTGTCATGAGATTGTGTCATGATGTTATCTCCCGCTAGAGGTCAAACATAGCGACTGCACGGCACCAGCCGGCGCTAGCAGCTTTTATTTTGATGGGAAAACAAGCAATCTTGAAACCAAAAGGGGGTAACTTATCAAGATTCGTCATTTTTTCCATATGATAATATTCGCGTTCAATACCTGCGAAATGCCCTTCCCAAATTAAAGATGAATCACCTGTTTCTTCAAATTCCTCTGCAATTAATGAAAGAGGGCGATCCCAGCTCCATGCATCGGTGCCAACAACTTTTATTCCATGTTTTAATAAATAGAGCGTGGCTTCCCGAGTCATTCCACAACCTGAGTTTAAATAGGCATTGGTTCCCCAATATTTCATTGCACCAGTCTGAATAACGACGATGTCGAGGGGTTTTAAGGTATAGCCAATTCGTGTTAGTTCAGCTTCAAGAATATCAACGGTAATTTTCTCACCATTACCAGGTATGGTGGAAAAGTCGAGTTTGACTCCATCAGAAAAGCACCATTCAAGAGGTATTTGGTCGATTGTACGAGCCGGCTCTCCTTGATTCATCGTCGGATGATAGTGCCAAGGGGCATCAAGATGGGTACCACTATGAGTGGTAAGTTGAACATATTCGATTGACCAACCTAGCCCACTAGGAAGATCTTTTTCTGTGGCAGTAGGGAAAAATTGGCGCATATGCTCGGCACCTTTATCGTGTCCCCAGTAATCTATTTTTGTTGGCATAGAAGGGGGGTCACAAGGTGTTTCATGCTCTATAGTGACACTCAGATCGATAATTTTCATCATTATCCTCATGTTTTTCATTTTATTGGTCGTACGTCCAACCTATATGTAATTTGGACGATCGTCTAAATTTATCTATTGATAACGTGAGGTTGATCGAAAAATAAACAAAGTTGTGATGGAGAGCCCAGTTTAGTGAAATGACTTAATTGAGGTATTTTCGTCATTTACCAGAGGGAATAGGTGGAAATCGAAAAGACTTTTTGAAAAGCTCGGGTATTTTCAATGATGGGCTTTATAATAGTAGACAGAAATATTAATGTGGTAAACGTGGTGAAAATTAATCAATCCTTTTTATAAGGCGCAAGTTACGGACGGCTATGCAAATATCGACATCGGAAAAAATTTTAAATGCTGCAGAAGAGTTGTTTGCTCAAAGTAGCTATGATGCTGTTTCTATTCGGCATATTACACAGAAAGCGGGCGTGAAATTAGCGCTTGCTCATTACCATTTTGGTACAAAAAAAGAGCTGTTTGATGCAGTTGTTAAGCGGCGTATTGGTCTATTGAGCCAATCAAGAATTCAATTACTTAATCATTTTTTAGCTCAAAATGATGATCAACCTTTGCCTATCGATAAAATTGTCCATGCTTTTGTATTGCCCTATCTCTATTGGCATTTGAATGGAGGTGAAGGATGGCGCAATTATGCACGTATAGTTTCTACTTTACTTGGTTATAACCTTTCTTTATTACAAGAGCAATTTGATGCTGGAGCGCACGTTTTCTTGCGAGAACTTCGTCGAACAATGCATTCAACGAAAGAAGAAAAAGTACAATGGGGGTTTGATTTTATGGTTGGCGTTATGTGCAACACATTCTCTGAAGTTGACCGTATTGGTGGTTTAACTAAAGGTTTATGTTCAATAGAAGACAAGGAACAGGCTTGTAGCTATCTCATTCCTTTTATTACATCTGGTTTAGAGCAATTGGCTTCATCACCACAAGCTGATCTTAAAGAAAACCTTGCACTGTTGTCTACCTTAACCCTTTCATTCTAGTCTATAGCATTGAAACTATTGGTTATATGGCCTCTGTTGACACTAAATTTGACTGTATAACCAATAATAGAGAAATCCTATTGAACAAGTAAGCCTCTTTATAATACTTATAATTACTTAATTTGATGTATATAAAAGGTTCAATGTGATTAGCTTATAATATGTGTTTAAGGTTAGGTAATGAAATAATCATGACTTATAAAGTAAGTTACGTGTTTTTTCTTAGTTGTGATAATATGTATTAATGATTTCTGATATTTTTATCATGTAACTATTAATTAATATATAAACATTACGCCTATCTGTTGTTTTATATATTATGTGGTAGTGAGATGAAACTAATTAAATTAAGTAATTTCATTATAAAATTTTAAGCTAAAATAGAGTATTTTAAATTTTCACTAATAAAGATATAGTAATAATGTATCATATATGATTGTGAGAAATTACTTTTAATTACTTTTTGATAAGCCTTGTAACATATTTAATTTATCTTAAATATTAATCCTATCCTTTAATTTGACATGGTGTTAATTTTTTGTTCTAAAGTTACATACCTAATAATCTATGTAATTTTATACTGAATTGTTTCCTGTTATATATTTTATTTAGTACTTGTTTTCTTTGTTATTTGATTTAACTTGTTGATTTTATTTTTACTTTTTTTTGTTTTATTTGCGTTGGTAAATGTGACAAAAAGTAAAAATAGAAATATTATGAAATTATTTTATTTATGATTTTGAGATGTTTCTCATTAATTATTATGCGATATAAATATCGTTTTAATTTACTTAACTTCTCTATAATTTAACTTTTTCTTTAACAGCATTTTTTTTCACTAATGAAAACCTGTTTTATGAGTATAAAAAACTTTATTAATAATATTTGGGTTTATTTTGTGTTTTTTTAATGAAAAACTACGGTTCAATTAGATTTGTTATATCAATTTATCCTATTGCAGTGTATTAATTAGTGTGTTTTTTTTGAATATTATATATATATATCACCAGCTTACGGGTAAAGTTATTAATTAAACCTGAAATTTGACATAACTAAAATGAGGTATAATAATGGCGACGTATTGATACGTTGCTTAATTATTCATTTTATTAATGGAGTTCGATAAAAGGGAATAATTCTCGGTATCAATTTTTTAATGTTTACTTATCAAACATATTTTAAGAAAAAATTAAAATAATCGGATTAATGATAACTCATTATTTTAATTTGTGTTGTCTTTTTATCTAATGGAAATGTATAAAATGAAATTAAATAAACTTGCTTTAGTATTAGGTTTAGGTATGGCTGTTGTTGCTGGTTCTGCAGCTGCAGACCAAGGCTCAGGTGTTATCAATTTTAAAGGTTCTGTCATTGATGCTCCTTGCTCAATCCCTAGTAAGTCTTTAAATTTAGAAGTTGGTTTAGGTGCTATCTCTACTGCTGCATTAAAAGATGGCGGTAAAGGTATTGCCAGCGATTTCAAAATTGAGTTAGAGCAGTGCGACATTTCAGTTATGAAATCTGTACAAACTACATTCACTGGTACTCCAAGTACATCTGTGCCTGATGGTTTAGCTATCGTTGGTACTGCGAAAAACGCAGGTATCGTTATTACTGATGCTAACGGTGACAAAATCAAGTTAGGTGAGAAATCTCCATCTCAAGTTTTATTCTCTGGTGAAAATACTCTGAACTTCCAAGCGTATTTACAAGGCGATGCAGACCAAGCTAAACCTGCAACACCAGGTGAGTTTACTGCAATTGCAACATTTGCACTGAGCTACCAGTAATAAGTATTGCCCGTACAAGGATGTATGGGCCTTAATTTTAATGAATTGTAATAGGTCATTAAGTTGAAATGGAGTCACTATGAATCACTTTGGCATATTTGTCATGGTGCTTTCAGGAATGATATTTGCCCCAATAGCAAGTGCGCAAAGTCAAATTTCTCGGGCACAAAACCAGTTTGAAGGAACTGTGACGATGGACGGCTCAATCATTGAAAGTCCTTGTGCAATTGATGCAGACAGCCGAGATCAATCAGTTAGCATAACGACTGTACCAGTTAGCCAAATAATTCATGATAGAGAAAGCCCCGCAAGTAATTTCTCTATTCATCTGATTAATTGTGTTCTAACGCCGGTAACGCCTGGAAGCTCCAATTGGCAAACTTTCAATATTACATTTGATGGCCCGACAGATAGTCGCAATTTTGATGTTTTCGGACATGCAAATGGGTTATCAATAAAAATTTCTGACATGGCTGGAAATATTGCTATACCTGGGAAACCTATGCCTAGCTTACCCATAACTGTGGGTGATTCTATTCTGCATTATAACGTTCGAGTCGTGCCAAATAATAAGCGTTTAAAACCAGGAAACTACCAGACTACTATCCGTTTTAAGATGGATTATTACTGAGTTATTACTAAGGGACTATTATGGCTCTGCTATTTAAAAGTAAAAATAAAGTATTTAATAACTCAGTAAGTTATTTTTTAACGCCAGTTGCTACTATGGTGTTTATAGCCATTGCTCAGCTAAATTTAGCTAATGCAAATAATGATAGTATTGAGTTTAATACGGATGTTTTAGATATTCAGGACAGAGAAAATATTTCCTTAAATGAATTCTCTCGTGTTGGTTATGTTATGCCAGGAACATATCCATTTAAGATTAACTTAAATGGCCGTGATCTATCGGAAACTTTTGATATTACTTATATTGCTGACCCTAATGACGAGAGTATTTCTAGACCTTGTTTAACACCTGATATCGTTAACCATATTGCTTTACGTAGTGAGTGGAAGAAAAAGATCCAGTTTGATAATAAGGGGAAATGTTTAATCTCAGAAAGTGTTCCAGGTATGACTATGCTTGGCTCTTTAGCAAAAGAAACTGTTTCGATTACTATACCTCAAGCATACCTTGAGTATACCTCTGATAACTGGGAGCCACCTTCTCGCTGGGATGAGGGAGTGCCTGCCCTAATTTTTGACTATAACTTGAATGCTAATGTGACAAGACCTGCTGATTCAGCAAATAGCCAGTCGTTAACAGGTAATGGTACGACTGGATTTAACCTCGGTGCTTGGCGTTTTAGGGGGGATTGGCAAGCAAGTTATAATCGTACTAATGGGCAGTCGACTAATCGTACATGGGATTGGAATCAATATTATGCTTATCGTGCAGTAAAGGAATTGAACGCTAAGCTGACGATGGGTGAGCAATTTTTACGTTCAGGGTTATTTGATTCATTCCGTTATCTAGGGGCAAGCTTGGTCTCTGATGAGAGAATGTTGCCGCCAAACTTACGTGGATATGCGCCTGAAGTAACTGGTGTGGCAAAAACGAACGCAAAAGTGATTATCACTCAGCAAGGGCGTGTTATTTATGAAACCCAAGTTGCTCCTGGGCCTTTTCGTATTCAGGATCTAAATGATGCTGTAAACGGTAAGTTAGATGTACGCGTTGAAGAGCAAGATGGTTCCATACAAGAATTCCAAATGAATACCGCCTCTATTCCTTATTTAACTCGTCCAGGCTCTGTGCTGTTTAAGATCGCAGGTGGTCGACCGAATAATATGGAGCATAAAACTGAGGGCCAAGGGTTTGTTACGGGGGAGTTTAGCTGGGGGGTTTCGAACGGTTGGTCATTATTTGGTGGTGCGCTTACTGCAGGTGACTATAACGCATTATCACTGGGGGTTGGTCGAGATTTACTCGCCTTTGGTGCAATCTCATTCGATATTACAGAATCACGCGCAAAACTAAAAACCGAAAACAAAATTTATACAGGTGCTTCTTATCGGTTAAGTTATTCAAAACGCTTTGAAGATTATGACAGTCAGGTCACATTCGCAGGGTATCGATTCTCTGAACGCGACTTTATGAGTATGAATCAATACTTGGATCGTCGCTATAGAGGTGTAGCACTCGATAACAGTAAAGAGTTGTATACGATTACCTTTAATAAGTATTTTACCTCGGCGGATTTGACTGCATATTTGAACTATAGCCATGAGACCTATTGGAATAAACCGGCAGCAAAACGTTATAACCTATCGATTGCTAAATATTTTGATCTTGGTCGTTTTAAAAATATTAACTTAAGTTTAACGGCATTCCGTAACAAGTTTGATAATAGAAATAACGATGATGGCGTCTACATGAATTTATCTATCCCTTGGGCAGATAGAGCTTCAATTAGTTATAACAATATGATTACGAAAGATGGCAACTCACATACTGTCAGTTATTTCGATTCAGTTGATGACAAGACGAACTATCGTGTTGGAACTGGGGTGAGCAGCCGAGGCCGTGGAACCGTTGATGGTTTCTACACTCGTTATGCTGATTTAGCAACGGTTACCGCCAGTACAAGTTATATCAATGGTGATACCTCTTCAGCAGCACTTTCTTTGCAAGGTGGGGCTACGGTTACAGGTCACGGTGCGGCATTACACCGTATTAGTACCCCTGGTGGAAGCCGTGTGATGGTAGGCACTGAAGGTGTCAGAAATGTTCCGGTCCAAGGTTTTGGGCCAAATACAGAAACCAATATTTTCGGTAAAGCGGTAGTAGCGGATATCAGTGATTACTATCGTACGAATACCAGAATTGATGTCACTAAATTACCTGAAAATGTAAATGCGATTCGAACATCTCAAACGGTTACGTTAACTGAAGGTGCAGTTGCCTATCGCGAGTTTGAAGTTTTATCTGGCGTGAAAACAATGGTGAGATTAGCTTTAGCGGATGGTAGCTATCCACCATTTGGTGCAACCGTAAGAAATGAGAAGAACAGAGAATTAGGTATCGTGACAGATAACGGCTCTGTTTATATCTCTGGTGTGAATCCAAATGAGGAACTCGATGTTTATTGGGATGGAAGCGTGCAATGTAAAGTCCAAATCCCAGAAAACATTATGAGGGCAGAATTTAACTCATTGTTATTACCTTGTACAAATAGCCCAAGCGTTGAACCCGGTTATCTGCCTGCAAAAACGGTTCCGGTTGGCCAATCGACGCCAGTTTATAAGCCAGTTTCAGCCCAACAAGGTGTGGAGCCTAGCCAGCGCTGGTTATTGAAGCCACCAGATATTGCTTACAGTACAGATTATACCGAGTAACCCGAGCTATTCGATTTTTAAACAGTTGGTACATATGAATATTAAAAAAATTGCATTTTTCACTACAACAATTGCGTTATCTACAGTGCTATGTGGCCAAGCAATAGCGGCCATTGCACTGGATAGAACTCGTATTATTTATAATGGTGCCGAAAAAACCATTAGCTTGACCATTAAGAATGAAAACACGGAGCTACCTTATTTAGCTCAAGGTTGGATTGAAGATATTAATGGTAAAAAAATTGAAAGTCCATTAACGGTATTACCCCCCGTTCAGCGCATAGAGGCTGGGGAAAGCAGCCAAGTTAAAATTCAGTCTCTTCCTGATGTTTCTACATTACCTCAGGATAGGGAGAGTGTTTATTATTTTAACCTGCGTGAAATTCCACCACGTAGTAAGGAACCAAACGTATTACAAATCGCTTTACAAACTCGGATTAAATTATTTTATCGTCCAAAAGCCTTGTATGCGACACGTACGGATTTAGAAAACCCATGGCAGGAAAAGATTACGTTAACCCGTAAAGGTGATACGTATGAGGTAACAAATCCAACCGCTTATTTCGTGACTATTATAGATGCAAGTTCAAAAGTTGGGGGCGATACGATCAAACAATTTGAACCATTAATGGTAGCACCAAAAAGTAACGGAACACTTAAAGGAAGTGCAAGTGCACTGGGTGTAAAGCCTATTCTGACGTATATCAACGACTACGGTGGTAGGCCTAAGTTGACGTTTGGTTGCACAGGGAAAACTTGCAAAGTTGAGTCTGCAACTGACAGATAACGGGGAATAACGTATGAAAAGGACTCTCCTGTTTAGCGCTATCGTATTTAGCTTTGCACCAGTGATTGCATCTAGTCTTGATAGCTGGAATATCGATGGTTTACATGGAAAATTGACAGTCAATGGCATGATGACAGAAGCACCTTGCACGATGGATGTGACTAATTCAATGCGCCAAGAAGTGTCTCTAGGGGAGATCCCTTCTTACTCATTGCGTAAACCGGGGGATAGGGCGGAACCTGTTTCATTCAATTTAGAATTTAGAAACTGCATTCGTACCGAAAGCCGAATGCGAGATGTTAGAACTGATACACCACTTTGGGATGCGATGCAACCAGTGATTTCAGTTTCATTTATTGCGGTATCAGACGAACATTTTCCAGAGATGTTGAGTGTAAAAGGTGTTTCAGGATTGGCATTAGAAATTACTGACGCGCAAAGAGAAGATATTAGATTGGGAAGCCAAGGTCGTCCGCAGTTTCTAAACTCACCACAGGGCACGCTTCAGTATTTTGTTACACCAGTGAGAACTCCCGAAAAACTGACGGAAGGAAGTTTCAGCGCCGTAATGGACTTTAAGGTGGATTATGAGTGATTTAAATAAGCAACGATACCTGCTTGCACCATGTCTTGCTGGGATATTTTTTACGTCAATTTCATATGCAGGGTTGCCCGATTCGCGCATGAGTGGATTAGCAAGCGTAAGGAATACAATAACGCCAGGTATGGTAACCATACCCATTACAGGGGTTGTTTTAGCGCCACCACCTTGTGTGATTAATAACAATCAGATTATCAAAATCGATTTTAAAGAAGTGATGAGTACGCGAATCGATGGTTTAGCATACGCAAAACCAGTTAATTATAATATTGATTGTTCTAAAAGACCAACATCACAAATGAAAATGTCTTTAATAGGAAATCCCGCAATATTTGACGCAACGGGAGCAGTAGCAACGAATATTCCAGGGCTAGGGATTGGTTTTCGTTATAACGGGAATAAACTTCATTTAAATGAAGAGATTAAATTTGTTTATCCAAATGCACCCCAATTTGAAGCGGTACCTGTTCGTGATTTATCGAAACCACTGACTCAAGGTGGAGCTTTTCAAGCTGGCGTTACTATTAAACTCGATTACCAGTGAGGAAAAATATGATGCAAAAAATAATGAAAAAAATTCCTCTGTTAATGAGTTTACTTACTATATCAGTAAGTCCAGCTATGGCTGATGATGTAGAGTTTACTGGCACGTTACTCATACCACCACCTTGTACTGTGTTTGAAAATAAAGTGCATATTATTGAATATAAAGATATTGGTTTACATAAAGTGGATGGTGTCAATTTTACGAAGCCAATTAACTACGCCTTAAAATGTGAAGACAACCTAAAAGGTTGGGATTTAGTGCTAACGATCATTGGGACGC
The DNA here is from genome assembly GCF_053543535.1 of Providencia sp. AGC89. Lineage (NCBI taxonomy): Bacteria > Pseudomonadati > Pseudomonadota > Gammaproteobacteria > Enterobacterales > Morganellaceae > Providencia > Providencia sp. AGC89. The sequence goes on from NZ_JBIXLP010000090.1 coordinate 113,721, forward strand.
CAACAGATTTTGATAAATCAGCATTACAAACCAATATACCGAATCTTGGCATGCGTATTACACAAAATGGTTTGGGCTTTGAAATAAACAAACCACTTAAAATCGACTATGGACAAGCGCCAATTCTTGAAGTTGTACCAGTAAAAAAATTAGGTGTGACTTTGCCTGAAGGAGGCTTTACCGCAACAGGGACATTGCTAGCGGAGTACCAATAATAATGAACAAATTAATTCAATGTGCAGTAGCTGGTGCTCTACTTATTAATATCAGTAGCGCGTTCGCTATACCTGATAACCTAAGAATTATAGGTAATTTAGTGGAAGAACCTTGCACTATTTTGCCCGGTGATGAAAACATCACCATGGATTTTTTTGATACACCCGAGAAGAACTTTTATGCCTATGGTGAAACTCCAGGCAAAGAATTTATGGTTAAGTTAGCTGACTGTGATATCAGCATCGGGAAAACTGTGGAAGTGACTTTCTCTGGGACACCTAATCTTGCGCTTCCAGGGTTTTTGGCTTTATCGACTAGCAGTGTCGCTTCTGGTTTTGCCATTGGCCTACAAAGCTCAGATAGGACACCGTTAGCTCTCGAACAAAAGGGTTCGAAGATAAACCTACAAGATGGCTCTAATCAGTTACGGTTCTATGCATATTTAAAAGGTGAGCCAGATGCTATTACAAATAAGTCAATTAAAGTAGGCCCTTATAGCGCAGTGGCCACGTTTAAATTAGATTATGAATAATAAGGCTGTGACTAATATGAAAGTTTTGTTATCGCTATTAATTGGTGCAGTTATGTTTTTATCTACTGCATCAGCTTCTGTTTTTTCCTATATCACGGAATCAAGACCCGGTAATAGCCCAAGTTATGGGGATGCAGACTATAAGTATGTTATTGCTCGCTGGGACCCTGAATTGCCAACTACGCTTAATCCTTGTTATGGGTGGCCGACATGCTATCTCACCATAAGCCATAAGCATACAGCTGCTGGAACACCGGGGGCTGCAACAGTCGAGTTGGCCGAAATTTCTAAGTATCGGTATATGCGTGATGTTCAGAATATACCTGGTGTTTGGGCAAAGGCGATAGCTCCAGCAGCTCAGTGGGCTGTTCATACCGGAGTTAGGTTACAGAATAATCAAGAGTGTGTGGGGCTGTTTTACCAAGATCAAAAAGGGGTTACAGATAAGGGTGGGTTAATTCCCGGCTCATTATGTGGTATTGCGCCTCCACCGATTGGAGCTTGTAAGATCAACAATACGATCCCAGATATCAACTTTGGTTCCATTAGTGAAGCAGATCTTGCAGGTCAAACAAAACAAGTGAATATTGATGTGACATGCAATTTGGACATGGACGTTTTAGTTATTGCTACAGGGATTAACGTAACTAATGGTCATGTGAAGTTACGCCCAGATGGTAGTTTATATGCTGATTTATATCTGGGCTCAAATGATACTCTAGGAGAGAATGGTTACAAAATTCATATTCCCGCTGGTGGAGTAAGTACTGTCAACCTTAAAGCAGTATTAGGCACCAATGGCAGAGTTGAAGCCGGTAGGTTTGATGGTGCCGCAGCCCTTATTTTAACTGTACCTTAATAAATGGTGAAAATATGTATTCAGAAAACGGTAGTGAAAAAATCCATTATATGGTAGGTCAGAGGATCTTAGAAAAACGTCGGGAGTTAGGCTATACAGGCTTTCAGTTAGCTCAATTGTTAGGTGTCAGTCAGCAGCAGATCTCTCGCTATGAAAGAGGTAAAATTAAGATTGATTTATTTCATTTGTTTAAACTTTCATTTTTAATGAGGACACCCATTGATTGGTTTCTTGAAGATATCAGTTCTCAGCTCACTGAAAATGGTCAATTAGATGATATACAATAATGAGCATTTTAATGCTCGTTAATAGTAAATAGGTTGAAGTTGAGGTTTATGTGGTCTGCTGTAATCGAAATAGTTAAGCAACTACAGTCGAAAATTCAACCTATTTATTTTTATTTAATCATAAAAATCAATCTGTTATTAACTTAAACTTCCTCTGTAATATTTACCCTCGTGGACTTATTCTCTTCTTTTATGTGCAAAAAATATTGAAACAGTCAAATTGATGTTTTTGTGCGTTCTGACAATTTTTTAGTGAATGCAAATGCAAACTAATATCATTTGCGCTTGATTGTGTGTAATATACTTCCCATCTTTAAATCACCGAATTTTATCATCAGTATTTTTATAGACGGATGGAGAAAATCAGATGTTTGCAAAATCATTAGTTTCAGGTATTGCCTTGTTATCTGCTTTAGTATTAGTTGGTTGCGATAACGCTAAAGAAAAGACAGAAACAACTCAGGTTGCAGAACAACAAACTATCACAATTGAACATGCCCAAGGCAAAACTGAAATTCCTCGTCATCCGCAAAAAGTCATGGTGATGAACATGGAAACATTGGACATTATGGATGCACTCGGGGCACCAGTTGCCGGTGTTCCACAAACCAATGTTCATTTCCCAGATTTCCTAACCAAATATAGCGGTTCTGAGTTTGTTAATGGGGGAACATTATTTGAACCTGCCTATGAAACACTCAGTAATGCGAAACCTGACCTAATCTTAGGCGGTAGCCGTGCACGAGATGCGTATGACAAACTCAGCGGTGTAGCGCCAACTATTTCATTAGATATTGATAACAAAAACTTTATTGGTAGCTTAACTGAGCGTACTAATGAACTTGGTATGTTATTTGGTAAAGAAGATAAAGCCAAAGAACTGATTGCTAATTTCAATAATAAGATAGAGGGTATTAAAACTAAAGCACCAACAGCGGGTAAAGCGATGGTGATCTTGGTTAGCGGCGGTAAAATTTCTGCTTATGGTCCAGGTTCACGCTTTGGTTTTATCTTTGATGTGCTAGGTTTTGAACCTGCGTATGTGTTTACAGAAAATACGGGCCGCCATGGTAATATTGTGAATGCGGAATTACTGGTGAAACTAAACCCTGATTGGTTGTTTGTTATCGACCGTGATAGCGCGATTGGTAAAACAGACGCCCAACCTGCTGCTGAAGTATTAGATAACGCTTTAGTGAGAAAAACAGCAGCATGGCAAAAAGGCCAAATTACTTACCTTGACCCAACAGCGGTGTATATTTCAGGCGGAATTCAGACTTATTCTAAGTTAATGGATGACATCAATAACGCGTTAGAGAAGAGCCAAGCAAAATAACCCATGAAAACGCTTTATCTTTTTTGTGGAATTATCGCGTTATTGGTTTTAGCGGTATTAAGCTTGTTTATTGGAGCGGGTGACGTGTCACCCGTTTCGCTTTTCACCGACCCAGAGATGCAAGACATCTTTTTTATTAGCCGAATTCCTCGAACTCTCTCTTTAATTTTAGCGGGCAGTGCAATGAGTGTTGCAGGCCTCATCATGCAGTTACTCACACAAAACCGTTTTGTCGAGCCTTCTTTAGCCGGAACAACACAGTCAGCGAGCTTAGGTCTGTTGGTCGTGATGGTGTTATTTCCTGCTGCAAGTATTATGACCAAAATGGTGGTTGCTAGTGGGTTTGCGTTGATGGGGACGATGCTGTTTATGGTACTTTTACGCAGAATTATTTTAAAATCTGCATTAATTGTGCCGCTTGTCGGGATTATGCTTGGTGCAGTCATTAGTGCATTAACTATTTTTACGGCTTATTACTTTGATTTGTTGCAATCACTAGGCGCATGGATGAGCGGGGACTTCTCTAGCATTATCCAAGGTCGTTATGAATTGCTGTGGCTAGTAGGAATTCTTACGCTAATTGCTTGCTGGATTGCCGATAGTTTTACCGTTGCAGGTATGGGGCGTGAGTTTTCGATTAATGTTGGGTTAAATTATCGCAAAGTAATGACAATTGGCTTATCCATCATCGCATTAATTAGTGGTGTGGTTGTCGTCGTCGTTGGGGCTTTACCTTTCCTTGGTTTAATTATTCCAAATCTTGTCAGCTTAGTGATGGGGGATAACATTCGCAAAACTATCCCGTGGATCTGTATTGCGGGTGGGGGCTTAGTGCTACTGTGCGACATTATTGGGCGCTTAATTCGCTACCCATTTGAAATCCCCGCGAGTGTGATTTTAGGTGTTGTGGGTGCGGTGATTTTCTTATATTTATTGTTGAAGCAGCAACGTTATGCAAAAAGTTAACTCATCAATGGCATTACCCAAAAAAGGGATAACACCATTGCAAAGAATATGGATATTACTGGCATTGTCGCTGTTATCTATCATTCTTTATATGACGGTAAATCTCGGCAGTAATCTTGCTTATATTTTACCGCACCGTGGGTATATTGTTCTAACCATGGTTGTGGTTGCTTTTGCCGCAGGGGTTTCGACGGTTCTGTTCCAAACCGTTGCAAACAATAAGATACTTACGCCCTCTATCATGGGGTTAGAGGCCTTATTTGTTTTATTACAAACCATTTTTATCTTTTATACAGATAGCTTTCCTGCCTCTTGGCTACTGAATATCGGTAAGTTTTTATTAGAGTCAACATTATTAGTGTTGTTCTCCGTCCTGCTTTATCGCTGGTTATTCGTGTCTGTTAAAATGAATATCAACCTAGTTTTAATGGTGGGTATTATCTTAGGGACTTTATTCCGTAGCGTGGCTACCTTGCTACAACGTTTGATGGACCCTAATGAATTCTCTATTTTACAGAGTCGTATGTTTGCAACCTTTACTAAAGGGACGCCGGAGCTGATTTTATTCACATTACTGATTACAGTCGTGGTGGGTATCTTACTATGGCGGATGCGCTATTGTTTTGATGTTATTGCATTAGGGCAAGCTAATGCGGTGAACCTTGGTATTAATTATCGTCAGCAAGTAACGGTTATTTTATTGCTAATCTCAATATTAGTTGCAGTTTCGACCGCACTGGTTGGGCCCCTGACCTTTTTAGGGTTAATGGTAGCAAACTTAGCTTACTTGGTGAGTGGTAGCAGCCAACATCGTTATTTACTTCCTGTTTCGTTTTTACTTGGGGTAATAGCGCTGATTGGTGGGCAATTAATCCTAGAGTATGGCCTTAATATGGCAGGGACATTATCGGTTGTTATCGAGTTTGTCGGTGGGATATTCTTTATTTATATGGTGTTAAGAAGGTTTTAGTATGATTGAAATTAGTCAGATATCGAAAAGTTATCAGGGTACTAAAGTCTTAGATGACGTGACAACATCAATTAAAAATAGCGGCATTACCTCAATTATCGGCCCTAATGGCGCGGGTAAATCAACACTATTATCGATTATTGGGCGCTTATTGGTGCCAGACGATGGTGGCTATGTCAAAGTCAATGAGTTAGACGTATCGACAACGCCAAGTGATCAGCTAGCTAAATGTTTGTCAGTACTGCGCCAAGAAAATCAATTTGCCAGTCGGTTAACTGTTGAAGAGTTAGTTGGCTTTGGGCGCTATCCTTACACTAAAGGTCGTTTAAATATTGAGGATAAAAAGAAAATTGATGAGTCACTCTCTTTTCTTAATTTATCGAATTTACGCCATCGTTATTTAGATGAGTTATCGGGGGGCCAGCGCCAACGGGCTTATGTGGCAATGGTTTTATGTCAGGATACTGAATATGTTTTACTTGATGAGCCTTTAAATAACCTCGATATGAAACATGCGGTAATTATGATGAAGTTGCTGCGCAAAGCGGCTGATGAGCTGGGGAAAACTATTATTTTAGTTATCCACGATATTAACTTCGCTTCGGTATATTCTGACTATATTGTTGCCTTAAGAGACGGAAAACTGTCTTATCATGGTAAACCTGAGGATATTATGAAATCAGATATTATTGAGGATATTTTTGATACCCCAGTGGATATAAAGCGAGTTGATGATCAGTTCATTGCGCTGTACTACTAAATATTCGTCCTCATTTAGGCGGTAGTGGTTTAGCTACTCGGGTCACATACTGACCCGAGATATCGTCGCTATCCGCCTTGCTACAATCTCAATTGGTTACAATATTCGCAGTGAAAATTACTGTGGTGTGATTTCAATATCTTCATCAGTCGCTAATAAATCCAAAGACTGTAATACTTCCAAGCGTTTAATCCCATCAGCATTTACTACCAAACGCGCCAGCTCATTGTAAGTTTTCTTGTTAATGGTGACGCGGCGGCAGAGATAAATATGGTAAACCTTTTCACCAATAATAGCGGGTTCATCTTCATTAACGGTTAATTCTTCATAGCTAATATCAATGTATTTCAAAAAGTCAGAAATATTAAAGCGGGTGATATCAGCAATAGAAGACTGGTTTTTCTCAAAAACAGAATGGCGGTTATGGAGTAATACGTCCTTTCGATAATATAGAATATCTTCCATACGCTGTACATTGACCAAATTCACCCAGTGAGATTGCTGGCGCATTTCACGAATATCTGGCGATAGCATGTTTTCGCTGATAAACCGAAAGGATTCCTTACATACCCCAACAGGGGCTTTAACGCCTTCGCGATAAATACGTAATTGCCTGTCAGGTATCCATTTTTGGAAGAGCCGGTACAATTGCTCCCTACCGATTTCTTTTAGCCTATCTTTAAAAATATAACCGATGACCATAGCCAAAAATAAGTTTGCACTTAATGCACCGTATTTGCCCTGCCAAAGAAAGGCAATTAGCGTGGCAAAAATCATCGAAATAGCCGCAGCAATACCATAAATAGAATGCAACAGTAGCGGTAAACCGCGCTTATGGCGGATTTCTAAGTAGAGATAGCGATTAATATATTTTTTTAATAGGTTGCGTCGGTAGGTAACCAATTCAGCATCTGTTTCGTCACTGGGAAAGCAATCAGGGTAGTGCTTCTTCAAGTAACGCATTTCTTGATACCAAAAATGGTGTATTTCTTCACGTATCGGTATTTGTTTATCAGCCAATAAACCACGTAAGTAATTGATGGTGTAATAAGTCATAAACTCATCGCAATAGGAAAATGCATTGGAGTGAATGGCTTCTTCTATATGAGCTGCAAGCGGTAACAAGGCACGGTAAGCGTTTAGGCATTTCCCAATATCAGCAACTAGCTCGGTTAGATATTCGGGAGTTTGTCGCTGCGGGTTTTTGCTGACCATTTTGATATTGAGACGCACGGTTTTCTTGATGGTGAGCGCATAGCGTTTTAGTTTATTTTCATACTCATCTAGCGATGGGGGATCCAGCGGGTCACATTGTTCTAACCAGCGCTTTAAATCGTTTAGCTCCCCGTTTTCATCTGGTGAGGCAGACAGTTTAATCGCAGGAGGGCTGAGGCGAATATAATTTTTGAGGCTACGTTGAAGGTTTGACGGTGTGTATAAGTCAGGGTTAACTTGCAATGAAGAAGGCAGAAAGAAAAATGTTTCAACTTGGTAGCGGATCTCTTTAGATTTGCGTGGAAATAAAACTTTTTGTTTTATTTCAAATTGCTTTTTCCCGTGGATCTTAAGAGACTCTCTGATCATATTGCGCCTTTATAAGTAACTTTTTATATTTTTTATTTTTCTATCAATCAGTGAAGCATAACATGGTTTGTCAAAACCCTAAAATAGCGGAAATTACGATGACAATCTGTGAAAGATAGTGAAAAAGTATGATGAAAGGAAAGGGGAAGGAACAAGAAAATATAACGAGGCATAAATAAGTTATGCCCCATTATCGTGTTGTTACTCGTTAGAATAACTTATTTTTTTGCAGCTGGACGAACTGCGGTAACTTCAATTTCAACTCTCCAAGCTGGGTTTGCTAGCTTAGCGACTTGGAAAGTAGAACGAGCTGGCAGATTAGTAATTTTCTCAGACTCATAGAACTTGTTATAACCCGCCATGAAACCAGCGAAGTCCATAGTGCCTTGAGTTTCTTCACCACCAACTAAGAATACTTGCATTTTAACAACATCATTCATTGTCAAACCCATGTCAGCTAGGTTTGCTTGAATTTGTTTTAGCACGTTGATTGTCTGTGCTTCGGTATTACCATAAGACTCTAAAACGCCTTCTTTAGCATCTGCAGAGATTTTTGAAGGGACTTTTCCGCTTAGGAAAATAAGGCTATTGCCCGCGCTGATTTCTACTGATTCAGAGATAGGAAATCCTTTCACTGGAACGCGTTTAACATCTTCAGCTGCATTTGCACTCGCTACACCTAAAATTAACGGTAGAGAAAGCAATAAAGTTTTATAGCGCATGTAAACTCCTTAACATTATCAAAGTAAAAAGGATCTGTTAGTGTTATTTAAAACTAAATTTAAGTTTAGCTTAATTCCATTGACTCGCAGATCCCAGTAAAAAAAAGCGTATTCTCGGTTATTAATTAAAACGAGAAAGTTTATACGGCGTTGGGTCGATAAATGGTGTTTCGCCCATTAATAGTTCTGCCGTTAATCGACCAGATGCTGGGCTTTCAGTCATACCCCAACCTGTTGCGGTGTTGATGACCAGACCTGGGTACTGTTCGATTGTTGAAATAATTGGAATTTCATCATCCGTTGGTGCCACCGTACCACCCCAACGTTCAACCACTTTAGATTCTTTAAATACTGGGAATTCTTTTCTCAGTCTTTCTAGGACGCCATCTAAGTGATCATTGTTTGGTGTATTGGTCGCGGTACGGAATTCTTCAAATGGTGTTTTCTCATCTAAATTCCAAGACGTTGCCATCATGAACGAGTTAAATAAGTCTTTACCGATAGAGAATTCTAATGGTAATTCACCACCTTGCAACAGGTGCATAAATTTAGGACCTAACAGGAAGCTGTCTTTAACGATAGAGCTGGTAAAGATACGTGGTGCAACGGCATAGGTGCCATCAGCTTGTTCACGGAAGTGAATACCATTAGGTAAGTGGACGTTGCCTTTCGGTGCGCCCGGAACGCCGGTAATGCGTTGTTGTGACAGGTAAACGTTCAGCGTTGGAACGTCGATACCTAAGTTGCCCATAAATAGACGAGACCAAATACCACCAGTTAGAACTACACGAGAGGTTTTGATTGCGCCTTTTTCAGTGACAACATCAGAAATTTTGCCGCCTGCGGTTTCAATACCGCGTACTGCGCAGTTGGTATAGATGCGAATACCAATTGATTTAGCGTAGTTAGCCATGGTTGGGGTGACAACCTCAGGGTCTAGACTACCTGAGTCTTCTTCAAACCCACCAATTTTCCATGGTGTTTGAGCGTCGACTAGACGATTAGCTAACTCAGTACCTTCGATCATTCGGGTACGTAATGGCGTATCAAAACCTGGGTTTTCAGAAGCAGATTTAATCCATGCTCTTGAAATTTCTAAATCTTCTTCGCTTGAAGGAACTTCAACACGGCCTTGAACACGGTAGCTGGTATCAGCACCAATTTTTTCGTTCATACCGAGCCATTGAATTTTCCCATAGTGGTGTAAAGGGAAAATTGCTGGAGAGGTTTTGTAACTGATAATTTGGCTGTATGCGCGGCCTGATTGCTCACCACCGACAACACCTTTTTCACAGATAACAACATTAAGACCTTTTTCCGCAAGGTTTATTGCCGTCATGATCCCTTGAAGACCAGCACCGATAATAACTGCATCAGCAGATTCCGGTAGTTTGCCTTCGGTACCTGCAACCGCAGGTACTCGTGATTTAGTCGATTCGAAACGACCTTCACGATTGATCATAGGAACAACCGCAGCACCCCCTGCTAGAACCCCAGCAGCACCAACCCCTAATAATAGCTTTCTTCTCGAGATTTTCATCTATAACCTCAATAACAATCTTGTTTTTTATATAGTAAATAATTTCAAATTGAGATAATGATCTTATCATATATTTTGAAATTGTTAAGTAGGGTTAGCATTTGTTAATAATTGTCGATTAAATGAAAAGTGAAGTAAATTGATATAGTCAGTGCTGTAAAGGGTTTGTCGCGAGTAGCTCTATTTTATCTATACATCAATTCTTATTTTAAAAATGTAAATGTCATTAAAAGTGTACAGGTGTAAATATTGGTATTTTGCTTAAGTTGAATAATTAGTAATTAATTATCAGCGAGAGGTTAATTATTAATCGTAGATGAAAATGCTAAATATCATTTAAGTCCTAATAATCAAATATGATGTAAAAAAAGGCTTAGTTAAAAAGAATGAGCTATTTTTTGTTCAGTTGATTATTAATTAGTCTTTATGGTTACCTTTCAATCAATATATAGCTTTGTGGGACTGTTTTGTTTTTAAGTTTTAGTTAATTAATTGATATTTATGATTTTATTTTATGATGGGCGTGGTGAGTCTAATTTAATTTATTGTTGGTTTTTCTAAATGGAGAATAATATTTCATTTTAATAAGATAAAATTATTTTATAGATTAGACATTACCTTGTCGTATAAGTCAGATAGGCTAGTTAATAAAATATAATTCTAAATGTAGACAATAATTTATTTTAACTGGTTGATAAAAATAAACATATAATTGTACTAAATAATAATTGGCGATAATTTTGATGTCGTTGGGGGATTTATATTACGATGCAGATGTAATTAGAATATTAAATATACATTTAATTACTGGGTGTATATTATTAAGAATATTTACATTATTAGTTAATATACACCATCGTGATGTTAATTTTCAGTTTTATATTCATTCCCAGTTGGGATTTGAGCAAAGAAATTAGCATAATCCTCGGAACGAACCTGTTGAAGGACCAAATAAAGCTCAGTTAACGGGGTTTCTGACCAGTCACAGCGAATATCAATATCTGCATATTGCCGGTTATTCCATATTTTTAATGCAGCAGAGCGTATCCCACGGTAATCACCACCTTCATTCGCCCCTGCTTGCATGGCGAGTAATAGCCTGTCTGCAAGCTCAAGATGTGAGTTTTGCTGATAACTTTGGTGTATTGCTTGAAGAACCTGCTCACCGGTTAGCATATTCCCTGCTGTAGCGAAGTTTTTTTCAGACAAACTACCACACCAAGGTAAGCATTTACTTCCTGTCCAGTCTGCACTTTCCCCATATTTATCAATAATGATCAGTTGCCGTAATTCACTGTTGGTATCTTCCATCAGAAGGAAATCTAAGCTCTGTTTGGCGTGGTCACTAAGCCGTAAATGTTCAATACCTTTTAAACCTGCTATCGGGTTGGTCATGGCTTGGGTTGCGATAGCTCCCACTTGGCTTGCACCATGCAAAACAAGGGCACCGACAGCGGGCCCGCCTGTTGCTGTTGCTGCGCCAATTTTCCCTGTTTGCGGACAGTGAGCCACAATTGAAAATGTCATTTCACACCTCATAAATTAGACATCGATCAAATTTATCATTATAAATTGTTGCGTGAAACATAATTTATCATCATAAATAGGATAAAAGATAAAATAATTAACAAAATTGACACAAATCACATTTAAAAATCACATAGCAATGTCAACGCTCGGGGAGGGCCGTATGAGGATGCGTTTATGCAGGTGGATAGCCAGTTTTTGGTTTTTCTGCTTTATTTCTACACCGACATTGGCGGCAAACCATAGTGATGTACTATTGCTTGGGCAGGTTGCGGAGCCGCAATCACTCGACCCGCAAGTGGCGACTGCGGCCAATGATTCTCGGATACTCGTGAATATATACGAAGGGTTAGTTCGCAATGCCGATGGTACATTGACACTTGAACCTGCATTGGCAAAGTCATGGTCAGTCAGCGATGACGGTTTGACTTACACATTTCATTTACGTGAAAACATCAAGTTCCATGATGGTAGTGCGTTTGATGCGCAGGCAGTTAAATTTACGTTTGACCGCATGCTAGATAGCCAACATCCTTACTATCATACTGGTCCATTTCCTTTATCATTTTTTTTCTCTGCGATAGATAAAATTACCACCCCAGATAATTTAACGGTGGTATTTACCTTAAAAGAGCCATTTGCACCGTTCTTATCAAATTTAGCTACCCCCGCAGGGCTGATTGTGTCACCGGCAGCCGTCAAGCAATATGACAAGGACTTTAGTCGTCATCCAAGCGGGACAGGGCCGTTTAAATTTGACGAATGGACGGCAAACCAGCGCGTTGTGGTCTCGGCAAATGAGCAGTATTGGGATGGAAAACCACACTTAAAAAATGTGGTTTTCCGACCAATAACTGACGCCAATACACGGGTAGCAGAAATGCTATCAGGTGGGATTGACGCGATGGTTGAAGTGCCCGCGGATAACGTCCCTTTATTTATCAAGGATGAGCGTTTTAAGGTTTATGAAGCCGTAGGGCCACATGTGTGGTACGTGATGCTAAATGCATCACAACCTCCTTTTGATGATGTGCGTGTAAGGCAAGCGGTAAATTATGCGGTTAATAAGCAAAATATCGTTAAGTATATTCTCCAAGACTCAGCTGGTGTGGCTGAAGGGCCTATTCCATCTGCTTTTGACTGGGCGTTTGACCAAGAAACAGAGGCTTACCCTTATGACCCTGAAAAAGCGCGGCAATTAATTGCAGAAGCGGGAACACAAGGGCAAAAAATTGTTTTTTATGTTACGGAAGGGGGCTCAGGTATGTTAGACCCTATCCCGATGGCAACCGCAATCCAAGCAGACCTCAAAGCTGTTGGGTTATCTGTTGAAATTCAAACCTTTGAGTGGAATACCTATTTATCTAAAGTTAATTCAGGCTTACAGCAAGCCCACATGGCTGAAATGGCATGGATGACGAATGACCCTGATACCTTGCCGTTCCTAACCTTACATTCTGCATCTTGGCCCGATAAAGGCGGCTTTAATTCCGGTTATTACAGTAATCAACAACTCGATAGGTTGTTAGATAAAGCGCGAGTCACGAATGACCTTGAAGAACGCGCTCAACTGTATAAACAAGTACAAAAAATTGTTCACCGAGATGCACCTTGGCTGTTTGTTGCTAATTGGAAGCAAAATGCAGTCGCGAATGAGCATGTTAAACATTTTAAATTGCAGCCGAATTTTAATTTATTACTTAAAGATGTTCGCAAAGATTAATTAACGTGAATATTTTCAGTTGGTTAATAGATTTTATGGGGAAAAACTATGTGGTTATACTGCTTTAAACGCCTGTTAGCGACGATACCCATACTGATTGGTCTAACATTAATTGTCTTTTTTATCATGGCAATGATCCCTGGGGAGCCAGCTCAAGCATTGCTTGGGCCTTGGGCAACACCAGAGAACGTGGCTCGAGTGAAAACTGAGCTTGGTTTAGATAAACCGTTATATCAGCAGTATTTTATTTGGATGAATAATTTGATTTCAGGGGACTTAGGGCGTTCTTTTGTGCTGAATCGTCCTGTGGTTGATGAGGTCCTTGAGCGTTTTTCTGCCACCCTAATTTTGGGGGGAAGTGCGTTATTGCTCAGCTCAGTGCTGGGGCTATTAGCTGGGATTATTTCTGCGATCCGTCAATTTAGTTGGAGTGATAGGACGATCACATTGGCGGTTTTACTCGGTATTTCAATGCCATCCTTTTGGATTGGGTTGTTGATGATCATGCTTTTTTCGGTACAGCTACAATGGTTCCCCGCATCAGGAATGTATGATATTTGGCAGGGTGGCGGCTTTCGCGACTTATTGCATCACCTTGTTTTACCCGCAATAACCCTTTCGCTAGTTGCGACAGGCGTGATAGCGCGTTTGACGCGAACAGCAATGTTAGAGGTTCTACGCCTTGATTTTATTCGTACTGCACGCGCAAAAGGGTTGAGTGAACGCAAAGTCATTTTCCGCCATGCATTTCGTATGGCATTGGTATCGGTGATCCCTGTTATTGGTATTCAGGCAGGGTTTGTGTTTGGTGGTGCGGTTTATATTGAAACGGTTTTTCAATGGCCGGGCTTAGGGGCAATGTTGGTCAAAGCGGTAGCTACCCGTGATTTATTTTTAGTGCAAGGGGGCGTGTTAATTGCTGCTGCGTCCTATGTGTTTATCAATTTGCTGGCTGATGTGGTGCAAGCAATGTTAGATCCGAGGTTGAAATCATGAGTCATAATACCGCCCCAGTTATTCAACATCGTCATCGTCAATCAATAGGTTCTTTATTGCTCGCTAATCGCCTTGCGACACTAGGGCTGTTTATTTTAACCGTTATTATGCTACTTGCCTTGCTTGCGCCTTGGTTGCCTTTGGCTAATCCAGATGAAACGGACTTAGTGAACCGCTTGCTCCCAGCTTTTTCACCGGGGCATATATTAGGCACTGACCATTTAGGGCGGGATATCTTGTCTCGATTATTGTGGGGAACTCGTGTTTCGCTGATGGTGGGTATTTCAGCGACGTTAATCGCTGCAATACTTGGAACCCTAATTGGTTTAATCGCCGGCTATGTGGGCCACCGAACTGATACCTTATTGATGCGCTGTATTGATATGTTGATGGCATTTCCATATATCCTATTAGCGTTAGCGATTGTAGCTGTACTTGGCCCCGGTTTATTAAATGCGCTATATGCTATCGCATTAGTGAATATTCCTTTTTTTGCGAGAAATATCCGTGGGTTAACGGTTGGGCTGCGAGATAGAGACTTTATTCAGGCCGCAAGGTTATCAGGTAAAAACCATTTACAGGTCTTACTGACTGAGGTTTTACCGAATGTATTGCCAATCATTGTTGTCACAATGTCGACGACCATCGGGTGGATGATTTTAGAAACCGCTGGCTTGTCATTTTTAGGATTAGGAACCCAGCCGCCGAATGCTGATTTAGGGTCGATGCTAGGTCAAGGGCGTGCTCAGATGTTTGTTGCACCACATGTTGCTCTGGTTCCTGGAATTATGATTTTCCTGATTGTGATTAGCTTTAACTTACTGGGGGATGGGGTACGTGACATCCTTGACCCTCGCCTAAAATCAGGTGCCTTACATCGTTCACAACCGATGACACAAACAGACCGTATAAATATTTCTGCCAAAACCGAGGGAAAACAGGCGATATTGGAAGTTAAAGACCTTTCTGTCGCCTTTCGTCAGGGGGGGCAATTACGGCCTACCGTTAAAGGTATTAGCTTTAATGTTGGTGCGGGGGAATGTTTGGGGTTAATTGGTGAAAGTGGTTCAGGGAAAAGTGTAACTGCATTATCTGTTATGGGGCTTTTGGCTTCGCCGCCCGCGGTGATCACCGCAGGTGGCATCTATGTTGAGCATGAAGAAATGTTGTCTTTACCTTTATCCGTTATGCAAAGACGCCGTGGTGCTAAGGTGTCATATATTTTCCAAGATCCTCTGACTACGTTACACCCCCAATTTACCGTGGGTGTACAGCTTCGTGAAGCGATCACGGCTCACCAAGCGTTATCGAGTTATGATGCCAAAATGAAAGCGATTGAACTACTTGATAGCGTCGGTATACCGGATGCAGCGGAGCGTTTTGATGCTTATCCTCATGAGTTATCCGGTGGGCAACGCCAACGAGTTGGTATTGCGATGGCATTAGCGAATGACCCTGTTTTGATTATTGCCGATGAACCGACAACCGCACTAGATGTCACCGTACAAGCGCGAATTTTAGAATTGCTCGATCAACTACGTCGTGAACGAGGGGTAGCATTGTTATTTATTACTCATGATTTTGCGGTGATTAACCAAATTTGTGACCGAGTGGCCGTTATGCAGCAGGGCGTTATCGTAGAAACCGGTAATACACAAGACGTGTTACAGCAACCTCAGCACCCTTATACACAGCGGCTGATAGCCAGTGTTCCAAAATTGGGAGAGGGCAGAGCGTTTTTGACTCAGGTTGAGCAGCTTTATGGAAATAATTCCGCACAGGAGGCCTAATGAACAAGGTTATTGACGTTAATCAACTGGTGAAAACCTTTGGTCACCCTCGCAGCTTATTTCATCCCCGAGGGAGAGAAGTTCAGGCGCTGAAAAATATTTCATTGTCATTGTACGAAGGGGAAACGTTAGCCGTCGTAGGGGAAAGCGGCTCAGGGAAAAGCACTTTAGCCCGTATTCTAGTTGGGTTAGAGAAAGAAACCTCAGGCGACATTACGGTACTCGGGCAAACTCGTGCTCAGTGGCAAAAACAGGGGGCTCGTGCTTTCGGTCAAGCTATTCAATATGTATTCCAAGACCCTGTTGCTTCTTTAAATCCACGCAAAACCATCGGTGAAACATTGTCGGTGCCTTTAAAATATTTAAAGCATATGAATCAAACACAAAGACACGGGCGGTTGGCTGAATTGCTTGAGGCTGTCCATATGCCAATGGATGCATTAGCCTGTTACCCTCACGAGTTTTCAGGGGGGCAAGCTCAGCGCTTAGCGATTGCGCGAGCGCTTGCCGCAGATGCGCGAATCTTAGTTCTTGATGAGCCTGTGAGCGCATTGGATGTGTCAGTACAAGCCCAAGTTTTGTTGTTACTCGAAGAACTAAAGCAACAGTTTTCACTGTCTTACTTATTTATTAGCCATGATCTGGCGGTGGTAGAGTCTATAGCAGATAGGGTGGCCGTACTCTATTTAGGGGATTTGCTAGAATGTCGTGATACTTGTGACTTATTTGCGGCACCAGAACACGACTACACTCGTAACTTACTGGCGAGTGCGCCGCGTATTCGCGTTGAAGCTTAGAAATATATTTAAAATCAGTTGGGGTCCTAATATGAGCACGGATAAGACAGCGGCTATCGAGCCAGTTCGCATTAAACGTACTGATGAAATTGTTAATGCGATAAAAGAAACGATTATGGCGGATAACCTGATACCGGGTGACCGCTTACCCCAAGAAAAAGAGCTAATTGAGCGTTATAGCGCGAGTAAAAGCACGGTAAGAGAAGCCTTAAAATCATTGGAAGTGCAGGGGTTAATTAAAACCAAAACGGGCCCAGGCGGGGGGGCGTTTATTGATTCAATGACCGAATCCCGTGCGATGAGCTTGTTATCAAACTATTTATTCACGCGAGATATTTCCATTAAAGATATCTATACATTGCGTAAATTATTAGAGCCAGTTGTTGCAGTGAGTGCCATTGATAATATCGATAATGCGGGAATTCAAAAACTGTATGACACCATTGCGATTTACGACCATGAGCCTGCTAATGAAGAGGAACGCTGGCAACAGCGAATGGCAGAGTTGGATTTCCATGCCGTCGTTGCCAGTTACTCTGATAATGTTCTCTTAGTGTTTATCTGCCATTTTTTACAGCGTTTACTTAAAGATTTAGCGGTTTGTAAAGACATTTACCTGAAACCCGAACCAGTAGATAGATGCCAAGGCATTGAATATCAGTATCAATTAATAGAGGCATTACGCCGTAAAGATGCCGCTAAGGTACAGGCGGTGATGGAAGAGCACATGAATTATGCCGAGCAGGCAATGTTGGCTCTACAAGCCACACTGCAAGAACGTTTTTTAAGTGAAGATAGGTAACATAATGATAGATAAAGCATATCTAACCTCAGTATTAAAGACACTTTTATGTACACCTAGCCCGGTGGGTATGACTGAGAAAGCGGTCGCACAAACGCACCAATGGTTGACTGAGTTGGGTTTTACACCGCAGTATACGCGCCGTGGAGTGTTATATATTACATTCGGTAATGATGAACCCAAACGGGCACTTGCAGCCCATTTGGATACCTTAGGGGCAATGGTTACTCAGCTCAAACCTAACGGGCGGTTAGCGTTACGTAATACGGGCACTTGGGCTGCGCGCTTTGCTGAAGGCGCTCGAGTCACCGTGTATGGTGATAATCACCAGTATCGCGGCACCATTCTACCGTTAAAAGCATCAGGTCACCGCTTTAATACCGAAGTGGATACTCAAGTGGCTGATTGGGATAACTTAGAAATTCGCCTTGATGCCCCATGTTATAGTGCGGAAGATCTACAATCTCATGGTCTGAATGTGGGGGATATGGTGGCAGTTGATGCCCAACCTGAATTTATTGACAATGGGTTTATTGTTTCTCGTCATTTAGATGACAAAGCAGGCTGTGCGGTGATGTTAGCGGCATTAAAATCGCTAGTGGACGATGGTGTGCTACCGGCTGTTTCTTGCCAATTGATGTTCACGATTTCTGAAGAGGTCGGGATTGGAGGGACTCATGGCTTTGGTGAGCAAGTTCAGGAATTATTAGCGATTGATAATTCTGTTTCAGCGCCTGATCAAACAACACGTGATGACGCATTAACATTGGCATTTCGTGATAGAACGGGGCCATTTGATTTAGCGATTACGCGCCACTTACTGCAATTATGCCAGCAATATAACATCCCTCATGTGCGCGATACATTTAAACATTACCGTTCTGATAGTGCGGCAGCTATTGATGCTGGGTGGGATATTCGGGCTGCATTAGCATGTTTTGCCTTAGATAGCTCCCATGGTTGGGAAAGAACGCATATTGATTCACTGGTTGCGTTAGCAACATTGGTACGACGTTATATTGAAAGTGATTTAGTGCCATTACCGGGGCAGTAATTTTAAAGCCATCTTCTGATAAAAAAAGAAGATGGCTTTAATCCTATGTATTACTAGCTTAGTTTGGCTTGCGATAAATATTTATCCATCTCATCTTGCGGTACCATACCGCCACCGGTCGCCCAGACAAGGTGGGTGGCATTGGCCATGACTTCTGGTGTCAGTGACTTAGACTGTAAATAGTCTGTGTTTTGGGTGACATGAACACTGCCGGTCATACCTGCTAGTGCGGAAGGCTCGAGCTTAATCGACTCCGTTTGATTAAGTAAGCTTAATAGGTTATACATCTCGGTATCATCAATCGTGTAATAACCATCAATTAAACGTTCCATTGCACGCCCCACAAACCCTGACGCGCGGCCCACTGCAAGGCCATCAGCGGCCGTGATGTTATCAATGCCGATTTCTTGTACTGAAATGGCATCATGGAGCCCTGTATGCACGCCAAGCAACATGCAAGGTGAATGTGTGGGTTCGGCAAATAAGCAATGTACCGCATCACCAAAGGCTAACTTCAAGCCAAAGGCAACGCCACCCGGGCCTCCGCCGACACCACAAGGCAGATAAACAAACAGCGGGTGTTGGTTATCAACAATAATGCCTTGCTCTACAAATTGTTTTTTCAAACGTAAACCTGCAACCGCATAGCCTAAAAATAGTGTGGTTGAGTTTTCGTCATCAATAAAGAAGCAGCGCGGGTCTTTTTCAGCTTCTTTGCGGCCTTGTTCGACCGCAATGCTATAATCCTGTTGATATTCAACAACATTTACGCCGTGAGAACGTAACTTATCTTTTTTCCACTGACGTGCATCCGCCGACATATGTACACTGACACTAAAGCCTAATTTTGCACTCATAATGCCAATAGACATGCCTAAATTGCCGGTTGAGCCAACGGCGATACTATATTGGCTAAAGAATTGTCGAAACTTATCTGAGGATAGAATTTCATAATTATCATCAATTGATAATAAACCGGCTTCTAAAGCGAGTTTTTCCGCATGGGTCAAAACTTCATAGATACCGCCTCGCGCTTTTATTGAGCCCGAAATAGGTAGGTGGCTATCTTTTTTGAGTAACATTTCCCCAGTAATTGGCGTTTTATAACGTGTTTCAAGAGCACTTTGCATATTGGGAATAGCAACCACGTCGGATTCTATGATCCCTTGTGTGGTTTGCGTTTCAGGAAACGCTTTCATTAAATATGGGGCGAAACGTGTTAAACGTGCCTCGGCGTCTTGCACATCCTCGAGGGTCAACCCCACATAGGGTAAACCCGCTTGTGTGGTGGTTGAGTTTGGGTTAAACCAAGTAACTTGCTTTAAATCGATTAAGTCCTGAACTAAAGGGGTGTCAGCAATTAACTTATCAATATTTATCTGAGTCATAATTACTCTCTTTTAAATCACAAATGAAAGTGCAAAGGTGCCTGCCAGCGCAACGAGGGATGCGATAAGTGTGGCGACACTGTAAAAACGAAATGTTTCAGCCAAGGTGGCATTACAATATTGTTTGACCAGCCAGAACAAGGAGTCCGTCACGATGGTACAGCCAATTGCGCCTGAGCCGATGGCTAATGTCATGATCTCAGGGCTGATATGCGGGTACATTGGCATTAATGGGGCAACAATTGCAGTGGCGCCCATCATGGCAACGGTCGCAGAGCCTACCGCAGCATGTAGAATGATAGCCACTAACCAAGCCAATAGGATTGGGTGCATATCAATGCCTGAAAGAACCAGCGCAAGGGAATCGCTTAACCCACTTCCTTTTAAGATGCCATTAAACGCCCCTCCCGCACCAATGATTAATAAAATATTGGCGATGGAACTAAAGCTTTCCTCCGTTTTACTGAGTAGCACGCTCATGCCCATATTACGGCGAATGCCCAGTACGTAATAAGCGACAAATGCGGCAATAAACATGGCAGTGATTGGGTTACCAATAAACTGTAAAAGGGTAAATAATTGATTGTCTTTGCTCATGTTCAAATCTGCTGCGGTTTTGATCAACATGAGAATAATTGGCAGTAAAACGGTAAATAAAGTGGCACCTAGCGAGGGTAAATCTTTTTCTTCACGGACTTCTAAGTCAGAAAAGGCTTCTGGTACCGTTTTAAAAGGTAAGCGCTCACCTAAGAACTTTAGGAATAATGGCCCGCCGACCAGTGAGGCGACTAAACCAACGGCTAAGCCCGCAACAATCACAGTGCCAATATCTGCCCCAAGTTCATTAGTGACAAATAGTGCAGCAGGGTGTGGCGGAACGATACAGTGTACGGCCATCAGCGCAGTACATAGCGGGATAGCCAGTTTTAATAAAGAGGTATTGGTTTTTTTGGCGATGGAAAATGCCAGTGGGATCAACAAAACAACCCCCACCTCAACAAATAGAGTGATACCACAGATTAAACCAATTAGTACCATGGTGACGTCTGGAGTTAACCAACGGCTTTTCTGTAGGGTGATCCCGATGCGCTCTGCTGCACCTGAAATCTCCATCATTTTCCCTAGTATGGTGCCTAGTCCAATAATAGCGGCTAAAAAACCGAGTGTACCGCCAATCCCATTTTCGATAGCATTCACCATCTCTAACGGGTTCATTTTCATTGCAATACCGACAAAAAAGCTGGCGAGTAACAGGGCTAAAAAAGGGTGAAACTTAAATTTAATAATTGAGACTATGATCAGCAAGATACTAATAACCAGAGTACCGAGCATCCACATTGTAGAGTCCATATCCTACCCCTAATCATTTTGTTGTTGTACTTCTATTGGATAATAAATATGCAAGGGTGACAAACGATGAAACCTAAGCTTTAGATGAATTCAATTAACTCAAGTGCGTGATATGGGTCATATAAAATACCAATATTAGGATTTGCATCATATAAATTCACCTTAAAGGCGCTATATTGTTGATAGCGACGAGCTGGGTCATTTCTCAAATAAGGGGGGAAGAGGTTGGTGTCATCGAATTTGAATCAATTTGAACAATCCGGTTTTATTCAATGGAATAAGCGGTTATCGAGCTATCAATTATCCCGCCTACATACCTTTGAAGCTGCGGCGCGACATAGCTCTTTTGCCCTAGCGGCGCAGGAGCTTTCCCTCACACCCAGTGCGGTAAGTCATCGTATTAATACCTTAGAGGGGGAACTGGGTTTTAAATTATTTGAGCGTTTTCATCGGCGTATTGAGTTAACTTCCGATGGTGAGCGTATTTATTGGGCGTTACGTAAAAATCTGGATGATATTAACCAAGAAATTATTGATATCAAAAACCAAGAAATTTCTGGGGAATTAACGGTTTACTCACGCCCATCGATTGCCCAGTGCTGGCTGATCCCGAAAATTGCAGATTTTGCTAATCAATACCCATCGATTCAATTAAATTTATTAACAGGGAACGATGATGTTAATTTTCGCGGCTATGGTATTGATGTGGCAATTTATTATGATGATATGACAAGGTCTAATCTCTATTGTGAAGACCTGATGTCAGAGTCGATGGTTCCAGTGTGTAGTCCGAAATATGCCCAGCAATATGATTTGCTGAATAATATTCATCAACTAAAAAACTGTACGTTACTGCATGACCGGCAAGCATGGAGCAGCAATTCCGACTATGATGAGTGGAAAGCATGGAGCGAATACTATCAGCTACCCTTGTTTCCCCACCGCCGAAACCTGTGTTTTGACCGTTCAGACTTAGCTATTGTAGCCGCAATGAACCACGCAGGTGTAGCAATGGGGCGCAAGCAGCTGGTGGAAAAGCGGATTAAAAGCCGTGAGCTCGTGATGCCTTTTGGCGATGCGCCATTAACCTGCCAACAGCGGTATTACTTTGCGATGCTTAATGATAAGCGGCACCCAAAAGCGGATATTTTTATTCAGTGGTTAAAACAGCAGGTTAGCTGAATATTGCAAGTAAAATAGCCTTTTTTCCGGTAAGATAACAGCAACAATTATTTCTTCGAGATGGGTAAACACTGGGTTATGGTTCCGAAAACACCAAAAGTTGCAACGATCAAAGATGTGGCTGCCAAAGCTCAGGCAGGGAAAACCAGCATCTCACGTTATTTGAATGGTGAATTTCATTTGCTTTCCGATAACCTTCGTCAACGTATTGAAACGGCGATTCGTGAATTAAATTATCGGCCTAATCAAATGGCGCGGAGCTTAAAACATGGTCGCACGGGGTTAATTGGTTTGATTATTGCGGATATCGGCAACCCGTTTTCTGTGGAAGTATTGAAAGGGGTTGAAGCTGAGTCCATCAAGCAAGGCTTTATGACAGTTGTCTGTAATGCGGATAATAGCATTGAGCGTGAATGCCAATTTATTCAGTTACTTAAAGGTTACCGTGTCGATGGGCTAATCATTAATTCAGCGGGTGTTAATGAACAATTCATTGATGTTCTTAAACAAACCACGTTGCCTTTTGTTTTATTAGATAGAAAAATTGATAACTTTCCCTGCGATATGGTGGGGTTAGACAATCCTGCTTCGGCTCAAATGGCTTTCAATCATTTACTTGAGCAAGGCTTTGAAGCGATTTGCTTTGTCACTGAACCCATCGTGTATAACAGCGCTCGCCAAGAACGCTTACAAACCTTTCAAGCGCTGTCACAGGATAACCCGCAAATCAAGAGTGAGTTCCATGAAGTCACGTTACCAAACCCTGAAAAATTAGCATCGATTGTTGCTGAGTTTTGTATTTCTCACCGAGGAATGCGTAAAGCCATTGTGGCAGCTAATGGGGTTTTAACTTTACAGTTAGCTTATGCGATGAATCAGCAAGGGTTGCGCTGGGGGGCAGATATCGGTTTTTTAAGTTTTGATAACCTTGAATGGGCTGCATTTGCTGGGCAGGGGGTGACGTCGGTTTCACAACCCACTGCCGAAATGGGGCATAAAGCAGTTACATGTTTACTTGAAAAACTCGAAAACCCAGAAAAAGAACCAACTCAGCATTTGTTTCATGGTGAGTTGATTATTCGAAATTCAACTACACTGTAGAAAGCTATTAGGGCTGTATGGCATTTAAATTAGCGCAGTTTTGGCTAAAATCGCCATTAAGACCTGCAATTAAATTATCGACGGCGCATTCCACCATAGCATAGCGAGTCTCATGGGTGGCAGAGCCGATATGCGGCAAGGCGACCACATTCGGTAATTTAAGTAACTTAGAGTCTACGGGTAAAGGCTCTACTTCAAAGACATCTAAACCTGCACCGCGGATCACGTGGTTTTCTAGTGCATCAATCAACGCTGCCTCATCGATAATTTTTCCTCTGGACCCATTAATCAAAAATGCACTGGGTTTCATTTTTTCGAGTTCATTTTTGCCAATTAGTTTTTCTGTTGATGGCACTAAGGGCAGCACGACACAAACAAAGTCAGACTCAGCAAGTATGGTATCTAAATCACAGCGACGAGCCTTGAGCAGGTTTTCCGCTTTAGAATGCGAATGGTTGCTGTAATAGAGAACAGACATCCCAAAACCAGCATAGGCTCGTGTTGCTACGGCATAACCAATTCGGCCCATACCTAAAATACCAATCGTTTTACCACTCACATTGCTACCGTACACATTTTCGCCAATACTTTTCGTCCACTGGCCATTTTTAACCATTTCAGCCATTTCAATAATGCGACGAGCGCTGCATAGCACTAAGGTAAAAATGGTATCTGCGGTAGTTTCGGTTAAGACATTCGGAGTGTGCATCAATGCAATTTTTCTTGCGTTCATTGCCTCCAGATCAAATTGATCGATACCCACAGAAATGGTGGAAGCTACCGTTAAATAAGGGGCGAGAGCAAGGTCGCTCGCAGTGATGGGGTAGCTGGCTCCGATAATACCGTTGGCCGTTGCAAGGGCTTGCCTAAAACTGGCGATATTGTCTGCTGTAATGCTATCAAATTGAGTGACGTTGAATTGCTGTTGTAAGCGCCCAAGTTGATCCGCAGGGATCGTTTTATACAAAATAATATTTTTTTTCATTATGTTCCCCATTATGCGTGTTTAGCGAGGGCAGTAGTGCCGTCTTGTTCTTGATTAGGTTTGACAATTAAGGTAAAGAAAACAGAAGCTAACAATGCGAGCCCCATAAACATATAGGATGCACTCGGGCTACCTGTTACACCATTTAAATAGCCTACAAACCATGACCCAAAGAACGAACCTAGTGCACCCATACTGTTGATTAATGCCATTGCACCTCCCGCAACGTTTTTGGGGAGCATCTCAGGGATGATGGCGAAGAATGGCCCATAAGGTGCATACATCGCGGCGCCGGCTATCACCAATAACATATAGGATAACCAGAAATTTGTACTACCTAACAGGTATGAACCAAGGAAACAAATAGCACCTAACAGAAGCATTGGCCAAACAAACAGTTTACGATTATGCATTTTATCCGATGCCCAAGATACCAACACCATCGCTAATGTCGCAGCAAGGTAAGGGACTGCAGAAAGCCAACCTGTCTCAACCATACCGAGATTTGATGCACCACGAATAATTGACGGTAACCACAGCACAAAGCCATATACCCCGATACTCCAGCAGAAATACTGTGCACACAGTAAAACTACATTACGTGATTTAAACGCTTCACGATAATTACGTATAGGTTTGATATTTTTCTGTTCGTCACTAAGAATTTTATCAAGGGTATCTTTTTCTTGTTGGCTTAACCAGTTTACTTGGTTAGGTTTATCACGTGCAGTTTTCCACCAGAAGAAAGCCCATAACACAGCGGGAACGCCTTCAATGATAAACATTTCGCGCCAACCAAATGCTTGAATTAGGTAGCCTGATAGTACAGACATCCATAGGACGGTCACCGGGTTACCTAAAATTAAGAAAGTATTCGCACGTGAACGCTCTGGTTGAGTGAACCAGTTACTGATGTAGATCAGCATTGCGGGCATGACTGCGGCTTCAACTACTCCTAAGCTGAAACGAATAATCACTAACATGGGAATATTGCTTACCATTCCCGTCAAGCTAGCGAATATTCCCCATAAGAAAATACAGGCAAAAACCAGTTTGCGAACGCTACGTTTTTCGGCATAGATAGCCCCAGGGATTTGGAAGAAAAAGTACCCTAAGAAAAACAACGAGCCCAACAGGGATGACATCCCTTTGGAAATACCTAAATCTGCGTTGATCCCTGCGGCAGCGGCAAAGCTATAGTTGGCTCTATCTAAGTAAGCAAGGCTGTATGTGATAAACACGATTGGCATAATGCGCCACCAACGTGACATTGCCGGAGTATTGATTGTCATAATATATTCCTTCTTAGCATGCCGCGTTGACGGTAGGTGAGGATAATAAAGCCATTTCTTGCTGTAATTGCACCTTAGTAGGCAAGCCTTCGCTATCACCAATGACTTGGATAGCCCTAGCACCAATAAAATTACCTCGTTTAATGGCTTGAGGGAGGGATTGCCCTTCTAATAATGCGCTGATCACCCCGACCGCGAAGCCATCACCTGCGCCGACGGTATCAACCACATTTTTGACAACTACTGCATCGACAACCCCTTGTTGATTAGTTGCTGTTTTATAGTAAGCCCCTTGTTCACCTGTTTTAATGATCACAGCATCGACACCATGGGCGAGATAAAAGTCAGCAATGGCTTCAGGTTTATCGAAACCAGTTAAAATCTTGCCTTCTTTTAAACCGGGTAATACCCAGTTTGCTTGGAATGCTAATTGGTTTAGCTGGGTGACCATCTGTTGTTCATTTTGCCAGAGTGAAGGGCGTAAATTTGGATCAAATGATAGGCTTTTCCCTGCATTTCGCATCCACTTTGCTGCGTATAGTGACAGTTGATAGCTGGTGGTAGAAAGCGCAGCAGCGACTCCGCTTAAATGTAAATGGCGAGCAGATAGAAAATAGTCTTCATTAAAATCAGTTAGGTCTAAATGACTTGCTGCTGACCCCTTACGGAAATATTCCACGATGGGATCGGTTCCATTTTGAGCTTTAGATTTTAACTGAAAACCAGTTGGGTAATTTGCATCAATAGTAACACATTGAGTATCCACCAATTCTTTATGTAAAGTCGATTGAATAAAGCGACCGAAGGAGTCATTACCAAGACGGCTAATCCAACCACTTTTTAAACCAAGACGAGCGAGGCCGATGGCTACGTTTAGCTCTGCTCCTGCCGCACGACGAATAAAACTTTCTACCTCGTGCAATGTCCCTGTTTGTGTTGCCACAAACATCATCATAGCTTCACCAAGGGTCACCACATCTAATTGATTTTTCATGATATTAAACCCCTTTTAATAGCGAAACATAGTGTTCAGTAATGGCACGTAAATCGTGACCTTCTAGTGGAAACTCAATGCCACGTGGTACATTATTAGGCAAAATCTGTAGCACTTCTTCCCATGAACCATCACTGTCATCAAGGGCGACCGCCACATGCTTATCAGTACGTAACTGACAGGCCTTGACGTGAATATAGGCCACTTGCTTAGTAAATATGTGGGCGGCTTTGAGAGGATCTTCGTGTTGCCAGTACCAGTTGGCCATATCGAAAGCCATCTTAATGGGGATGTTTTGTGCTGCAACACCCCTAAAAAAGCGCTCTAATGGGGCAATATGACCACCTGCTTCCGTCTGGTCATTCTCAATCACGAGTTGTGTTGTATATCGATTGATAACGTTAATGACTTCAGACAAGTCATAATTTTCAGGTGGTTCACCGAGTGACAGTTTTAAGAAACGTGCATTAAGTTGTTTGGCTTCGTCGAAATAACCTTGTAATTTGCTGATTATGATAGGTTCACGTTGCTGAAATAGGGTATCAGGAACGGAATAGACAGCGGTTAATTGCCTTGATTTCAGCTGATTGCTAATGTCAGCTAGCCTATCATTAGGCAGCAAAAGCTCTTGGCGGATCTCTACGCCATCAGCGCTAGCCCCTTGAATAATATTCAGCAAAGCTTGCTGCCCACCCAGCTGTTTTACTGCCTGTGTGCTATAGGCAGCAGTGACAACAATAATATCTTTGCTCATGATTTTCCTCTGCCTTATTTTAGGTAATGGTTTTAGTCTTTCTGAGAATAAATCATTATGGAACCGGTTCCATTTTGTTTTCTAGCAATGAAAGATAAAAATAAGAGCCACATCACTAATCAAACTCCGATGAATGCTTAATAACTGATCCCTATCACAGTTCATTATGTAAAGGATGTAACGTTTTTTAAGCTGTATCTGATGAAAATATATTGATATAACACTTTGTTTTTAAATACATTTATTTTTCACGGATAAGAAATTATAGGGAAGTATGAGATAACTGTGTGAATTCTCGTGTTTTATTATTGTTATCTGTATCCCAATTTCTTATTTATAGTCTTTCAATGAAATATTATTTCAATATATTAATATTTGAGTGAAATTTCAGTTCAATTATTAACTGATTTCACAAGCTCTGCCCTGACTACACCACAGCAACTCAAAAAATAATAAGTTATGAAGATGAGGTTCTGAACATGAAAGTAATTAAAATGACTGCACTTTATAGTGCACTTTTGTTAGCCAGCGTTTCGTTGGCTCAAGCGAATAACAGTGAAAACACAGGTGTGTATAAGAAAGCCTGTACTCCAGAATTAATACAAGGCGCAAAAACCAATGCGGACTTATGTTTTGGGGTGGAAACGGCTAGCGATATTCAGATCACCAAAAAAAATGACCCTAAATATAAAATCAAAGTGGTGATTATTGGCGAAAGTACCAATAAAAATTACATGAATACGTATGGCTACCCATTGGAAAATACGCCATTTTTATCTTCCGTGAATGGACGTTTCTTTAACAACTTTATCAGTGCAGCGTCCAATACGGTGCCCACATTAACCCGCGCTTTAGCGAAGAATGATTTAAATACCATTACAGAGCATCATGAAAAGCCTTACTACAATAATAATTCGATTGTCGATTTAGCCAATAAAGCGGGCTATGAAACTTATTATATTGGTAACAACGGTAGTTTTGGGGATGATGAGATAGGGTTTACTAACTATTTCTTAAAAGCTGACTATTTTTTACCTGTAAGAGACAATAAAACAGGGTTTGATAACCTATTTGTTCAAGAAAAATTTGTCGTTGATGATAGCGTAAATAAGCTGACCAATGATTTTAAAATGTTACCTGCATTTAAAGCTGCATTAAATAACCCTTCAGATAAAGAAAAAGTCATTTTTGTCCATATGTGGGGACCTCACCATGACGGCTGGCCAAAAGGAGCTTGCGAGCTAGTTAAAAATAACTACAACATTAATCCAGAACAATTCGATACAGGCTGGGGAAGTTTGGTGAATTGTTATGTTTCTGCCATCAAACTGAGCGATGATTTTATTGGCGATATTTATAAAACCTTGCAAGAAAATAATAAAAATGGCGAACATCCTTTCTCCATTCTTTATTTTGCCGACCATGGGCAAGGTTTGGTGAAAGCGAATAAGCAACACGTGGCTGCTCTAGAGGCGGAATATAACGGATTCATTAAAGAAGGGAACTTGTATTTGCGCCATGGCCAATTAGTCAAAGGAGCGTATCAAATTCCATTAGTGGTTATGAACTCTGATGATACTCAACGTGAGTTCCGTGATGAGACCTTGAGTGAATGGAATTTATTTGATTACTTCGCGTCTTGGTTAGGGGTTGAAACTAACCTGACATCCCCAGATAAAAGCATTGTAGCGGATACCATCACACCAGAAAAAGATATTGATGTATTTGTTTTTCCACGAGATGAATTTGTAAAATACGATAGCTTACCGCAGGACACAGTACTTTCCCCTGTAACCGTTAATACAAAAATTATTGCGGATTAACTAAACAAAAAAGACAGGGCCTAATGTCAGCACTGCCTTTTTATCGATATAAAACCTTAATTAGCGGCTCAGAGCATCCGCCACGGATTTAAAACGAGCAAATTTATCGCGTAATTGCTGATGCCCAACGGCATTGGGTTGGTAAGTTGTCATTTTCGCTGTACTGGCTGAAATGGCGACATCGAAGCCGGAATAATAACCTGTTCCAACGGCAGCACACAGCGCTGCCGCTTGGCAGCCAGACTGTTGTATGTTGACGACATCTAACGGTAAATTACTCGCATCACAGAACATTTGCATCCACAATGGGGAGTGGGTTGGGCCACCCGTAAAGCGAATGGACTCAGTGGTATTATCGAGCCCAACAATGCGGTCTTGATGCAGCAAGTGAGAGAACACAATACCTTGGTAAATCGCGTAAACAATATCTGCATCTGTATGGTGAGAACTTAAACCTAATAGGCCGCCATGCAGGTTACTATGGTAATTAGAGCCATATAGCCAAGGGAAAAATAGGATATCATTTTGCCTTGTTGCCCCTTCGGCTACGCAATGGTTAAGTACCTCATAGTCCTGTAAGCGTTGATTGAAGAAATGGCGCGTAAACCACGCGAGGTTACTGGCTGACGTTGGGCTTCCTTCATGGACAAAATAAGTACCTGGAATACAGTATTTGCTCCAAACATACGGGTAATCTGATGGGATAATTTCATCAAAAACACGGGTGGAGATTGTCCATGTCCCAGCAACTGCACTCAGTTTATCTTTTTGATTGACGCCCGAAGCCAAGGCTGCACCGACAACATCGAAGAAACCACCAAAGACAGGCGTCCCTTCTGTCAGGCCACATTCTGCTGCTGCTTTATGCGTTACAGTCCCCGCTAGTTGGGCTGAATTGATCACTGGTGCTAATTTGTCATTGACCTCGTCAATACCAAATAGTTTGCATAAGCTAGGGTCGTAACTTGATTTAGTTTGGTTAAATAACTGGCTACCTGAAATATTAGTTTCTTCACAGGCAATTTGGTCAGTAAGGCGATAGCGAATATAGTCATGTACCATTAAAACATGACCTGTACTCCGGTAGTTATCGGGTTCGTTTTCTTTTAACCAGCGTAGTAATGCGACAGGGTGAGAAGCCCAGAGCTGCTGTAAACTCAGCGGATAGGCTTTGTCTGCCGTGCCATTTTTATGCCATTCATCAACAATGGCCTGAGCGCGGGAATCCGAAGATACAATCCCATTTCTAACGGGTTTGCTGTGTTTATCGAGTAAATAGAGGCCCTTACCGTGCGAAGAAAAGCTAACGCCCGAAATTTGTGAAGCATTCAAGCGGCTATTTTTAATCGCTTCGCGGATCACGCTACAGGCTGCTTCCCATAGCACATCCATATTTCGTTCACTAAACCCTGCTTCAGGGCTCTCAGTGGGGAAAGGGTGCTCTGCAACAACAATTTCTTGGCCTTCAGGTGTGTAGACTCCCGCTTTAATAACAGTACCACCAAGGTCGACACCCATAAAAAATGCATTCATTGTGGGCTCCTTTAAGCGTTGTACCAACCAGCTTGTTGCATTTTATCTTCTATCCAATGGCGAGCCTTAATGATTTCAATCAATGGTTCTTCTGCTTTTTCTGTCCACATTTCAATCAAAAAGGTACCGCGATAATTTAAACGCTTTAATAGTTTGAATAAATTCACAAAATCGACACAACCTTCCCCAAAAGGGACATCACGGAATTGGCCTTGGCAGGTTTCTGTTACTGCGTAGGTATCTTTCAAGTGAATAGCCGTGACGTGCTCAATACCTTGTGTGAATTCCTGTTCGACATTATTCCCCCATGCGGTCAAGTTACCCACGTCAGGGTAAACAGAAAACCATGGAGAGCGAATTTTGTCAGATAGGGCTTGCCACTTAGTGATGGAATTCATAAATGGCGTATCCATGATCTCTACGGCACACATTACCTGAGCCGCTGCGGCAACTTCACTGACCCATTGCATCCCTTTTTCAAAATGGGCAATGGTCTGTGCATCTTGCTCTTCATAATAGACATCGTAACCTGCAAGTTGGATAGTCCGGATCCCAAGGTCTTGCGCTAATTTGATGGCTTTTTCCATCAAGGAATAAGCCATCATGCGAGTTGCTTCATCGTGGCTACCGAAAGGGAAACGGCGGTGACCAGATAAACACATTGTTGGAATACGCACGCCAGTTTGCTGGATGGCTTTGACAATGTCTAGGCGCTCAGCTTGGTTCCAGTCCAAGCGTGCAAGGCGTTCGTCGGTTTCATCCACTGACATTTCAACAAAATCAAATCCAGCGGCTTTAGCTAACGCTAATTTCTCTAACCAACTGCTATCTTTAGGTAATGCTTTTTCATAAATTCCAATTGGATGCTTGCGCATGGTGTTCTCCCTGAAAAATTTAACTTTGTGGTGATGTTTTATTAAGGCGCTGGTTGCGGGTCATGGCTCGTTTAGCACTCCATCTTTCTTTGAAGAATTTGAACGCCAGTGCCAAAATTAGGGTGATCCCCCAAACCGCAAGGTTAAAGTGCAGGCTGACTCCCAGTAGGCTTAAACCCGTTGCGATGACTTGTAAAACTAATAAAGCGCAGAATACACGGCTAACTTTCCCAACTCCGCCAAATGGGTTAGTCCCACCTAATACAATGGCAAGGATGGTGAGTAATAAATAAGAGTCACCATAGCCCATACGTGCAGAGTTAAAGCGTGCCATCATAATGAGGCCTGCAAGTACGCACAGAAGGCTAGAAATGGTATAGATGGCGATCATTACGCGGTCTGTACGAATACCGCTGAACCATGTGGCATTGATATTACTGCCACTCATGTAAATGTTTTTCCCTAAGCGTGTACAACCTAAAAATAGGGCTAACAATATAGCGGTGACAATAAAGATAATCATAGCAATAGGGACACCAAATACAGTGTCAGCACCAATAGCACGTACAATCGGTGGCATACCGCTGAGTGCGGCACCTTTAGTAAGGTAAACCCCAATACCACTGATAATGGTCATCGTACCAAGTGTGACTAGAATTGGGTGGGCACCGATATGGGAAATCATTAGCCCTGTGAGTGTGCCAATAATTACCGCGATGACCGTTGCACCGACTAATGCCAATAATAACCACATTAATTGCGTACCAGTTCCTGCCTCCACGGGTAGGTAATTAATAAAGACCCACGCCATAAATAAGCCCGTTAAGTTAGCGGTGCTGATAATCGCAAGGTTTAAACCACCGCTTAACATAGGGACAAACATGGCAAAAGTGAGTAAACCTAGCTCAGGTAATTGGAAGGTAATACTTAAAAAAGTATTTTGCGTAAAAAAATGCCCCGGCATAGCGATGCTGAATGCAGCTATCGCCAATAAGAAGATTGAAAGCAGTCCGATAACAGAGCCATCAATTTTAAAAAAAGCGTGTTTTTTCATGGTGATATTCCTGTTAAACAAAACCTACGTCCGTCTCTTTGCGTTTTTTGTAGTGAGTAATACAAATCGCAATGAGGATAACCATGCCGATGACGATATTGACGAAATAGTTAGAGACGCCAATCAAGTTGAGGCCATTCTTTAAGATACCGATCAGGAAAACCCCCATGAGCGTACCGATCACCGTACCGCGTCCCCCCGACAAACTTGCCCCTCCTAACACCGCCGCAGCAAGTACATCGAGTTCTCCTCCTACGAGGGCACTGGGTACCACTTCACTCATTCGGTAAGTTTGCAACATGCCACCAATGGCTGCCATAGCACCTAGATAGCCATAAGCGAACAAATAAATGACGGAAACTCGAATACCAATACGAGTCGCAGACTCTTGGCTGCCCCCAACCGCATATAACTGGCGGCCAATATGGGTTTTATTCATTAAAATCCAAGTCAGGAAGGCAATACCAAGCATCACTAAAAGAGGTAGGCCAACTTGGTAGTATTCCCCATCGACTTCGAACGGCAAGATAGTCACAGGGTCTACCCACCAATCGGGTAAATCATAAATACTATGGCCATTTGTTAACCACATCAGCATGCCAAATAACAATGATTGCATGCTGATGGTGATAATGATGGAAACCACATTGAGGGAGTAAATTAATATTGCATTGATTAAACCAAAAGCGATACCAATGACAATCGCCAATGTGATACTCAGGGCTGGGCTAGCAATAATTCCTTGTAATAACCATGTTGCTATGACGTATTGAACGACGGAAGCTACGGCCGCAAAAGAAATATCTATCCCACCAGTGACTAAGACGACAAATAACCCTAAAGCAAAGACACCTGTCACTGCATAGCTTTCACTTAGGTCGAGTAAGTTTTGAATAGTCAGAAATTGTGGGCTCATAGCAGTAAAGAAAACCACCATAATGATAATGACCCAAATTAACCAACCTTCAACTGATTGTGGTCGAAGTTTTTGCCAATTAGCCATTGATGATTTCCTCCAACTGTTGCTCATTGATGGAATCTGTCATGATTTCTTTGACGATAGTTCCTTGTTTCATATGTAAAATTCTGTCGCAGTTATAATAAGCTTCGGAGGCTTCATCGGTAATTAGAAGAATTGAAATACCCACACCAGATAAACGGTGAATTAATTTATAAATACTGTCTTTTGCACCAATATCGACACCCACAGTTGGGGAGTCTAAAATCAATACTTTTGGGCGAGTTAAAATCCATTTAGCAAGAACCACTTTTTGTTGGTTACCGCCAGATAGCGTGGAAAGGGGGTTATTGGGGTCAGTTACTTTAATATCTAAGTCAGCAATCCACTCTTGGACAATGTCTTGACATTGTTTTTCATCAATCAAATGCAATGGGGTTTTTAAACGATCAAGAATGGAAATGACCATATTATCGGCGATAGATTGCTGTAATATCGCACCTAACGTTAGGCGGTCTTCGGATACATAGCCAATACCGTGTTTAATCGCTTCGGTATTGTTCTTCAGCTTAACGGGTTTACCTTCAATACGTAACTCACCATTATCGGGGTGAGTAATACCAAATAAAGAGAGCGCTAGTTCAGTACGGCCGGAACCGAGCAAACCACATAAACCTAATACCTCACCGCGTTTTAAACTCAACGAAATATCTTGATATTGGCCTGAGCGGCTGAAGTTTTTAACTTCTAGAACCGTACGTCTATCTTCCGCATTGTTTGGGGGTTTGCGTTCATGAACGATGTCTAAACCGGTCATGAGTTCGGTAATTTTGCGGGTGGTTAAGCCTTCAGCAGGCCATGTGCCAATTTTTTGCCCATCACGGATCACCGTAATGCGGTCAGATATTTCCTTGACTTCTTCAAGTCGATGACTGACAAAAACGACGGTGATCCCTTTGTTTTTTAAGTAGTTCACTGTCGATAGTAATTGATTTACTTCGGTTCGAGTGAGGGACGCCGTTGGCTCATCCATAATTACTAGGCGAGCATCCGCGACTAAGGCACGGCAGATAGCGACTTGTTGGCGCTGAGCAATGGGTAAAAATTGAACTGGCGTATCTGGGTTAATGGAAAAAGCGAGTTCATTGAGTATTTCTAACGCTTTTTCGCGCAATTTCTTTTTTTGGAACCAACCAAAATACCCTTTGAGGTTCAGCTCAAAAGCGATATTTTCAGCCACCGTTAAGTTAGGGAATAGCGATAAGTCTTGATAGATAACCTGTACGCCTAATTCACGAGCTTTATCGGGTGTTAACCGGTGGTAACTTTTGCCATCAATCTCGATTTTACTGCCATTATCAGGAGCGTACACACCGCTGATAGTTTTGATCAGGGTACTTTTTCCACACCCATTGGTGCCTGCTAAACAGTGCACCTCACCTTTGTTTAGCGTCAAATCAATATTGCGTAATGCACGATGACCCCCAAAGCTTTTGGAAAGGTCTCGTAAGGTGATGAGTGGGTCGGATTTGTCAGCTTTTGAGGTGGTTGTCATAGGTATAATTCCTACTGCAAATAAATTGGTGTTGGCTTGTTTGTCATAGCGCAAGCTGTTGCGTTGTTGGCTACAACTCGCGCTATACAAAACAGTAAATTCAAAATGCTAATTAATATTGTATTTTTGTTTTAAATGTTATTTTGCTAGTGAAGAATTACAGGCCGACTTCAACCAATTTTTTGGTGTTTTCGATATTCAGATTGACAGGGTTATCACTTAAAATGGTATTGCCACTGACTTTAATTTCACCCATATCACCGATTGAAACGCCATCTTTAATTTCTTCACCGTTCATCATTGCAGTCGCAACTTGAACGAAGACTTGTCCTGCAACTTTAGGATTAGAAATGTAGCCACCATCAATAGCGCCTTTTTCTAGTAACTTAATGCCTTGGCCTGGGGTAAAGGTGCCGAATACACAGGTGGTATCATTTTTGCGGCGCTTATCAATAGCACGACCTGCACCGATAGGGCCTTGCGAGCCAAATGACATAATGCCTTTTAAGTCTTTGTGCTTAGATAACAGGTCATTAGCGGTACGCATTGAATCATCAACGGATTCTGCAACACCAAAACGGTCATCTACCATTTGCATTTTTGGGTAATTGGCTTTTTGATAAGCAATGGCAGCATCCGCCCACTCATTAACAAGAGGGACCGTTAAACTGCCGACGAACATGGCGTATTTACCTTCTTCACCCATACAAGCTGCCATATCTTTCATATGGTTAGCTCCCATGCTTTGGGTATCAAGTAATTCAAAGTCCCAGTCTGCGTTGGTTTGATTTGGAGATTCGTGAGTAATGACTTTAATACCAGCTTCTTGAGCGCGTTTTAATACAGGCTCAAGTACTTTTGCATCGTTAGGAACGACACCAATGACATCCACTTTTTTGGCGATTAAATCTTCGATGGCACGAACTTGTTCTGCTGGATCAGCCGTTGTAGGGCCAACTTGGAATGCGTTAACGCCCAGTTTTTTACCTTCTTCGGTGATCCCTTGTTCCATAACGTTAAACCAAGGAATACCACCGACTTTAACGACTACGCCCATCGTGAATGGCTTTTGTGCTTTTTGTGATTCGGCCATTGCGACATTGGAAAACAGTGCAACGCTCATTAAACAAGGTAAAACTAATTTTTTCATGTTCATAGTTGTATTCCTTAGTGTAGATGGATACTAAATCGAGATCTCTCATCAACATAGGGTCAATGTTATTATCTCATTTAGGTATGCCTATAATTAAGCGCTAAGGAATTATGGGTACATAATATCCCTGCACTTTTTAATACAGAAAATAAATGAATGATTATTATTTTACTTACATCACGGTTACGGACTTTTTATATTTTAATAAATTACTTATCACACTCGATAATATTTAAATTCGGGAATTGTTTTTGAAAATTAGTATCATTAAGCTTGTTAGTAATGAGTACGTTAATATCCTCAAAGGTACAAACTTGGCTAAAAGCATATTTTCCGAGTTTACTGTTGTCGGCGAGTAAAACTTTATTCTCTGAAACTTGCAACATAATATTTTTCAGCTTTGAATTTATTTCGCTACCATCACGAATACCATTTTCAATATTAAAACCTTGGCATGATAAAAATAAGGTTTTTATCTGAAAGCTACGAATAATACTTTCTGCAATAGGGCCATGAAAATCATCATGACGTTCTGAGTATTCACCACCAATCCCAATCACTCGTACACGATCACGGCAAGCCAGTGCTTGGATAATTTTGACCGAATTAGTGACAACAGTAATATCGATATCAGGTATTTGTCGTGCTAAAAACCAGCAAGTACTGCTGTTATCTAGCATAATACAGTCGCCGGGTTGGATAAACTTCAGTGCAGCCTTAGAAATTTTCATTTTCGCATCAGGGTGTTCTTCGGTTCTTTTGCGAAAGGATTCTGCACCATCGACCATTTGACTGAGTTTGACCGAAGAAGGTATTACATTGACCATTGGCATTTCTTCTTGGTCAATGGCAACGGCACCGCCGAAGCTACGAATAATTCGGTTTTCTCGCTCTAGTACTGTTAAATCACGCCGGATTGTTTCTTGGGAAACAAGACATAACTGAGCTAATTCACGCACTAACGCCGAACCATTTTGTGAAACATGAGAACAAATTAATTTATGGCGTTCGGCTTGTAACATGTTTAACTCCTATTTTTTCCACGATATTTATTCTGCCTGTGTTGCTTTTTTTTTGTCGTGATTAGATTCAAGTATTCCATTCTTGAAAAAAACAAAGCCGTTTAAAGTGATCTTGTATAGCTATATTTGAAAGCAATATGTAATCGTTACATTTTAGTTGTGATGTACGGCGCATTATTTGCAGTATCTTTCTGTGTTACTCATAAGAAACAAAAAAAAATGGGCTAACTCGGGCATATTTCCACGCCTAAATATTGACTTAATGTGACCGATTGTGACCGGTTATGACCGATTGACTGTGGTTTGTTGCGAGTTTGTAAATGTGACCGCTTTTTAAATCAGCAAAATCTGTTTACCTTAATAGGTAGAGACAGGTTATCAACACACAAAATATACCCAGAGAATAAATTTTTGTTGTTGATATTAAAGCAAATTTTATAGCTAGGGGATTATTATGTTAGAACAATTGAAGCAACAAGTCTTTGAAGCAAACCTCGCATTACCAAAACATAACCTAGTGACCTTTACTTGGGGAAATGTCAGTGGCATTGATCGCCAAGCAGGGTTAATGGTAATTAAGCCATCCGGTGTGGATTATGAAACCATGAAAGCAGAAGATATGGTGGTTGTCTCACTGGAAACGGGAAAAGTTGTTGAAGGTAATTTTCGACCATCTTCTGATACAGATACCCATCTGGCACTTTACAAGGCATTCCCTGAAATTGGCGGTATCGTGCATACTCATTCGCGTCATGCCACTATTTGGGCACAAGCGGGGCAGCCATTAAGTGCATTAGGCACCACACATGCAGATTATTTCTATGGTGAAATTCCGTGCACGCGTTTAATGACAGAAAATGAAATTGCTGGGGATTACGAAAGGGAAACGGGTAATGTCATCATTGAAACATTTAAAGAAAAAGGTATCACAGCCAAAGATGTTCCCGCAGTATTAGTTAACAGTCACGGCCCATTTGCATGGGGGACAAACCCTGATAATGCGGTGCATAATGCGGTTGTCTTAGAAGAAATCGCTTATATGAATTTATTTACTCGTCAATTACAGCCTGCTGTAGGGGCAATGCAGCAAGAACTGTTAGATAAACATTATTTACGTAAGCATGGTAAAAATGCCTATTATGGGCAAAAGTAAAGAATTAAATGTAGTGTAATTGACATAATAAATTGATTAAAAATAACAAATACTATTTCTTGATTTTTATTATAGTCAAGGAAGGAGTTATTATACAAATAACCACAAAGAAATTCAGTGTGGCTATTACTGTTATTAAAATAATACCCCTTAAAGAGATACCATCATAAAACTGTTCATTAAAGTTTAAACATAATGTTTATATACCCATATCCTAAAATAGAAAGTAGGCGGTAATTAATTATTATCTATAAGGAAATGAAATTAAGATAATAGAATAGGTTAGAAGCGCCCTTATTGTTTCCTAATAGCGAAAACAATAGGGGCAGTTTATTCTAAAGTGTGACGCCCATTTTAAAAATGGCTAATTCGCGGAAGTCATTCACTTCATTTTTGGTTTGCTCTCCATTTACGACCTTAACCACATGTTGAATAAAGTCAGCCAATAACTGATCCATGGATTTACCGGTTAATAAGGCACCTGCATTAAAATCAATCCAATGGGGTTTTTTGGCGGCCAGTTCATTATTAGTGGCAATTTTTAATGTTGGTACAAACCCACCATAAGGAGTTCCACGACCCGTAGTAAATAGCACTATATGGCAGCCTGCGGCACCTAATGCACTGGTTGCAATCGCATCGTTACCTGGAGCACTTAATAAGTTAAAGCCCGGTTTTGTTAGGCGCTCGCCGTATTTTAATACATCCATTACTTGGCTGGTTCCCGCTTTTTGAGTACAACCAAGGGATTTTTCTTCTAGCGTAGAGATACCGCCTGCTTTATTACCCGGAGAGGGGTTCTCATAGATAGGTTGATCATGAGCAATAAAATATTGTTTGAAGTCATTGATCATATTTACTGTTTTTTCGAAGGTTTGTTGGTCATGACAATGGTTCATTAAAATCTGCTCAGCACCAAACATTTCTGGCACTTCGGTTAAAACAGTCGTTCCATTATGGCTGACAAGGAAATCAGAAAAACAGCCTAATAGTGGGTTGGCGGTGATCCCTGATAACCCATCAGAGCCACCACACTCAAGGCCAAATTTCACTTCACTAAGCTTGCCTGACACACGTTTATCTTGTCTAACTAATTGATAAATTTCATTAAGGTGTTCAACGCCCGCTTCAATTTCATCTTCCAATTGTTGACATACCATAAATTTAACGCGATCAGTATCGAAATCACCTAATGTTGCTTTAAACTCAGCCACTTGGTTATTTTCACATCCCAACCCAATCACCAGAACGCCCCCTGCATTAGGGTGTTTTACCATATCTTGCAAAATAGTACGGGTGGTTAAGTGGTCATCGCCTAATTGAGAGCAGCCTAAGGTATGGTTGTAAAGATAGACCCCGTCAATATCAGTCGCTTCATTGTGCTGTTTATTGAAGCGTTCGATCATTTTTCTTGCAAGGGCATTGACGCATCCAACCGTTGGGATCACCCAAATTTCATTACGGACAGCAATGTCACCGTTATTGCGGCGATAAATTTGTACTTCAGGGTCAGGGAGAGTTGCCGCAATTAGGTTACATTCTGGGTCATATTCATAGTCATTTAATGCACTTAAATTTGTTGCAATATTATGAGTATGCACATGCTCACCAGCACTAATTGCAGTGGTTGCATGACCAATTGGGGAACCGTATTTTAAGATATTGTGATCTTTTTCAATCGGCACTAATGCGATTTTATGACCGCGGGCGACATCCTGTTTTAGGGTGACGGAGTGGTTATCAATAGTGATAGTTTCTCCTACTTGCCTATCAGTTAGCGTAACAGCGACATTGTCATTGGCATGTATTTTAATTATATCTTTTATCATGTTTAGTTCCCTGGGCTGGAAATCGGATGTAATGGGATCAACCAATCATATCAAGGTGTGATCAATCATTTTATTGACTAAATTTCAGGCATTATACTATTTGGTTTATATCTTTTAAAGGTGTTATACCAATTTAACTGTAATTTCTTTTCTTAACATTTTCTATTTCACCCAGACATGGTAAATTTCGTTATACTTAGAGCGTTTAGATGCTGGTTACACAGGGTTGTATTGCGAAAGGAGAAAATGATGAGCTCACAAGAGAGTGAACCACGCTTATATCAGCAAGTTGCCGCTTTAGTTAAAGATAGAATTGAAAATGATGCGTACCCAATAGGGACAAAACTCCCCGCAGAACGCTTACTTGCAGACGAAATGAATGTCAGCCGTACGGTGATCCGTGAAGCCATTATTATGTTAGAAGTCGAAGGTTATGTGGATGTTCGCAAAGGCTCAGGTATACATGTTATTAGTAATCGGTCTAACAACTCGGTTAATACGGACAGCGGGCTCGAGTTTAGTCGTTGTGGCCCATTTGAATTACTACAAGCAAGGCAATTGATTGAAAGCCATATTGCAGAGTTTGCCGCGACTCAAGCAACTAAAGAAGATATTTTAAAACTGGTTGATATACAAAAAAATGCACGGAAAGAAGACCGCTTTCGTGATTCAACGTGGGATTTAGCATTCCATATGCAAATTGCAGCATCGACTCATAACAGCGCCATGGTAATTATTGTTGAGCAGATGTGGAGCCAGCGCTTGCGTAACCCATACTGGTTAAAACTTCATGAGCACATTGATAATAGGTCGATTGAAAGTTGGTGTGATGAACATGACCAAATTTTACAGGCACTTGCACGCCGTGATGCAAAGGGGGCAAGGCAAGCAATGTGGCAACACTTGGAAAACACTAAAAAAATGTTGTTTAATGCCACTAGTGATGACTTCGAATTTACCATGGATCGTTACTTTTTTGCGGATAGCCCAACCGTCGATCATAACGATTAGTTATTCCTCATCATCTTCAGAGATTTGCTTTAATGCGGGAAGATTCACTAAGATAATTTTCCCGTATTTTGCATCGATCCAACCTAATTTTTCCCAAGCAACCAAGCGCTTATTGATGGTTTGTCGAGTGGTATTAATGATCGTTGCTAGGTCATCTTGTGTTAGGTATAGGCTAAGTTGGATGCCTTTCTCATGGGGTTCTCCGTACCCTTCGGCTAAGCTAAGCAGCCGTTTAGCTAACCGAGCAGAAACTGACAATAAAGCGCTGTCATTGATAATGGTAAAAGCGTTGCGAATGACCTTACACAGTAAGATATTCAATGATTGATAAAAAACAGGGTATTTCTCTAAGATTGTAGCTAAGTCTTTTGGTGAAATCGTCAACAAAATTGTTGGGCTAATCGCTTTTGCATCGTGAGTACGGGCGGATTTATCTAACATGGCAATTTCGCCAAACCAGTTCCCGGGGGAAAGATAGCGGAATACACATTCACGCCCATCGGTAGAGATGGAACTCACTTTAACGGAGCCTTGAATGACGGCGTATAGCCCTCTAGCTGGGTCGCCTTGGTAGTGAACCATTTCGCCATCGTTATAAAAACGTAGCGTTGCGCATTCCATTAATATACTAATCAAATAGTCAGGTAAGTTATTAAACCAGCTATTGGTTTGTAAAATTTCAATAATGTTTGCATGGGGCAAAACTAACTGGCTATTTTGTACTGCAATGTTCATCTGAATGCTCCCTGCATGAAATAAGCTGACTTTATCATGACATTTGGTAGGGGTATGTTCAATCCTGAACCACCGCAATATTTGATTAAACCTCTTTGTGTAATAAATGAAAGCTAATGTTGCCATTAATTAAGTAAAAACGAGCCACCGATGGTGGCCCGGGAACAAAGATTTAATCTTCGAATCGTTTTTCAATACCTAATCGTTTTAATGTCAGTATTAAAAGGCCGCCAATAAAGGCAACGAGCGCGATAAAGTACAACCCAGCTCGCGCAGATTCAAACGTCGTTTCTGCCCAGACTCTTAAGTTTGGTGCCACAAAACCGCCTAAGTTGCCCACGGAGTTAATTAAGGCAATACCGGATGCCGCAGCGGTTCCACCTAAGTAAGCCGATGGGAAACTCCAGTACAGAGGTTGCATCGCTAAGTGACCTGCTGCTGCCACACACAGTGCAATAATGGCAATGACTGGAATGCTATCGAACAAGCCGGATACTGCAATCCCCGCAGCCCCTAACATAAAGGTAATCGCAGCCACTTTACGACGCTCTTTTAGGCGTTCAGAAATGCGCGGGACATAGTAAACTGCGATAGCCGCACACAGAGGTGGAATTGCCGTCACGAAGCCGACTAATATTCCAACTTTACTGCCTAATAGCGTCCCGATTTGGGTTGGCAGGAAGAAATAAATACCGTAACCACATACTTGAACAGTGAACCAAATTAAGCATAAATAGAGAACTCGCATATCTAATAGCGCACTTAAAGCGCCTTTTGGACTATGCCCTGCTTTGGCATTTTCTTCTGTGGCTAATTTAGCGGAAAGCGCACTTTTTTCTTCTGCTGTCAGCCATTTTGCTTTTTCTGGACGGTCATCAAGGTAGAAAAATACCCAAATCCCGACGAGAGAGGCGAGTAACCCCTCGACAACAAACATTAACTGCCAGCCATATAAACCGAATGCGAATGATGAGCCTTCTAGTGCGAGTAATGAACCGGATAATGGTCCTCCAATAATAAAGGCTAATGGTGCACCAAATAAAAAATAGCCAGTGACACGGGCACGAATATTTTGTGGGAACCAGAAAGTTAAATACAGAATAACCCCTGGAAAGAAGCCCGCTTCACTCACGCCTAATAAGAAACGCAAGACAATAAAGGTAGTTTCATCGTGAGCGAACATCATTGCCGCTGAAACTAACCCCCATGTGACCATAATGCGTGATAGCCATACACGTGCACCTATACGGTACAGTAAGATATTGCTTGGTACTTCAAATAGTGCATAACCAATAAAAAAGATCCCTGCACCGAATGCATAGGCGGCGTCACTTAACCCTGTTGTTAATTGAAATTCTTGCTTTGCAAAACCGATATTTGAACGGTCTAAATACGCTAATATGAACATTAATACCACCATGGGTATTATTTTTCGTATTGCTTTGCTGGTGGCCGATGATAAATGATCAGTATTGGTGGACATGGTTCACCCCAGTTTTGTAAGGTAATGATGTTATTTATTCATTTTTATTACGTGTTTAGCCCACCGCTGAGTTATCAGCAGGGTAGAGTATAGAGCTAATGAATAAGTAACTTAAAATGAATAATTCTTGTTATTTATTTCCCTTTCTCGTGGTGTTAGTGATGAAATAGCGAAAAAGGGAATTATTATTATTTCACGTTAAATTTAGCCAATGCTTCCGGTTTTAACGTCGTACCGGCTCCCGGAGCCGTTGGGGTGGTATAAACACCATCAATGACTTCAACTGGGTCAACAAAGCAATCCAATGTCCATGGAATAAATTCCAGTAATGAACAGGCTGGATGTGCCATGACTAAGTGCAATTGTGCTTGCATCATATCGCCATGGTGCGGTGTTACTGGTAAGTTAAATGCCATACCTAAATCCGCAATTTCCCATACTGCAGTTAAACCACCACAACGGGTTGCATCTGGTTGTAGGTAATCAACCGCGCCAGCAAGGACAAATTCTTTAAATGAATCATTGTGATACAGTAATTCACCTAACGCGATTGGTGTATCCATATAAGCTGCTAGCTGCTTGTGACTTGCCACGTCATCGTGCCACAGTGGCTCTTCAAACCATTTAATGTTGAAATCATTTAAACGGTGGCCATATTGTTTGGCGATGCTGATATCCCATTTACCGTTAGCATCGACCATTAGGTCAATATCATCGCCAATTGCATGGCGAACGGCTTCGATTCTTTGTAAATCTTCACGTGGATCTGGCTTGCCAATTTTCATTTTGATCGCTTTAAAACCTTCTTCGAAGA
The DNA here is from genome assembly GCF_053543535.1 of Providencia sp. AGC89. Classification (NCBI taxonomy): domain Bacteria; kingdom Pseudomonadati; phylum Pseudomonadota; class Gammaproteobacteria; order Enterobacterales; family Morganellaceae; genus Providencia; species Providencia sp. AGC89. The sequence continues at coordinate 158,226 of NZ_JBIXLP010000090.1, forward strand.
TCATTTTTTTACAATCATCAACGAGATCGTCTTGGCTACGAACCAGCCAACCGCAGTCAGTATTATAAGCGTTCACTTTATTGTGTTTTGAACCGCCAAACAGTTGCCATAGTGGCTGATCGGCAGCTTTCGCTTTGAGATCCCACAAGGCAATATCAATGGCAGAGATAGCCATTTGCATCAAGCCACCACGGCCTACCCAAATATTGGTCGAACTACGAGTGAGCTTACGATGTAAATAACGTACTTCAGTTGGGTCTTCACCCAGCAGCATGGGGCCAAAAACATCTTCAATGATGGTGGTAATTAAACGATCTGTAGTGATATCCGCATGTGTTCCTGTATGACCATAACCGATTAACCCACATTCAGTTTTGATCATGACACCCGGCATTCCCCAATGGGTAATGCTATGCGTCGAATCACCAATTAGATCATTAGTGACCGGAACGTGCATGATAAAGGTACTAATTTCTTTTATTTTCATTGTTATTCCCAGGTGTTGAAAGGTGGTTGATTGCCAATCTAACAGTGGAAAATGGAATTAACTGTCAAATGATTTACAGATCGTACCTTGAAAACGTTTTTTACTGATAAACATGAGCTAGATCTCTTTATTTTGTATGATACATCAAGGTTAAACCACCTAATTGGTATAATAACTTTTGTAAGAAATAAACACTGATTAAAATGAGTATTGGGGCTAAGCTGTAAGGGGGGGTTAGCTGCTTGATAAAGAAAGTGAGGTAACAGGGGGGCGACCTCTCAATAAAAATTTTTCATGGGGTATAGGGTTAATTCTTGAGTAGGTTTAGAATAATTAATGCAAACTTTGTTGGTAATGGATAAAAAATGTGTAAACAATTACTTGTTTTATTTTTAGTCTTATTCATAAATTCTATTTCCCCATCTTTAGCCACAGTTGTTGAGCATAATACGCAGGATTGGCGGTTAGCCGATATTCCCCCTAAACTAATCCAAACCCAAAAAACAGAAATTATTTTTTCAAGGGTCGCGGGTGAAATGCGTGCGGTGGCTGAACTTAACCATAATCATGGGTTCTATGCTTATAACTCTTCAGGGGATTATAGCGCGATGCAATTTGGTAATGATTATGCGTTTGTAAAGGCAACAGCACTTGCGAATAAACCCCCTCGTTATATTCCAGATATTGATAGGTTAAATGACTTACAAAAACCCGTTTATGATTATCTAATCACACGGCAAAAAACGCCTGTTTATCAATCAGCTGATAGCAGTGGCCGGCAAATTGCCTCTTTATGGGCAAACTTACGTTATCCGGTCGTCGCTAGAATGATAAAAACCGATAAAATAGGTACAAAGACAGCTTGGCTGACAATTCGCTTAGGTGACAGACTAGGGTATGTTCATCTGGATGATGTTGCGTTGGATAAAGGTATTCCAATCTTAACTTATCACCATATTTTACAAGATAGTGAAAATAAACTGTTTCGTGAAACATCGACAGCCACTTCGGTGGAAGCATTCAGTGAACAAATGAATTACCTCAAGCAAGCGGGTTATCAAACCCTTTCTTTGCAGGATGTGGAAGATTATTTGAATAAATCAGCTAACTTGCCCGGCAAAGCCGTGGTATTGACGTTCGATGATGGTTTGAAATCCGTATACCGTTATGCGTTACCGATTTTAAGGCAAAATCATCAGCAAGCAACTTTGTTTGTTATTTCTTCAAGGGTCAAAACTCATCCAGAAAAGTGGTCTGCAGATTCGTTACAGTTTATGAGCAAACAAGAAATAAAAGATAGCCAAGATGTATTTAATATTCAATCGCATACGCACTTTTTACATCGTTTGGATAACCATAACTCACCGATTATTTTTAGCCGTAAACAACACACGGCCATGTTGGATTTTAAACGCTCAATGAGGCTACTTAGCCATTTTGAGCCAGAGCAGCGCTATTTAGCCTACCCCTTTGGTGGCTATAACCAATCTGCAATGGATGCCGCAAAAGAAGCAGGCTTACACCTAGCTTTGACGACAATTCAAGGGAAAGTGAAGCTAGGGGATAACCCATATGCCTTAAAACGCTTGTATGCATTTCGTACCGATCCCCTCGACAAATTTTCTCAGATGGTTGGGAATAGCGAACAGAATGTGGTTAATCAAAATATTATTATCGACAGGTGATATCCCGTTTAATGCACTGAATTCCTTTTTATCGGTATTCAGTGCATATCGGCTTGTTTGCCAGTTCCCATTTCCTTTAAGAACCGCTGCTGGTAGATAAACAGTTCTTTGGCATTGATACAGTGATATTCCATTGAGAACTGCTTTGCCGTTTGTTCGATGATCTTTGCAAGGGCAGGGTAGTGGCGGTGATTCCAGTTGGGAAACAAATGATGAGTTAAGTGCAAGTTTAAACCACCTAGCCAATAGGTGAGCCAACGAGGCGTGGTATGCCAATCATAAGTGGTTGAAAATGTATGTGTATAAAACCCGTGGGGCATATTACCTTCTTGGGGTGGGGTGTAGAAGGTTGCCTTTGCCCAGTGTGTGCCGAGTATCAAAACAACAAATATGAGTGATGCAAACATTTGGCTAAGCAAATAAGTGAGCAGCAATGTACCTAAGCTGATATCACTAACAACTAAGATAGGGATAATAATAGCGATAAACAGATGGAGAAATTTTGCCAATAAAAAGGTACTAAGCCCTTTCTGCCCTTGATGGCGCATATGTGGGGCGACTCTCGTGAAGTGAAACCTATCTAACCAATCAAAAAACCAGATCAACGCCGGAAATGTCATGGCTGCAACCAAGGGCCAGTACAGATGTTGCGCCCGCATAAAAGGGTACCAGCGTTGGTATGGGGTCTGCCGTAGCACAAAATTTTCTTCAATATCTAGGTCATAGTGACGAATATTCGTGTGGGCGTGATGAAAAATAATGTGTCTAACACGCCAACACTCAGGGTCTAGGCCAAGTGGGATAGTGACCCAGAAATTAAGCCAATAGTTGGCTTTCCCATGTTTAAAAATCGCATTATGGGAGGCATCGTGGACCAAATTAATCGCCAACAACAGGGCAAAACAGATAAAGAGCGGATAAAAAGTGAAAAAAGCCCATTGCGCATTCGCGCACAAGGCTACGATGTAACTGCCGAAACAGCACAATACTAAAACTAGGCTTTTTAAATAGAAGCGTAGATCTGCAAAACGGTGATCTGAACGGTCTTTTAAATACTGCATAGCAGCATTGTTTAATGCTTTTTGAAAAGCCTGATCATGGCGATGTTGATAACCTAATGGTCTTAGTGGCTTATTAGACATTGAGCACCTGCACTGGTTTACGACCAATGCCAATGAGCATCAGCAAACTATGTAACCACAGCGCACTGGTCGAAATTATCCAAAATGGGCTTGTCCATTGCCAAATAAATAGAATACAAATAAGTAATAAGCAGGCTATAAAAAACCAGCTTATTAAGCCACTTTTACGGCCATCTGATATCCCTGATAGGGCAATAGTTCCCAGTGCTAATAAAACAAATAAAATGACTTGTTGCAGTGTTGTACCTTGATAACCGTAGCCGTATAGGTAGACATAACCAATTACTAATATAAATAGCAGAAGTGTTCCTATCACAAGAGCAAATTGGTTGGTGCGAAATAACGGTGATGGTTTTTGGGTTGTCTGCCGGCGGCGATTAATAATTTTCCAAAAAGGTAAATTGCTATCAATAAATGGGTTCTCGGATGCTGGTGCACCCTTGATACCAAAATGGTGCTCTGTTTCTGGTAGCTTGGAAAAAGTGCCAAATAGCTTATCCCAAAAAATAAAACTACCTGCAAAATTACGGTTCGAGTAGTGCCCTTCCTTTACATGATGAACTCGGTGATGCTGTGGTGTCACCATAAACTTTTCTAACCAACCAAGGCGTGGGATCAACGCGCTATGGTTAAAAAATTGGATGGTATAGTGCAAAATGGAAACAGTAATAAAGACTTCTAAAGGCACCCCGATAAGAGCCAATAACATAAAAAATGGGATTGAGGTTAGAGATGAATACCATGAATTACGTACACCTAATGATAGGTTGTAGTGTTCTCCTTGGTGATGTACTACATGTACTGCCCATAATAGGCGGTAAGTATGGTGTAAGCGATGCAGCCAGTAAAAGCCAAAGTCCCACGCTAAAATAGCAAATATCCAAATTAAAGCTGTTGGCCAGTTTTCAACAAGGTTGAATGAGTAGTGTGTAACGACAAAGCCATAACAAAAAAGCTCTAACCCTCTAAATAGCCACAACATAATATGACCAGAGTTCAGGTTAAAAACCAATTCCTGCCAACTTACCGACCCCTTTTGTGTTTTGGCGATCACTAAGCCTTCAACAATGACGACCGCTAACATAAAAATAATCGGAAAGGTTAATTCATTCATGAGCGTTTTCTCTCTAAGCCGTATTTTGCCATGTGGACAACCAACAGCGCTCCACAAGCGGTTACTGCTCCAGTGATAACATCAATAAATAAGTGGCGTTTTAGTACCAACACAGACACACAAATGGCTGCGGCCCATAAAAAGTACAACAGTGTTCGAAATTTATATTTTACCGACCATAATGCATTCAGTACGACAAGAGTCAATGAGACATGTAGAGAAGGTAATAAATTTTGAGGGCTATCAATCTTGATTAAAGCGGATAAAGCGTGAGCCGAAAATGAGGTTAAATCATAATCGTAATATTGCATTGTGGTTGGATACAGTAAATAAACAGCGCCAGAGACTAAGGCACATAATTGCATAGCAAACATTAATGACCGAGTTCGTTCTATTGGGCTGCAAAAATAGCCTAATGGGATAAACAAAAAGAAGGATAGATAAAACCAAACCGCACTAGGGGAGAACGGCACCGCGCTATCAACCGCACTTGGAGCCAGTAGATGGACATTATCTGTATTTTGACCAGTATAACTATACACAATGCCGACTGTTCCCCAGCCGATTAAACAATATAACGCCCTAATGAATAACGTTTTAGTATTCATTGCTCTTCCTTTCGAATAATCCGGCGTTTTTTAATAGAGAGAGCTTGTTGAATTGGCTCAGATGATAATTGCCAGCGTAACTGAGTGATATCGACTTGCTGACGAGTGAAATAGTTTTCGAGTTGCTGTTGGCAATCATTTAATTCAAGCTGTGTACATTCCGCTTGTAAAATTAATAACTGGCCTTGCTGGGTCAACCGAAAGTCAGCGGTAAGGGGAATGCTATTGGCAATGACTCGGGCGCAGGGGTCTGCAAAGATAGTCACCGTATTCCCTTTTTGGTCGGGGAGTTGGAGTAAGTCATCACAACGGCCTTCGATACGTTCAATCGCTAATTCAGGGGAACCGCAGGGGCAAGGTGTTTTTTTCACAACTAAAACATCATCGAGTTGATAACGGACAATCGGCTGAGTTTTCCGCGTGAAATCAGTGATAATCGGAGAGAATCGTTCATCATCGATCCAGTTAGGTTCAATATGAATAAAGGCTTCATTTAAATGTAGAGTTCCATGCGAACAAGTACAGCCTAAAAAACCTTCAGTGGCTTGGTAGACCTCACCAACACTCGGGAAGCAGTTCTGTAATTTTTGTTTATCATGTTGTTCAAGCACTTCCGCCACTGAAATGACTTTTTGTACTTTTAATTGAATTTGTTGGCGGCTAATCGCTTGGGCAATAGCGCACAGCACTTGAGCTGGGGCAACAATAATAGAAGGTTGATATCTTTCTAGTTCGATTAATTGTTGTTGAAAATCCGCGAAAAGGTCATAAAAACGCAGGGATATCCAGCGGTTATTGACGCTTTCATACAGGTTATTATTGGCTCTAAGAAATAACGCAATACGCTCACCGTTGAACAGCCCACTCGGTAACATTTTGGCTAACATACTGCCAGACCAGATATTTTGCTCCTCAGGGCTAACAACAAAAAGGCCGCGGCGACCTGATGTCCCAGAGGATAACCCAACACTATATTTCCCTACTTTAGGGGCAAAATCGCGAGATTGCTCACTTTTTTGTGCACAATCGAGTAATGTTTGGCGAGAAAGCCCTGCGGTATTCATCGTATCAAAATGACTCATCATGATGTGTTTATTCATGATGGGAAAATCATGGAGTGGTTGATGAATATACGGGGAAAAATAGCGGCTATTAGCCAATGTTTTTTGCTTGAATTGTGTTAAGCGCTTTTGCTGATAGGCTTCAAGTTGTTCACGGTTTTCAAATTTTAGACGGCGTGCTCGCCAATAGTGCCAAAGCATGGAAAAGATCACTGCAATTCACCCTCGTGACAAAGTTGGATGACAATATTTTGCTTATCAATTTCATGTAATTTATTCAGCGTTTCATAATACGCTTGCTTATCATCCATGATGATATTAGCAATCGCCATTGGCCCACGTAATTGTTTATAGTTGGTTGGTGACCACGCGGCATCCCCCGCAAGGAGCACCCAACCTGTATTCGTTAAAACGCATAAACCAATGTGACCTGCTGCATGACCAGGAAGCGGTACAATTAATAAGGTCTTTTGCTTATTTACGGCGTAACCTTCGCCTAATATTTGCAATTCATGAGGCAAAGAAACACGCTCAAACCCTTCATAAAACACAGTGCGTTGTTCAAAATCATCGGGTAATAACCCGCTGACAAAGGCATTTTTTAAGGCGGCAAAACCGGTTAAGTGACGTGTTTTTGCCCACCCATCACCAGAGCAAATAATGGGGATCTCAGGGAAGTCACGTAGCCCTGCGATATGGTCACCATGAAAGTGAGACAAAATAACGGCATTAATATCTGCGGGTTTTATTCCATCATCAGCCAGCTGATTAACTAATGCCTGTTTACTGTCGAAGTAAACTGGGGTAATGGCTCGATATAACCGCATAATTCCGTGGCGAGTATGATCATAAAAATGCGTCGCATAACCAGTATCAAATAACCAACGTTGGTTTTCATCGTTAATTAACCATGCTCTGGCAGGAAATTTACAGGATTTAAAGCTCGCACCTTTAAGGGCGACGCAACCTGGGTGTGTGCAATACCCCACTTCATACTGGTGGATGGTTAACATAAATTCTCCTGCTGTTTTAACCATTTCGCCGTTAATTTGACCCCTTGTTGCATCGTATATAAAGGGTAATAACCGAGTTCTTGTTGTGCTTTTTGGTTATCAAGTGTCATGGTGAAATAGGCGGCTCCAAGGCTATAACGCGTCAGTAAGGGTTCTTTTCCTGTTATATAGCCAATCGCTTCTAAAAGAGTTGCCAGACCATACAGTAACGGGTAAGGCGCAGAACGAATTTCACACTTTAAATTCAATTCACTAAACAATTGTTGAAGCGTTTGCTTTAGCGCTTGAGGCTGTTGATTGGTGATATTGTAGGCAGCTCCACTTTTAAGTCCATTTTTAACAGTCGCTAATTGCATACTGTGAACCACATTTCCCACATAAGTGAGGTCGAAATGGTTATTTCCCCCATTAGGTAATATCAATTTACCTTGGCGTGATTTTATTTGTGCTAATAACCTCGGTAAAAGTACACGGTCATGAGGTCCAAATAACCCCCTTGGACGTAAAATAGTGTAGCGTGTTGTTGGAAACTGGCTCACACACTGTTCGATAACGGTTTCTGCTAAATATTTTGTTCTTGCATATTGATTGGCAAAATGGGTATTAACCGTCGATTCACTAATATCTTGCTGGTGTGTGAAATTGAAATAAATTGCAGGGGTAGAAATATGAATAAAGCGCGAAACGTTAGCTTCACCAGCGGCAGTTGCTAAGGTTTGAGTCGCATGTATATTTGTTTTTTCAAAGTCTTGGCGCTTTCCCCAAGGCGAAGAAAGTGCGGCACAGTGCCATATTGCATCACAGCCGGCCATTAGTTTTTTGGCATCTTGCTGGGTTAAATCGGCCAATTCTACTGAAATAAATTTAGCACCCATTTGGCTCAGTTGTTGACCTGCTTGTTGATTACGACCACAAGCAATGACTTCAATCCCCCTTTGCAGTAAATATTCGCTAGCATTGCGTCCTAGCCCACTGGTTGCGCCGGTGACTAATATTTTCACGGGATAAGTACCATTGCACATAGTGCTAATCCTGCTGCTGTTCCGATTAACATTGCACTTTGCTTTTCATAAAACCGACCGCTAATAATCGCCTCATGTAATGCTGAGGGGATAGATGCTGCGACTTGGTTACCACGATATCGATAGATATCAATCAATTGGTCTGTTGTTACCCCGACACGTTGGCGCATATGCTCTAACGATAAATGACTAGCTTGGTGTGGAATAACTGTCTCTATTTGCTTGAGTTGTAAGCCTGATTCATGAAAAACCTGTTGCATAAAGTCTTCAATTAAAGAGGAGGCTAAGCGGAATAGTTTTTTACCTTGCATATGGAAAAGGAAATCATCCTCAGTCATACCTGAACGCGGATTACGCCTTGTACCGCCAGCTCGGATTTCACAAAAATCAATGCCAGCAGTATAAGTTGTATGGGTATAAGAAATAATACCGCTAGTTCCATCGCCTTTTTCAACGATCACACAAGCTGCACCATCCCCAAAAATCAATGATGATTCCTTGTCCTGCCAATCAATTCCCCGTGAAGCAATATCTGCAGAGACGATAGCAATTCGCTGATAAGCACTGGTTGCGAGTAAGCCCGCGGCAACTTGTAATGCGGTAATAAAACTAATACAACTGGCATTGACATCAAAGCATGCAATGCCTTCCCTTAAGTTTGATTGCTCCAGGATATGCGCTGCGGAGCAGGGTAACGCTTGAACAGGGATAGCAGAGGCATTTATTAGCATATCAATACTTTGAGGATTGATATGACTAGCGTCCAGTGTGTTTTGGATCGCCTGAGCTGCCAGCTCGGCTTGCGAATCAGTATTACTGGCATGATAGCGGTATTCAATGCCTGAATGTTTTTCAACAAACCCTATCGATTTATTGAGTTTTTCATCAAGCATTGAAGAAAAAATTTTATTCTTAGGCAGTGCTACACCAGAAGCTATGATTTTAAGTGGTGTGATTAAGCTATTACCAGACATATAAAGTAGTGCCTATCTAACAAAGATGGGGGTAATAAATATCAGAGTTCTACCATTTAATATATAGGAATTACGGAGTTATTGTTATCGGTAAACTCTTTATGAACCTCGTCAATTAGCGCGTAAATAACTGTTTGCCATGCTTTAGGTAATGACGATTGCCAAACAACGTCAATTTGCCATTGGGCTTGCTTGTGATGTTGAATAGGAATAAAGCAGATATCTTCCCGGCTAATATGCCTCGCACTGTATGGAACAAGGCTTACGCCTACTTTAGCGGCAACCAATGCAATAAGAGTCTGAATATCATTAGCTTCCTGCAATGGGGTAATTTTAACCCCCTCAGATTGCAGGTAGCGCTGAATTTGCTGATATAGACCTAAACCGCGTTGAGCCCGCAATGTGAGTAATGGATATTGCGCTAAGTAGTCATTTATTGTGCTTTTCTTCTGATGACCTTGGGCTATAGCAAGAGCGAGTACTTCCTGTTTTAATTTCTGGCTTGTAAGTGTTTTTGTAGCGGCTGTATCAAGGTGGCGAGTAAAGGCAATATGCAGTTGATGTTCTTGAAGCTGTTTTTCCATTTCATGGGAGGGCATATCATCTAGTTGAATCGCAATATTAGGTAATTTTTCACGAAGCCGTGCAACAAAAAAAGAAGCTTCCTGAAAAGTTGAAATCCCAAAGCCGACATTTAAGGACAATGGTGGTTTTTCTCCAAGAGCGATAGCTTGGTTAAGCAACTCCATTATTTGGCTAATAGCTTGTTTTGCATAAGGTAATAATGCTTGGCCCGATTCGGTGAGTACAGCACCGTGGCGACCACGCTGAAATAATATTATACCTAATTGGTTTTCTAATAATTTTATTTGCTTTGTTAAAGCCGGTTGGCTAATACAGAGGCGTGATGCGGCTTCACGATAGTTTGCCGTATCAGCGAGGGTAATAAATGCACGAAGAAGCCGAGTATCCATTATGGTTTGCTGCACACCTCTTAGTTGAAATGTATTAACTCTATAATATCCACCTTATTAATAAGATACTATAGAGTTTCCGGTCTTATGGTTTAGTGCTTTTACTTGGGTTAGGCACTGAAGGTGGTGTCTGGCAAGCAAAACGAACACGACGGATATCCGTTTCATTGCCTATTGTTTCATTGATCATTCGGTAAAGTTCTGGCCGTCTTCCCGTTAGCCAACGTCGACCACTTGATGTTGGCAGTAAGTTGAGGTCAAGATCCGCAATGATCATATCATCGTCAATGGCTAAGCTTTCGTTGATAATCCGCCCATAAGGGTCAATTATCATCGCATTTCCAGTACGAATTTCATCATCATCTAAACCTACGCCATTACTGAATAGGTAAAACACACCGTTATCATGGGCTCTAGCTGGTAGCCAGCGCATCAGCCATCCACGCCCATGTTCCCCTTGAAATGCATCAAATAATGCTTGTGGGTTATTTTGCCTATTTTCCCAAAGGTTCAGGTCGAGTGGTTTCATTCCATATGGGCTACTTGAATGAGTTCCTCCTGTTTGATGGGGAGCAAGAATAATATCAGCACCTAGCAGTGCGTTGATCCGCGGGTTTTCTATCAAATTATTATCCCAGCAAATTAAGATCCCCACTTTAACCCCCCATGGGGTATCGAATACCGTATAGCTATCTCCACTATGGATAACGGGGTGTTCAAAGGCATGTAATTTTCGATGAGCATGGTATTGCCCATCCGGCATGCAGGCAACCCAAGTATTGTAGCATTGCCCATCTAAGCCTCTTTCAATTAACCCGACACCGATGAGCATATCTAATTCTTTAGCCCGCTGGCGGATTAGGGACAATGATGGGCTATCGTGTAGTGTTTCACTGAGCGCATAAACGGCAGGATCAGCTAGTTTAGGAACATGCCAGTAACCAGTTATGCACATTTCAGGCAAAACAAGTATTTTTACTTTTTGTTTTGCGGCTTGGGTAATGAAATGGTGAATACGCTCTAGGTTATAAGCTTTGTCGCCAGGTTTATGTTGGAATTGCACTGTTGCAACGCGAAGTAATGATTGTGTTTGCATAGAATCTCCTTGGTTAAGGAGATCAAAGCAGGTTATTCGCACAAAAAATAATGAGTTATTTTCTTGTTCAATTACTATTTGTTATCGGAAGGGTGTCCTTAGTTGTTATCAAATATATATATCGATAAATAAATATTTTTAAATATATTATTTCGTATAGTATTCAAAAAAAGACTTTTCTTGGTGTTGATATCTTTATAGCGTTATTGATCTTAGTTTAACCCATTGACTAATATATTTTCTGCCAAGCTATGAATTTTATAAATAAACGATGAAAGTGATAGCTATTCTAAGTATTGACTCACTGAATTTCCCCTAAAATGCTTTGAGGAGCAGCCATATTCTGTGTTTTATGAATGGTTTTTACTGTTTAAGAGATATCTTACAAGAATAAACATCGATTTTATGCACTTTTTACCAGCTAAGGTGATAATTATTATGTTTTATTTTTGTTAAATTGTTTTTTTATAGCTCTTTTGGCAATAATATTTCTTATTTTGTTACATTTGGAAATAAATATAACCGATTGTTATTTAAAGGTTATTTTTTCAATATTAATTTATTAAATCTAAAAAATGGGGTATTTAACTATTTGATAATAGTATTACTCGCTAAATGAGAATTACACGGTTTTTATGAGTCAAAAATAGATGTTTTAACCTATTCTCTGATTTTTTATCTTTCGCACTCTTAATGGGAGTATGGAAAATTGACTATCAATTCCATTATAAAAAATGATAAAAATAAAAATACCACTGACAATGGTTTTTTTAAAATAAACTAAAACAATGTAAAAAATAAATTAATTTATAATTTTTTTATATAAAAATACTTATTAATCAATGGCTATATTATTAAATACCTAAAAATCATCTGAAACTATCAAGTAAGGTTAGTTGAGTCTCATTTTTATATATTACCATCATGGGTTGTAATATAGTCTAATTTTACTTAAATCAACGTGTTAGGATTATAAATATCATATGAATAATAAAGTGAAGTTGTATTATTTAGGTGATTTTCTTCTTAGTGATAAAGCTAAATTTAAATGAACAAATATTGATAGGTTTCACTGACTTGAATTGATTAAATTGATCGTTAGAAACAGTTTTACTTTTATATATTGAAATTTATAATTAACTCAAATTACGAGTTTTAATTAATTTGTTCTATTTTAATTTGCATTTGTAAGTACAAATTTTATTATACTAAAGGTTTTTGATCTGTTATATAGTTTAGCCGTTTAATATTTTAGGTTATCTTGGGCTATCGTTGATGACAAACGTTAATAGAATAGTAGGAAAAGAGATTAGAAAAAGAAGAAAGCACTTGGGGCTTTCTGGTTTTGAATTGGCAAATCTTGTTGGTGTTAGCCAGCAACAAATTTCACGCTATGAAAGGGGGGAATGTAACATTAATATCGAAAATTTACATGTTCTCGCTAATGCGCTGGAAACGGAGATGATTTGTTTTTTCATTGATGATGTATTTATAAATAAAGAAAATAATCATATATAAATATTAAAATTAGTCTAATTATAAATGCTAAAATAACCATCCATTAGTATGGATGTATTAAGATAAATTCACATTTCATAAAAATAATTATTTTTAATAACGGTGTATTACTATATTTATTGTATATAGTAAATGCCTGCTTTTTTATTACACTCTTAGCAAAAAAATATCAACTTAATAATTATCTTGATTATTAGGTGATTGGTACATCTGTCGTCTTTTTATAGGAAAATATAAATGAAATTAACCAAAATTGCATTAGCTACAATTATCGCATCTTCATTTGGCATTGCAAATGCAGCACCAGTAGACCAAGGTAGCGGTATTATTAACTTTACGGGTAAAGTTATCAATGCACCTTGCTCACTTCCTGGTGATGGCACAATCAATGTAGACCTCGGCCAAGTTGCAAATAAAGTATTAGAAACCGGTAATAAATTTAGCCAAAGCGTTCAGTACAATATTGCTTTAGAAAACTGTGACTTAGGTGAAGTTAAAGATTCTAACGACCAAGTTGTTTTCCCTGCGGTTAGCAAAGTTAAAGTCACTTTCACAGGTACTCCGGACACTACGGCTAAAGAATTATTAGCAAATACAGGTACTTCTAAAGGTGTTGGTGTTCGTTTAATCAACGCTGATGGTGCGACAATGAAAGTAGGTGATACAAGTGTTGAGATGCCATTAGCTGATGGTCCAAACAAACTGGCATTCAGTGCTCGTGTTGAAGCAAATGGTGACAAAGTTGAAACAGGTAGTATCATTTCTCAAGCAACTTACGCTTTAAACTACCTGTAATTTATATTTTTAATAACAGGCATGTATTTGCCTGTTATTTTTCCTTTGTTATTTGCTTTTTATTTTTTTGGCAGGGAACTCCATGTCTTTATTGCCTCATTTTAAAATGAATAAAATATTATTTTCTATTGTATTGGCATTTTCTATTTCAGAAATATCCAATGCTGTGGAATTTAATATGAATATTATTGATGCAAAGGACAGAGATAATATTGACTTGAGTCAGTTCTCAAACCCTGATTTTATTCCAGCCGGTGAATATCTGACAGATATTACGTTGAATGGCCGAAAGTTATCTGGTCAACACTTAATTAAGTTTATTGAAACGAGTAAAGATAATTCAACACTCTGCATTACACCAGAAATGGTAGATATTTTTGCACTAAAAAAGAAGGTTAAGGAAGAACTTCTGCAAAATAATAATGGCCAGTGTGTTGAACTATCTAAAAATTTAGATATTACATATCGCTTCGACAAGGCGAATCAAAATATCTTATTTTCTATTCCTCAAGCTTGGTTAGAGTATGACGACCCTTATTGGGTTCCACCATCTCAATGGGAGAATGGCATTACAGGGGCTTTTCTTGACTATAACCTATTTGCGAATTATTCCTCTCCTAAAAATAATAGTGAAACATTTAGTGCCAGTAGTAATGGTACCACTGGTATCAATTTAGGTGCTTGGCGTTTTCGTGCAGACTATCAATATCAATATAATCGTTCTCAAGGGAAAACAAACGAACGTTTCGATTGGACCCAACTTTATGCTTTTCGTGCATTACCAGAAATGGGTGCGAAAGTATTGTTAGGGGAGTCTTATTTAAAAACAAACCTATTTGATAGTTTCCGTTTTATTGGTGCTTCTGTTTTCAGTGATAATCGCATGTTACCGCCTTCTTTGCGTGGGTATGCGCCACAGGTAACAGGGATTGCAAAAACAAATGCAATGGTGATTGTTTCACAAAATGGGCGAGTGATTAAGCAAGCAAGGGTAGCTCCAGGGCCATTTAATATCCAAGATATTACAGAAGCTGTACAAGGCACCTTAGATGTGACTATCGAGGAAGAGGATGGGTCAAAAACGACGTATCAAGTGACTGCGGCATCATTGCCGTTTTTAACTCGCCAAGGGCAATTTCTGTATAAATTTACGGTGGGTCAGTCCGATTCATTTGGCCGCTCGCAGAAAGTCGACCCGCGGTTTATTGCGGGTGAGATATCCTATGGATTATTTGGAAATACCTCTCTTTTTGGGGGCTTAATAGCGACTATTGATAATACTAATTACCAAGCTGTAAACCTTGGTATTGGGCAAAATATGAATATGTTTGGTGCGATCTCACTGGATATTACTCGCACACACGCAAACTTAGATAATTTTGGTTCTTATTCAGGTAATAGCTACCGTTTAAATTATTCTAAGCGCTTTGAGTCTACGAATTCCCAAGTGACATTCGCTGGCTATAAGTTCTCTGAAAAAGAATTTTTAACTATGCCGCAATATATTGATGCAGCTAATGGAGCGCTGGACTTTAGACGCGATAAAAACGTGTATACGGCATCTTTTAATCAATATATCAGCCCATTAGATTTAACTATTTATTTTAATGCATCACATCATCAATTTTGGAATAGTGAATCTACAACTAACTTTGGGATGAGTTTCAGTAAATTGTTTAGTGTTGGGCAGATTAAAAATATTTCTGGGACATTGTCACTTAATAAAATTAAATATGAAACGACAGATGATAACCAAATTTATTTATCATTTTCTATCCCATTAGAAGGCGGTAGCTCCATCAGTTATGACGCGCAATATGCTGATAATGACCACAGTTTTGGGCAGTCTGTTGCGTACTATAGCGAGAATGTGAATAACAACTATTGGAGTATGCGTGTTGGCGGTTCTCAACATGAACTTGGACGCGCAGAGCCAAATATTAGCGGTAGCTATCAGCATTCATCTCCTTACGGCGTATTAAACGTCAACGCGACGGAAAATATTAATTCTTATCGTGCATTTGGTGGTAGTTGGTATGGTTCGATGACAGCCACGAAATACGGTGCAGCAATGCACCGCAATGGAACCAATAATGAGCCACGAGTCATGATTGATAGTGACAATGTTGCTGGTATTTCTATTAATAATGGCGAGTCAGTGACAAACCGTTTCGGGATTGGAGTGGCGACAAGTTTGAACAGTTTCTCCAATTCAGATGTATATATTGATATGAATACATTACCAGATGATGTTGATGTTAATGACAATATCATTGGTAAAACATTAACCGAAGGTTCGATTGGTTATCAAAAAATAAAAGCAAATCAAGGGAAACGTATTTTAGCGGTTATTCGCTTGAGTAATGGTAATTATCCACCATTAGGGACGAGTGTTATTGAAGTGAATACCGGTAGGGAAGTAGGCATCATCGCAGATAGTGGGGTGACTTATTTGACCGGTGTTAACCCAGAAGAAAACTACTTTGTTAAATGGGCCAGTGGCGCGAATCAGTGTCGTTTAAATTTACCTAATATTGCCGAAAAAAATCAGGGGAAAGTCCTGATCCCTTGCCAATAAAGGAATGATGTATGAGTAAAAAGTATGTAGTAGCTTTAGGGCTTTCACTCGTTTTTGTCGGTATGCAATTTGCGTCCGCAGCAATCAATATTGACCGTACCCGAATTATTTTTCCGGGCAAAGATAAGTCGATTAGTTTGGTTATTAATAATCAAAGTAAAACAATGCCATATTTAGCTCAGTCTTGGATGGAAGATGAAAAAGGGAATAAGGTTTCAGAACCTTTTACGGTACTCCCTCCTATGCAACGGGTTGAACCAAATGCGAAAAACCAAATTAAAATCATCAAAACAGAAGGCGTTGATTTACTTCCCCAAGATAGAGAATCGCTATTTTATTTAAATGTACGTGAAATTCCGCCTGTCGCTGATAAAGAAAATATCGTGCAAATTGCGATTCAAAGCCGTTTGAAAATGTTTTATCGCCCACCTCAGATTGAAAATAATAGCGATAAGGTTTGGGCAAAAGAATTGAAATATATTCATAAAGGTAATCAATTACTCATTGAAAACCCAACAAAATATTATGTGACATTAGGTTATTTAAGTAACAACAATAGAAATAATTTCCCCGGTTTTGAAAGTGTTATGGTGGCACCTCTTTCGAAAGAACGTGTTGTCGTACCGAGCGAAGGGTTTACTCAATTGTACACAGGGTACATGGATGATTACGGCGGTATGAAGATGTTGACTTACCGATGTGTTGCTTCGACATGCCAATTGTCAAAAGAGAGCCAATAGGATTTTAGAAATGAGAAATTGTTACTTTTCAATATGTTTTTTCATGTTGTCTTTGGTTGGAAATCATTCTTACGCAGACAGTAGCATGATGAGAGGAGACCTTAATTTTACAGGGAATGTTATTTCATTACCTTGCAAAATCTCATTTTCCTCTATTGATCAAAATATTGAACTTGGCCCAATTTCTCTGAACTATTTTAATGAGATCGGGGATCGAAGCCCTAAGCATGAGATCAAATTAAAATTTGATGATTGTATTTTTCCCAAACGCGACTGTGATGATAGAGACCCTGTTGTTCAGCTTATGTTTATTTCAGAGCCAACTAGCAGTACAGACCGTAATTTATTTGGTGGCAAAACCATTCTAAATGGTTATGGGATTCGATTAATGGATAAAGATGGCAATATTGTCCCCAATGGTAAATACCGCAGTTATCCAATTTATTTTGATGATAACCAACAAATTACGATTTATTCCATGCTAGAGAGTTATCTACCAAGAAATGAATTAACAGTGGGTAATATTAAAACGCAAATTACCTTAAATATTACTTACATATAAGGTGTATAAATCATGATACACAAGTTTATTCAAAAATATGGTTTTTATATTTTATTTCTATTTGTTTTTATTAGCCCAAAAACCTTCGCATTAGATTGTGTGGAAAAGGGGACAGGAGATGTCGAAAAACCGGCAGTCCCTGTAGGTCAATTGGCTATTCCTGCTGATACAATTGCAGGCTCTATTATTTGGCAGTCCGACCCTTTAACTGTGACCGTTTATTGTGACAATGTACTTGGTAATGCTGTTGACGTTGTACATATGTATTTTAATCCGAAATCTCAAAAACTTGGGACGGGGTTATTACTAGGCGCGAATTACCAAGGCCAACAATTAGAACAAAATGAGCAGCGTGTCAACTTAGGGACTCGTCCTATTCGCCGTGGAGAGAGTGTCACGGTAACAGTGACTTTTACACTATATATCAAAGTGACGGGTATTATTCCTCCTTCAGGTAACTACACAGGGGATAACCAATTTACGGTTTTCCAGTTTGATGGAAGTGGTGGGATAAATCATACCAATGGTGCAAAAAACTTGAAGTATTCTATTATTGGGTTACGTGGTATTCGCTTCCTCAAGTGTGGGGCTGATATAAAAGTGTACCCTGAATCACAGCAGATTGATTTTGGCCAGATGATGATCACTGAGCTGAACCAAGGTAAAGAGTTTAAAAAAAGTTTTCAAGTTCAAGCTGTGAAAAGAGGCTGCCTCGATAATTTTTCCATGAATATTAATTTTGAAACCACCGATCCGTTAAATGGTGAATATGCGATTGATTTAAAAAACGGAACCAATCTAACGATTATGGATGATAAAAGTAACCGTATAAAATTTAACTACTTTCAATTTTTTGGGAGCTTGCCTCAAGGAAGTACATCTGTAACTCGTGACTACAGTGCGTCGATTAAAAAAGTTAGCTCAGTGAAAACAGGGGCATTTAACGCCTCAACTATTGTTCGTATTAACTACTATTAATTTGCATATATGTGAAAAGAGCAGGCTTTGAACCTGCTCTTTTTCTATGGTGCACAAAGAGACAAACTAACGAAAGTGAATGTAATTCATTACTTAGTATAGAGAGTCTTATTTAACACATTTACGGCAGCTTTTATCTTGAACTTGCTCAAAGAAATTATTTCCTTTGTCATCCACAAGAATAAAGGCTGGCAACCCTTCAACTTCCATTTTCCAAATCGCTTCCATTCCTAATTCTGGATACTCAAGGCAATTTAAACTTTTCACATATTCTTGAGCGAGGATCGCAGCTGAGCCCCCGATACTGCCTAAATAGAAACCGCCATGTTTTTTACACGCATCAGTCACTAATTGAGTCCGATTACCTTTTGCAAGCATCAACATGCTACCACCATGGGACTGAAACAAATCTACATAAGGGTCCATGCGGTTGCCTGTTGTTGGGCCTAAAGAACCGGAGACCATGTCTTCTGGTTTTTTCGCTGGCCCTGCGTAGTACACCATATGGTCTTTAAAGTATTGCGGTAACTCTTCGCCGTTATCTAAACGTTCTTTAAGCTTGGTATGAGCAATATCACGAGCAATAATGAGTGGACCACTGAGGGAAACTCGAGTCGATACAGGGTGTTTACTTAGCTCGGCCAAAATATCTTTCATTGGACGGTTAAGGTCGATATGAACCACTTTCCCTTCTGTTTGGTTACGCATCGATTCAGGGATATATTGGGCTGGATTATGTTCCATTTTTTCAAGCCACAAACCGTCTTTAGTGATCTTAGCCTTGATATTACGGTCAGCAGAGCATGAAATGGCTAACCCGATTGGGCAAGAGGCTCCGTGGCGTGGTAAGCGAATAACACGGACATCATGAGCAAAATATTTACCGCCAAATTGTGCACCAAAGCCAAGGTGACGTGAGGCTTCTAATAACTCATTTTCTAACTCAATATCACGGAAAGCACGGCCGTACTCATTACCTGTTGTCGGTAAGTTATCGTAGTATTTAGCAGAAGCCAATTTGGCTGTTTTCAGCGTAGTTTCAGCAGAAGTACCGCCAATAACGAATGCGATATGATATGGAGGGCAAGCGGTTGTCCCCAAATTACGCATTTTATCAATTAAGAAGTCTTTTAATTTAGCAGGAGTTAGCGTTGCTTTGGTTTCTTGATAAAGGGCTGACTTATTAGCAGAGCCGCCGCCTTTGTTGACGAACAGGAAATGGTATTCATCACCTGTAGTCGCAAAAATATCAAATTGTGCAGGTAGGTTCGTGCCTGTGTTGACTTCATTGAACATATCAAGTGGGGCATTTTGAGAAAAACGTAGGTTTTCATGTTGGAATACGTTATAAATCCCTCGAGAGAGGTATTCTTCGTCATCGCAGCCCGTCCAAACTTGCTGGCCTTTTTTACCAACAACAGCAACTGTTCCGGTATCTTGGCAGTTTGGTAAAATGCCTTTTGCAGAGATATCAGCGTTACGCAGCAATTGTAGTGCTACGTATTTATCATTTTCACTGGCTTCTGGGTCATGCAATATAGCTGCAACTTGCTTTTGGTGAGCAGCCCTTAGAAAAAATTGTGATTCATAAATTGCGCGTTCAGCAAGAAGTGTTAGTGCTTCAGGCTCTATTTTTAAAATTTGTTTACCCGCGAATTGCTCGACAGAAACATATTTATCAGAAACTTGGGTATATTCAGTTTTATCCTCAGATAAAGGATATGGTTCTTGATAAAAAAACTCTTTATTAGCCATTTTGATCACTCACATATTAATTTCAGTGGAATATCCAAAAAATCACCCGTAGGCTTATGTTTATTCTTAATTAATTCAATTTGAAAGACACAAAGTAAAATTTATAGGTGTAATAATAAAACTAAGCTTACAAAACAAGTTACTAAAGGTTACAATTTAAGCTGATATTATATCAATTTGGCCCTTATATTCAAAGGGATGCATGAGATTATATGACGCGGATTAAATTTATAGGGATAAAAGTCATTGATTAATAAAAGTTAGATTCAAATCACATAATATTATTAATAACTAAGGTTTTAACCATTTGTTATAGATGTTATCGATTATTGACTATTTAAGTGCTTAATCATGATAAATAGCTATGGCTACATTTTTTCAATTAAAACGATTCAGTTAATCCAATGCTTATTTTCATTTTATTTTTTGCAGGAATATGTGATTTAAAATCATACGGTATTTATAATCCAAGGGTTTTAAATAAATGAAAATGATTATTTACATAATTAAGTTCTATTTCCTATTAGATATTTTAAGCATATGAAAAGCATTGAATTTAACTTAAGTTTAGTGTGTGAATATACTAAGAAAATCTATAGATATCGATAAATTGATAGCATATACCTCTATGTTGCTTATTTTTATCAGAAATCTGATTTATTTATTGATAATTCATAATGAAAGGCAAACGAAATGGCGAAAATGGCTTTCAATTTACAAAAACTGTGTTTATCATGCAGGGCTTATGAACTATAAAATGGCGCTACTGGTTTTGGGCTTTGCTGGGGAAGGATGAAGAGTATATCTCCGACAAGCTTATACAGTCTTTAACGGTGGCGGTTCTATCTGCATTATTCCTAGGGATAGAGTGTATAATAAATGACTGAGACAACCTCTCTGACACCACTCGTCGAATTAAAATCTTTGAATAAAGGTTTTGATGGCAAACAAATTATTTCTGAACTTGACTTAACTATTCAAAATGGTGAGTTTTTAACCATTCTTGGGCCTTCAGGTTGCGGCAAAACGACGGTTTTACGTCTTATTGCTGGGCTAGAAGACGTCGATGATGGGAAAATTATTCTTGATGGTCAAGATATTACGGATATTCCCGCAGAGCAGCGCTTTGTGAATACCGTATTCCAAAGCTATGCTTTATTTCCTCATATGACCGTGTTTGAAAACGTAGCCTTTGGTTTACGCATGCAGAAAACACCTGCGGCTGAAATTCAAAAGCGCGTTGACCAAGCCTTGCGTATGGTTCAATTGGAAGATTTTGCTGAGCGTAGACCCAACCAACTGTCTGGTGGTCAACAACAGCGCGTGGCAATTGCTCGTGCCGTTGTTAATCGGCCGAAAGTCTTGCTGCTGGATGAATCATTGTCCGCGCTAGATTATAAACTACGCAAACAAATGCAAAATGAGCTAAAAGCCCTTCAGCGGAAATTGGGGATCACGTTTATTTTTGTTACCCATGATCAAGAAGAAGCTTTAGCGATGTCTGATCGGATCATCGTTATGCGTGAAGGGAAGATTGAGCAAGATGGTACGCCTCGTGAAATTTATGAGGAGCCCAAAAACTTATTTGTTGCTCAATTTATTGGCGAAATTAACATTTTCGATGCAAAAGTCTTGTATCGCCTTGATGACAAACGCATTCGTGCCAACGTCGAAGGCCATGAATGTGATATTTTCACCGAACTTTCTGTCGAGGAAGGGCAGCATGTTAATGTGTTATTACGCCCAGAAGACCTACGAGTTGAAGAAGTGAATGATGCCGATAATTACCCAGGGCTGATTGGCTACGTGCGTGAGCGTAACTACAAAGGCATGACGTTAGACTCAGTGGTTGAGATGGAAGATGGCAAAATTATCATGGTAAGCGAATTCTTCAATGAAGATGACCCTGATGTTGACCACTCCCTTAACCAAAAAGTTGCTGTGACTTGGGTCGAAAGCTGGGAGGTAGTTCTGGATGATCATTCGTAAACATAAAATTTTGCAGAATGTCATCATCACCGGTGTCGTTGCTTGGTTAGTCCTATTTGTCTTTTTGCCAAATGTCATGATTATTGGCACCAGTTTTTTGACACGTAGTGATACTAATTTAGTTGACCTCGTTTTCACATGGGATAACTACATTCGCTTATCTGACCCAATGTATGCAGAAGTGATGCTTCATTCGCTTAATATGGCGCTGATTGCGACCTTCTTCTGCTTAGTCATTGGGTACCCGTTTGCTTTTATATTGGCTAAGTTACCAAAGCGTATCCAACCCCTGATGCTATTTTTGTTGATTGTACCTTTTTGGACTAACTCACTAATCCGTATCTATGGTTTGAAAGTTTTTCTTAGTACCAAAGGGTACTTGAATGACTTTTTACTTTGGGTTGGCATTGTTGATAAACCTTTGAGAATTATGTACACGCCAGAAGCGGTAATATTGGGGCTTATCTATATATTACTGCCGTTTATGGTAATGCCGCTTTATTCAAGTATCGAAAAACTGGATAAATCATATTTAGAAGCGGCAAGGGATCTTGGCGCGAATAAATTCCAGCGGTTTGTAAAAATTATCATTCCATTAACGATGCCTGGGATTATTGCGGGCTGTCTATTAGTTCTGCTGCCTGCAATGGGGTTATTTTATGTTGCAGATTTAATGGGCGGAGCAAAAAACCTGTTAATTGGTAATGTGATTAAGAGCCAGTTCTTGAATATTCGTGATTGGCCATTCGGGGCAGCAACCAGCATTTTCCTAACTGTGATGATGGGGTTATTGCTGTATGTGTATTATCGAGCGGCTAAGCTTCTGAATAAAAAGGCATATGAAGAATGATCGGACGTACTTTGCGTGGTGGCTTTATGGCCATCATTTACGCTTATCTTTATATTCCAATTATTATTTTGATTATTAACTCTTTCAATGAATCTCGTTTTGGTATTCAGTGGCAAGGGTTTTCAACAAAATGGTATGAATTACTCAGTAATAATGACAGCTTATTGGAAGCAGCAGGGCATTCGTTGACAATGGCTATCTTGTCAGCAACTTTTGCCACAGTTATTGGCACATTAACGGCGGTTGCTTTGTTTCGCTACCGTTTTAGAGGAAAGCCTTTTGTGGGGGGAATGCTGTTTGTGGTGATGATGTCCCCCGATATCGTGATGGCCATTTCCTTATTAGTGCTATTTATGATACTAGGTGTTTCACTGGGCTTTTGGTCATTGCTGTTTTCTCACATTACTTTCTGCCTGCCGTTTGTGGTTGTTACCGTATACGCAAGGCTCAAAGACTTTGATGTGAAGATGCTCGAAGCGGCACGTGACCTCGGTGCGGGTGAATTTACTATCTTACGTAAAATCATACTGCCTTTAGCATTACCTGCCGTTGTTGCTGGGTGGTTACTGAGTTTCACATTATCGATGGATGATGTGGTGGTTTCGTCATTTGTTACGGGGCCGAGTTATGAAATTTTGCCATTAAAAATTTATTCGATGGTGAAAGTGGGTGTTTCTCCTGAAGTGAATGCATTGGCAACCGTGTTGCTGATAATGTCCCTATTGCTTGTCTGTTTAAGTCAGTGGGTGATGCGGGATAAATACTCAAAAAAAGCCAAGTAATAAGTTAAACGATGGTGCTGTGTTTTGTTGTATTGCAGCATTTTTTTTAATGCCATTAGGCGAGAGGGTGGGCTCCAATTGAGTCCATAAGATACATACCCTAAATAATTCAAGTTATTGCTTGAGATATGCGGGGGTAAAAACACGTTGTTGAGGGAAGCTCAGTCATGAAAAAATGGTCCTATCTACTGGCGGCAGGCTTAATGGCTGCAAGTATTGGCACGGCAACCGCCGCTGACGATAATAAAGACGTACTGTATTTCTATAACTGGACAGAATATGTTCCCCCCGGTTTATTAGAGCAATTTACCAAAGAAACGGGTATCAAGGTAATTTACTCCACCTATGAATCAAACGAAAGTATGTATACCAAATTAAAGACCTATAAAGAAGGTGCTTATGATTTGGTTGTACCATCTACTTACTTTATCGCCAAAATGAGCAAAGAAGGGATGCTGCAAAAGATCGATCAAAGTAAATTAAGTAATTTCAAAAACCTAGATCCAAATTTAATTCATAAAGAATTCGATCCAAATAACGATTATTCCGTGCCTTATATTTGGGGCGCTACGGGGATCGGGATTAACGGTGAAGCGGTTGATCCAGGCTCGGTGACTTCGTGGGCTGATTTTTGGAAACCTGAGTATAAAAATAGCCTACTAATGATGGATGATGCGCGCGAAGTATTCCAAGTCGCGTTGACTAAACTGGGCTATTCAGGGAACACGACCGACCCGAAACAAATTGAAGAAGCTTATAAAGAGCTACAAAAACTTCGTCCGAATATTTTAGCCTTTAACTCTGACAACCCAGCGACACCATTTATCGAAGGTGAAGTGGATGTGGGTATGTTATGGAATGGCTCTGCATTTGTGGCAAGGCAAGCAGGTCTACCTATTGAGGTCGTATGGCCAAAAGAGGGTGGGATTTTCTGGATGGATAGCTTAGCCATCCCAGCCAATGCAAAAAACGTTGAAGGTGCCCATAAGCTAATTAATTTCTTACTGCGCCCTGAAATTGCGGCACAAGTTGCTGAATCTATTGGTTACCCAACACCAAATTTAGAAGCTAAGAAAATGTTACCTGCGGAAATTGCTAACGACCCATCCCTTTACCCAAGTGAAGAGGTGCTGAAAAAAGGCGAGTGGCAAAGCGATGTCGGGAATACCAATATTCTGTATGAAGAGTATTTTCAAAAGCTAAAAGCAGGCCGTTAATAATCTGATTATTAGGTTTATTTTATGTAAAGGGCACTGGTTGAGTGCCCTTTTTTATGGGCGGCATATTGCCAACCCACTTATTTACTCACAATATTATGTGCCACAAACTTTGCAAAGGTATCGGCCCAAGGTTGTAAGAAATCTTTGCTTTTTGGTGAGATATTTCCCTGCTCATCCACCATGCCGTCATACCATTTCAAGTAACATTCGGGTTGGTTCATGGTAGGCATATTTAAGAATGCAAGGCTATTGCGTAGGTGCTGTTGGGCTATTGCGGTACTGATATTACCAATAGAAACACCTAAAATGCCTGCTGGAATGCCATCCCATGAATTATCACCCCAAGGGCGGGAACCTTGGTCAATGGCATTTTTCAACACGCCAGGGATTGAGCGGTTATATTCTGGGGTAGCAAAAATAATTCCGTCACAAGCTTTAATCTGCGATTTAAAATTTGCGACCACAGTTGGCACACTTTGGTCTGCATCTTGGTTGTAGAGAGGTAAGTCACCGATGTTGATAAACTTAAAGGTAAAGTTTGCTGGGAACAACTTGGTAATGGCCTTAGCCACGGTTAAGTTGTAAGAATCTGCACGTAAGCTACCAACAATAACACCAATACTATATTGATTTGACATGATAAAACCTCTTCTATCGACAGTTGATCATTAATACTTCATATGATTTGTATTTTGTCAGAACGTTGTTTCTTTTATTAAACATCATAATATGAACAGGTGCAAAATCTAAGTTAAATTAAAACGACAGAATAAGTGAAACAAATATCAAAAAAAATTGAATTTTTAAATTAATTATAGTGATATGAATTATTACGATGGGATATTGTGAGTCCTCTTCCAGTATTTCTATTTACCCACTGACAAATCATAGTTACTTGATTTTAGTCAAAATGAAACATACCGACTGGTCGGTATCATTCGTTTCATGAATAAAACGGCACAGCATAGAAAAAAAGATCCCGCCAAACTCCAAGTTGAGTTACTCAAAGCGGCTCGCATTATTGCTGGTAGAGAAGGGATTTCTTCGTTATCTCTTAATGCTGTGGCAAGAGAAGCGGGTGTCAGTAAAGGCGGGTTGATGCACCACTTCCCAAGCAAACAGGAACTCATCCATGCGTTGTTTCTCCAATTATTGGGAATTATGGATGAGCGAATTCATTTGATTATCGAGAATGATCCGAATCCGTATGGGCGTTTCTCTCGTGCATATTTGCACTATATTGGTGAACTTAAAGAATCGGATGAAAGTTTTCAACTTGCTTTGCTGTCTTTAGCTATGCCAACAGAGCCGGTATTACGTCAATGTTGGCGAGATTGGGTGTTAGGCCATTTAGCAAATGGGGATGAATTTGATAATAGTTATTTAGGGGCATTAGTCAGGTATGCCGCTGATGGGTTATGGCTTTCGTCATTGACTGAAGGGGAAACATTATTACAACAAGAACGCGCTGCTATTGTAAGTCGGTTGACACAAATATCATTTGAAAAACTACCTGAGGAGTAACGGTAATACCAGCAGTGTAATTTTATTAATATAATAAGCACATGAGGCGATAGTGAAATATAAAATCAATGCCTTCATTATATATGATGCAGTTGATGGCACTTTATCTTTGAAAGAAGGTGAGGTGGACACGCAATTGTCTATCACTGCTAATGCATTATTATTTTATTTTATACAACATAATGGTGTTTTATCCCGAGACGATATATTGAAATCTGTATGGGATGATAATGGCTTAGTGTCATCGAACAGTAATTTAAATCAATACTTAAGTATTTTAAGAAAAGCATTCCGTCAATATGGTATTGAAAATATTATCGTTACTGTTGGTAGAGGCTTATTAGAATTCAATTCTGAAGTCTCCTTAGAATTAATTGATGATATTAAAATCAACCCTCTTGAGTTAATTAGTAATCTTAATGAAATTGATGGCGCAGAGGTCGTTTTATCTTCTGTTGCGAATTCAGCCCCACATCCCCTTGAAGAACCACAAGTTATTACTTCATTAACCCCAGAAAAAAAAGAAATTTGTTGGTATTTAGCTAGTGCAGCCTTATTGCTTTGCTCAATTTTATTAGCCGTGATGGCTTATCTATCCAAGCAACCATCATCACCAATTAGTATGACGGTGTTGGAACACAATAATTGCGATGTCTTGTCAAATGAGAAAATGATTAATGGCACTGTTGCCCTCAACTATATACAAAATTTTGACAAGGTAAGAAATAACTTGAAACTAGACTGCATAGAAAAGGAGCGATTTGTTTTTTTCTATGGTGATAAGTTACAAACGAATGGATTAGGGCGAGTTTTTCTGGCCCATTGTGCTGTGAATGAAGATAACCCATTTAGTTATTGTGATAATTACTTCTACTATTCATGGAATCCATCATGAAGATTTCAGGCAAGGTATTATGCTTACTGAGTGGTTTACTATTTATCATAGTAGCGGTTTATACTCAGTCAGTGTTATTTTCAAATCAACAAGATGGTTTGATGGTCTGTTCGACTAAAGGCATTATGCGCTTTGAAAATATGATAGATGAAAATGTTAATGGCAACATTCATTTCAATTTTGGTTCTAATGGCAAGGGCTCGATTGTTGTGGAAGGTTATACAGACTCCAAAGCAGGGTGGCTATATTTACAACGTTACGTAAAATTTAGTTATACTACCCAACGAGTATCCCCAACAGAAAGGCATTATAATATCAGCCAATGGGAATCACGAGCATCTTCTATTGATGAATCCCCCGATGTTATTTTCGATTACTTTATGCGAGAGATGTCAGATAGCCATGACGGTTTATTTCTTAATGCCCAAAAGCTCAATGACAAAGCATTATTGTTAAGCTCAATAAATTCCCCGCTTTATATCTGCACACTTAAACCTGGCAGTAAATTTGATTAATGGTCTGAAAATAGCTTAAAGAAAAGGGCGCTATGGGCTCTTTTCTTTCGGTATTTTATGCGTATAGAGATGCTCCCCCGTGTTTTATCCAATAGCTCATTGGAGCTTTACTTAGTTTAAACTAATTATGCCTATGCAGGGTTCCTCATAGTGGTTTCGTGAATGAGATTAGCCAAGTTGGTATTGAAGTTGGCAGTTGCCCAATCGCTATCTCACAAATAAATACTTAGCTAAGCTTATAAGCAAGTGAGCCCTTCCACAGTTATCACTCCCTAAATTACCCCGCCTTATCAGCTCAATAATATCTTGTTAACAATTCCTTTGATTAATCGTAAATCAACTTTTAGCCCTTTTTTCATCTCCAGATAGAAACGTGAATTTTTGGTTTTTTTAGTGAGATTACATAAAAAATTAAATAAATCACACTAATTTTTAGAGTAAAACACTAAGTATTAATCATTCATGGATTTATATTTTGTTTTGTTTTTTAGGCTCTATAGTGAGTTTGAAGCCAAAGGCTGCGTTCAATAAATCACCGCGCAGACACCCTTGGCGCAAATGATTACCCCGATATTTCAAAGGACATGTACTCGGACACATCAATTTGAATTATCAGCGGTAAAGAAAAACAAAGAAGGTTTCTCGGAGGAAATAACAATGGGTGATGCATTAGGTCTTATTGAAACTAAAGGTTTGGTGGCTTGCATCGAAGCAGCGGATGCCATGTGCAAAGCGGCGAATGTTGAGCTAATTGGTTATGAAAATGTCGGTTCCGGTTTGGTAACTGCAATGGTTAAAGGGGATGTAGGCGCGGTTAAAGCGGCTGTCGATTCCGGTGTTGAGTCTGCTCAGCGTGTTGGGGAAGTTGTGACCTCTTTGGTGATTGCGCGTCCACACAATGACATCAACAAAATTGTTATTAAACATAAAGCATAACTTTTTCCGGAGGAAAAAACATGGGTGACGCATTAGGTCTTATTGAAACTCAAGGGTTAGTGGCCTGTATTGAAGCCGCAGACTCGATGTGCAAAGCCGCAAACGTTGTGCTGATTGGTTATGAAAATGTTGGGTCAGGGTTAGTTACCGCCATGGTCAAAGGCGATGTAGGTGCAGTGAAAGCTGCAGTGGATTCAGGTGTTGAATCCGCCTCTCGCGTTGGCACCGTCGTGACATCTTTGGTTATCGCGCGTCCTCATAGCGATATTCAAAAAATCGTCGCCCAGTATAAAGTCACGGAATAAAAAAGGAAATCACTTATGAAAGAAGCACTTGGTCTAATTGAAACCAAAGGTTTAGTGGCTTGTATTGAAGCGGCTGATGCGATGTGCAAAGCGGCGAATGTCGAGCTAATCGGTTATGAAAATGTTGGTTCAGGGCTCGTGACAGCAATGGTTAAAGGTGATGTGGGTGCCGTTAATGCTGCTGTTGAATCCGGTGTTGAGGCTGCAAAACGTATCGGAACAGTGGTGACTTCACGCGTTATCGCAAGACCACACAACGATATTGGCAAAATTGCGCAGCAACACAAAGCGTAATTATTGGCTAATAAATCAATAAAACAACAAGTTAATGAGTTAATTTTGACTCCGATACGGGGGAAGACATGGTTGCATTAGACAAAGATCTGCAATCCAGACAGCTAGCAAGAGAGCTAGTTCGAAACGCGAAACAAGCGCAGAAAGAATTCGCGACATTTTCGCAGGAAAAAATCGACAGTATTGTTAAACACATTGCTATTGAGTCTGCACTTCATGCAGAAGAGTTGGCAAAAATGGCCAATGAAGAGACAGGGTTTGGGAAGTGGCAAGATAAAGTCCTGAAGAATACCTTCGCTTCAATGCGTGTTTATGAGCACATCAAAGATCTAAAAACCGTTGGCATCATTAATGATGACAAAGTCAACAAAGTTATGGATGTGGGGGTACCTCTTGGTGTTATCACAGCGTTAGTACCTTCTACTAATCCGACATCAACCATCATCTACAAAACGTTGATTGCCTTGAAGGCTGGTAACGCAATCGTCTTCTCCCCTCATCCAAATGCTAAAGCATGCAGTTTCCGTACGTTAGAAATAGTCAAAAAAGCCGCACTAGAAGCGGGCGCACCAGCAGGTATCGTTGATGCAGTCACTATGTTGACTCTTGAAGCAACGAAAGAACTGATGCACAGCAAAGACGTTTCATTAATTTTGGCAACGGGTGGTGAAGGCATGGTGCGTGCAGCCTATGCATCAGGCACACCAACCATTAGTGGCGGCCCGGGTAATGGCCCTGCATTTATTGAACGTAGTGCTAATATCAAGCAAGCAGTCAGTGACATTATCACCAGTAAAACTTTCGATAATGGTGTGATCTGCGCATCCGAACAATCCATTATTGTTGAGCGTTGTATCTATAACGAAGTCCATCGTGAACTCCTTGCCCAAGGTGCTTACTTCATGAACGAAGAAGAAGCGAAGCGTATGGCATCCATGTTGCTTAGAGCGAACGGCACTATCAACCCTGAAGTGGTAGGTAAAGATGCGATTACTTTAAGCCAACGAGCAGGTTTCGCTGTCCCTGCGAATACCCGTGTATTAATTGCATTACAAGATACCGTTTCCCCTAAAAATCCGTACTCCCGTGAAAAATTGTGCCCAATTTTAGGGATGTATATCGAAGAAGACTGGCAATCAGCTTGTCATCGTGTGGTTGACTTACTGACCAACGAGGGCTTAGGCCATACCTTGGTTATTCACACTCAAAACGAAGATGTTATTCGCCAGTTCTCTCTCGAAAAACCCGTTAACCGCATTTTAATTAACACACCAGCGGCGCTTGGTGGTATCGGGGCAACCACCAATATTACGCCTGCATTGACGTTGGGGTGTGGCGCAGTGGGTGGTGGTTCTAGCTCAGATAATGTAGGGCCAATGAATCTACTGAATATCCGCAAAGTGGGTTATGGCGTACGTTCAATTGAAGATTTAAGGCAACCCACTCAGCCTTGTACAACTGCACAACCTGCGGTATCAGCAACGGTAACTCAACCGCAAGTCAGTATTTTTGATGATAACCGCTTCCGTAACCCTGTTGCGGCGACAACGTCACCCGTAGCTGTCCATCCAACAGGTGATGACCGATTTGGCGGTGCGGTGGCAACGGCTGCGATTACTGAGGCTGTCGTTTCTCACGGTGATATCAGTGAAGAAAATGTTGAGCAGATCATCAAGGCCGTTCTCGGACGCCTAAATAAGTAACTCATTGGAATAAGGCGGTATAAACCATGATCCTTGCAAAGGTAGTCGGGCATGTTGTTGCAACGCAGAAATGCCAAGAACTTAGCGGCAGTAACTTACTGATGGTAACAAAGCTAGGGGATGACCTTGAACCGTTGAAAAACAAAACGTATGTGGCAGTCGACAGTGTTGGTGCTGGTATCAATGACATTGTTTTAGCTGAAGCTTACTTCGCTTTGAATAAAGACAATTACAAAGCCATGTCAGTGGTTGCCATTGTGGAAAAGGTTTATACCAAGGAGTAAAAACAGCATGAACCAGTTTTTGATTAAACCTAAAGTCCAATTCGGTGCTAACGCATTGGATTTTATCTCACAAATGAGTGCTCACCATGCATTTATCGTCACTGACAAAGCGATGGTGAAGTTTGGCTTAGCTGATGAAGTCACTCGCAGGCTAACCCAAAGTGGCATCACCTTTTCGATTTACGATGATGTTGTGCCAGATCCAGACATTTCAGCCATCGTTAACGGCATGAAAATAATGGATAGGCAATACCCAGATGTGGTGATTGCACTCGGTGGTGGGTCGGTGATTGATGCTGCGAAAGCTGTTATTTACTCCCTTTGGCACACGAAAAAAGACCCCAATCGAGTTAAACCGCAGTTTATCGCTATTCCAACCACCAGTGGAACAGGCTCTGAAGTGACATCATTTTCCGTGATCAAGTCTCAGTCTGAAAAACTGGTTTTGGTTGATGAGTTTATGTTGCCAGATGTAGCTATTTTAGACCCCGCACTAGTGAAATCTGTGCCAGCTTCTATTACTGCGGATACAGGAATGGATGTGCTGTGCCATGCATTGGAAGCGTATGTTTCGCGTACCGCTTCTGATTTTTCCGATGCATTGGCAGAAAAAGCCGTGCAATTAGTCTTTGGTCATTTAATTGATTGCTACCGTGAAGGAAGCAATTTAGTGGCTCGCGAAAAAATGCACAACGCGTCATGTATTGCAGGAATGGCTTTCACTAATGCCTCCCTTGGGATAACGCACAGTTTGGCTCATGCATTAGGTGGTGTGTTCCATATCCCACATGGCCGCGCCAACGCTCTGTTAATGGCACAAGTGGTTGCTTTCAATGCAGATTTAGAAGGCCGTTGTGACACTGAGGCAGCGAAACGCTACGCCAATCTTGCGAAAAATTTAGATTTACCCGCGTCATCAATACGTGAAGGCGTTGAAAGCCTGATGGTGGCGATCAACGTATTGAAAGATGAAATGAACCTGCCAAAAGGCATTCAAGCAACAGGTATCAATGAATTCGATTTTAACGCCCGTTTAGGGGAAATGGTTGGGCAAGCACTGCGCGATAGTTGCACGCCGACCAATCCACGGGATGTGAGCAAGGTGCAACTGGAAGCGCTGTATAGACAGTCTTTTTAACAGTTAACGCTTTATGTGATGAACAACAAACTAGAAAGAACATCAGGATAGGCTAACATGAATAAATATGCTTTGACCCCACGCGTAAAAATGCTGGCTGAACGCTTAAGTGCCCGCAACAGTTCAATTATTACTGAACGAGCTAATATTTTAGAAGCATTGGGTAACCAATTATCCGGTGCGCCGCAGGCGATTAAACCTGCTCAACGTTTTTATGAGTTTATCCGCCATTTTCCAGCCTTTATCGGGCAAGACGAGTTGATTATTGGTAGCCAATCATCAACCCCACGTGGTGCTATTTTCCATACTGAAAATGAAATTAATAGCCACAGTATTTATACCTTTTTAGCAGGCGACAGTAACGTCGATGCGCCAGATTACTTAGCAGTATTAAACGTAGGCTTTTTAGCTATCAAAGCGCAGCTAGAAAATAAAGTGAGAAATATTGGTAGCGCAGTGAGCCGCAATAGCATTGATGAGGCAAATAATTGCCGCTCTGCGATTTATGCGTGTGATGCAGCAATCCACTTTGCGCAATCTTTAGCGACGAAAGCTGAAAGCATGGCAGCAATCGAATCGAACCAATATCGCCGTGCGGAGCTGCAAGAAAGCGCAGCAATTTTGCGCAATGTGCCTGCTAAACCTGCGCAAACCTTCAAGGAAGCTTGCCAAGCCTTTTATTTATTACAGCTGATCTTGCACTTAGAAAATGGCAGCTATGCGGTTAATCCAATGGGATTTGATAAAGCCGTTTATCCATTCTACCAACGCGATATTGAACAAGGCCGTTTAACTCAGGCGCAAGCTTATGAAATTGTAGAAAGTTTATGGCTGAAACTGGCTGAGCTTTCTGAAGTTCGCTCAACCAAGCAAGTTGATGGCTACCCAATGTTCGATGCATTAAAAGACGGTATCTATCTGAATGATCCTCGTGTTTGCATTAACGAGTTGTCTGGCATGATGTTATCCGCTAATGAAAATATCAGTGCTATCAATAATGGGTTAAAAGTCCGTTTATATTGCGGTAAAAACAGTGTTCAGCCGCAATACGCAGCGCCAAATGCGAATTATATTGCTCCAACAGCACAAGCGGAAACTGAATTCAAAGTTATGGAAGGTTTAACGCCCCGCTTACAACGCTTGCGCAATCGCTACTTAGAAGCGCGTCCAAGTGTATCTATCTACCGCGCACTCGCCTTCACTGAAGTTGTCAAAAATAACCCAGGTTTACCGCCAATTTTATTGCGTGCGAAAGCGTTCCGTCGAGCTTGTGAAACGGCACCAATCCTAATTCAACCCGAAGAGCTGATTGTGGGTCATCCATGTGGTAAAGCCCGTGCGGGTGCATTCTCACCGGATATCGCATGGCGTTGGGTAGTCGAAGAACTCGATACCATGAGCACGCGTCCACAAGACCCATTTGTTATCTCAGAAGAAGACAAAAAAGTGATCCGCGAGGAAATTGCCCCGTTCTGGGAAGGGCGCTCTCTGGATGAAATTTGTGAAGCACAATATCGTGAAGCGGGGGTATGGGAATTCAGTGGTGAAACATTTGTCAGTGACTTGTCTTATCACCAAATCAACGGTGGTGGTGATACCTGCCCAGGCTATGACGTTTTATTATTCACCAAAGGAATGAATGGCATTAAAGCGGATGCTCAGGCGAAATTAGCTGAGTTGAGCATGGAAAACCCAGATGACATTGACCGCATTTATTTCTATAAAGCGTCAATTGAAACCTGTGAAGGGGTTGTTGCTTATTCACATCGTATTGCTGCACATGCGCGTGAATTAGCCGTACTTGAATCAGACCAAAAACGCCGTGAAGAATTACTGACTATCGCGCAGGTGAATGAAAATGTACCTGCTAATCCGCCGGTGACATTACAAGAAGCATTACAAAGCATTTGGACGGTTGAGTCATTATTTGAAATTGAAGAAAACCAAACCGGTCTTTCTTTAGGGCGTCTCGACCAATATTGCTTACCAATGTATGAAAACGACATCAAAACAGGCCGTTTAACTGAAGACCAAGCATTAGAGATGATGCAGGCATTTATCATCAAGTGTGCTGAGTTAATGTGGATGTCGAGTGAGCTAGGTGCGAAATACTTCGCAGGTTATCAGCCATTTATCAACTTAACTGTTGGTGGACAAAAACGTTCTGGTGGTGATGCTTGTAACGATTTGACCTATTTAATAATGGATGCGGTTCGCTTTGTGAAAGTGTATCAGCCATCTCTGGCATGCCGTATTCATAACCAATCACCACAGAAATACATGGAAAAAATCGTTGATGTGGTGAAAGCCGGTATGGGCTTTCCAGCCTGTCACTTCGATGATTCCCACATCAAAATGATGCTACGTAAAGGCTTTGATTTTGAAGATGCGCGTGACTACTGCTTAATGGGGTGTGTAGAGCCACAAAAATCAGGCCGTATTTATCAATGGACATCAACAGGTTATACCCAGTGGCCAATTGCGATTGAATTTGTGCTAAACCGTGGTCGCATGGTGTTATTTGATAGCTATCAAGGCTTAGATACGGGTGACTTACGTGAGCTGAAAACTTTCGAAGACTTTGATAATGCAGTAAAAGCACAGATTGGCCACATTGTTCGTTTATCGGCTATCGGGACTGTTATCAGCCAGCGTGTACATCGCGATGTAGCTCCAAAACCCTTGATGTCTTTACTGGTAGAAGGTTGTATGGAAAAAGGGAAGGACGTTGCAGCTGGCGGGGCGATGATCAACCACGGCCCAGGGCTGATTTTCTCAGGCCTTGCCACCTATGTTGACTCCATTGTTGCTATTCGTAAATTGGTTTATGAAGAGGGCCGCTACACGCTTGAGCAAATCCGCGATGGCTTACTCGCAAACTTTGAAGGCTATGACGAATTACGTCGTGACTGCTTAAATGCGCCTAAGTTTGGTAACGATGATGACTATGTTGACCAATATGCGCTGGATATCACCGAGTGGACAGAGCGTGAGTGCCGTAAATATGACATGTTGTATTCAACATTGAGTCACGGAACCTTATCCATTTCCAACAATACCCCAATTGGTGAATTGACCGCAGCAAGTGCTAACGGCCGTTTAGCGTGGATGCCACTCTCGGATGGTATCAGCCCAACACAAGGTGCGGACAAACAAGGCCCTACTGCCATCATCAAATCAATCAGCAAGATGAATGTTGAGACGATGAACATCGGTATGGTGCATAACTTTAAGTTCTTAAAAGGCTTATTGGATACACCGGAAGGGCGTCATGGCTTAATCACGTTACTGAGAACCGCCTCTATTTTAGGTAACGGGCAAATGCAGTTTAGTTATGTAGATAACGAAATGCTGAAAAAAGCACAGCAAGAGCCTGAAAAATACCGAGATTTAATCGTTCGTGTTGCAGGTTACAGCGCATATTTCGTTGAGCTTTGTAAAGAGGTTCAAGATGAGATTATCAGCCGTACTGTAATTGAGAAGTTCTAAACCAGCGTTGGCAGGTATGGCTTCATACCTGCCATTTCATAATAACAATAATAAATTTGAACTGATTTTAGAGGTGTAATGATGAGCGCGGCAGAGATTAAAGGTCGGATATTTAATATCCAAAAATACTCAATTTATGATGGCGATGGCATTCGAACGCTGATTTTCTTAAAAGGGTGCAATATTCGCTGCCCATGGTGTGCTAATCCAGAAGGACTAAGTAGCCAGTTTCAAGTGATGTTTTCTCACGACAAATGTGTGAATTGTGGGAAATGTGTCGATGTTTGCCCTACCGGTATCCATTACAAAACCATTAATGAACAAGGTGAACAGATTCACCGTGTCAATCGCAGTATTGACTGTATTGGTTGTCGTAAATGCGAAGAAGTGTGTATTGGCGGTGCGTTAGACATTATGGGCAAAGATGTCACGGTAGCCGAAATGATGGAAATCATTATGCAAGATTATGATTTTTATATCTCTTCCGGTGGTGGTGTAACAATCGGTGGTGGCGAAATGAGCCTACAAACCGACTTTGCTGTTGCCCTACTGCGTGAGTGTAAAAAAATGATGATCAACACCGCCGTAGAAACACAAGGAACAACCTCATTAGCCAACTATGAAAAGCTAGCTGAAGTTGTCGACCTATTTTTGTATGACATTAAACATATCGATACGGTACAGCATAAAAACTTATTCGGTATTGGGAATGAAAATGTTCGCCGTAATCTTGAAAGGTTGGTGGAACTTGGCGCTAACATCGTCGTTCGTATGCCGTTAGTCCGTGGATACAACGATTCATTTGATGCCATTACTGGTGCGATTAATTATGCGATGGAATTATCCAAACGCGGCAATGTAAAGCGCATCGATATTTTACCTTATCACCAGTTGGGTCGTGGCAAATACGACAAGTTAGAGATGATTTACCCGGTTAAACAAGACCCAACCTATAGTGCTGAAGAGTTAGATCAACTTGAAGCATTCTTTAAGCAATTCGATTTCGATATTCGACTGGTTCGTCACTAAGTCACAAAGTAGGAGAGACAGATGAAAAGTTTAGGTGTGATTGAAACTCGGGGGCTGACATCCGCCATACAAGCCGCAGATGCAGCATGTAAAGCCGCTAGTGTAGAAATTATAGGTTATCGGAAAATAGGTTCTGGGTTGGTATCAGTTTGTTTTCAAGGTGAAATTAGTGCAGTTCGCACTGCGGTTGATCATGGCATTGACGTGATAGCGAATAGCCAACTGCTTGTCGGCTCATTAGTGATTGCTCGCCCAGAAGAAAGTGTGACGGCTAAATTGTTAACGGTGAAAAGTAAAAAGGGTGAATTAGAAAAAAGCATTGAAAAGACAGAAAAAGGACAAAGTTCATCAGAAAGTGAAACGGTTGAAGCAAAACCTCAACATACTGCGCCTGAAGTAAAAGAGGATACCAGTGTAAAAGAGACCAAAAATGACCTACGCAAAGGTAAAAAATCATGATTAATGAGCAGTTGATGGGCAAAATTTTATCCCGTCTTTCAACCAATAGCTTTGCTCAAGGAATACAACCGAACATTGCAATTCCTGTCGGTATTTCAAATCGTCATGTTCACCTGTCACAGCAAGATGTTGAAGCGTTGTTTGGTCAAGGATATCAACTGACACCATTCAAAGATTTAAAGCAGCCAGGGCAATTTGCAGCCAAGGAATGTGTCATGGTGGTTGGGCCAAAAGGGTCGATAAGCAAAGTGAGAGTCTTAGGGCCTGTTCGTCCAAAAACGCAACTTGAAGTGTCCAAAGCGGATTGTTTTGCACTGGGTATTAAAGCGCCAGTGAGAGAGTCAGGAGATTTAACGGGCTCAGGTAACGCTTTATTGATCGGCCCTGCTGGGCACGTCAACCTTGAGTCGCAAGTTATTTGTGCTCAGCGTCATATTCATATGAGTGTGATGGATGCGAGGTCACTCAATGTGGTGAATGGGCAAAAGGTAAATATCCGTACTGAGGGTGAGCGTAGCTTAGTATTTGATGAGGTTATCGTGAGAGTGGATGAGCGGTTTTCTCTTGAATTTCATATTGATACAGATGAAGCGAATGCTGCGGGTTTACGTAATAACGATAGCGTATTTATTGCGGGTTAAGGAACGGTGGCAAAATGAACGAAAAACTGATCGAGCAAATTGTGCAACAAGTTTTACGTCAGTTAAAACGACAAGTTTTGGTTGTGTTATCACCGGTTGAGGGCTATCAGCAAGCTATTTACCAAAGGTTAGCGCAGCTAGATTCTGTTTGTTTTTCCTTTTATGCCACCGCATCAATGCTTCAGTCTTCGAATATGGAGAAATGGGCTGAGCTAGGACATGTTATAGACAAAAATACGTTATCAATAAATAAGTTAAGCCACTATAGCTGCCTATTTTTACCTTTTATTGATGCAAAAGTTGTCGGTGAAATTGCCAGTGGTTTATTTGTTAGTGAGGAAAGTGAATTAACTTTACACGCACTATCACAAAATATTCCTATATTGGCATTGAAATACCATTGCTGCCCAGAAAGTGAATTAAGCCATATCTTAGGTTTAAATAAAAATGAAAATTATAATCATCTTATTAAAGAAAATATCAGTAAAGCAATTAACTTAGGTATTCAGTTTTTTCCATTAAATGAAATTGAAAAAAAGTTACTAACTCATGATATTTCTAAATATTTAAAACCTGAAATAACTAATGAAACTCCAAGTCGCTATATTACTTTAAAAGAAGTAATGAATAACCCTAGGGGGTATTGCGCGAATGAAAATAAATTAACAGATTCTGCAATTGATTATTTAAAATCATTGAAATAATAAAATAAATTTAGCGTATTAAAAATCATCTTAATTTTCTATTTATTGTAGGAGTATTATCTATGTCCCCTAAAGCAAAATCATGGCTTTGGATGTTGGCGGTTATTATTTCTGAAACATCAGCAACATCAACGCTAAAAATGTTTGATAATAGTGAAGGAATGACAAAGTCGTTATTATTGGCATTAATCGTCGTACTGTATGTTATTTGTTATTATTCACTTTCTCGCGCTGTTAAATATATTCCGGTGGGTTTAGCTTACGCAACATGGTCAGGAACAGGGATATTAATGGTTTCTACTCTTGGCATGTTATTTTATGGTCAGCATCCAGATACAGCCGCAATGATAGGTATGGCTGTAATAGCAAGTGGTATTGTAATTATGAATCTATTTTCCAAAATGGGTTCTGATGAAGAAGCCGAAGAGCCTAAAGCTGAAGCTTCATTATTATCAGCAAAAAATAAAGCAGCTCACTAATTTAAATTTAAGGGGAATATTATGTTTACTGGATTTTTATGGTTAGCGCTTTCTATTGGCTCAGAAATAACAGGCACATCCATGATTAAAAAGACCAACAGCTTTA
The DNA here is from genome assembly GCF_053543535.1 of Providencia sp. AGC89. Classification (NCBI taxonomy): domain Bacteria; kingdom Pseudomonadati; phylum Pseudomonadota; class Gammaproteobacteria; order Enterobacterales; family Morganellaceae; genus Providencia; species Providencia sp. AGC89. The sequence continues at coordinate 197,670 of NZ_JBIXLP010000090.1, forward strand.
GTAAGTTGGGGCCTTCAGTATTAGTCATTATTGCATATTGCTTATGCTATTTTGCATTGACTCGCGCAATGGGGTATATCCCTGTCGGAGTCGCTTACTCATTATGGTGTGGGTTTGGGATTGTCGGTGTAACGTTAGTTTCTATGGTGTTATATAAACAAAAGCCTGATTTTCCTGCTGTCTTTGCGATGGGGTTAATTATCTCTGGCGGGATAATTATGAATACATTCTCCACTATGTAATTAATACATTAGTTTAATTGCTACTCTCAGAACTTTATTATTATTTTGCTCATTACGTTGCCTTCATTTTAGTGTGAGGGCTTTTTTTTAAGTAACCGAAGCTATTGATGCTTCTACAACATAAAATGATTGCCTAGCGATAAAAAGCTAAATCCGTTCTGTGTTACTTTACAGAAGATAAGTGAATTAATTCAGGAATAGATTTATGCAAATTATTGAGTGGGATGATTTTACTCGGGTAGAAATGCGAGTCGGTACGATTATTCGTGCCGAAGTGAATAGTAAAGCTAAAAAGCCAGCTTACGTAATGGACGTGGATTTAGGCGAGTTGGGAATTAAACGTTCCAGCGCACAAATTACCGTCAACTATACACCAGAAGATTTGATTGGTAAGCAGGTGCTATGTGTCTGTAATTTTGAGGTGAAACGGATAGCAGGGATCAAATCCGAGGTATTAATCACGGGGGCACCGGATGAAACAGGGGCGATTGTTCTTGCAGAATTTAACCTGCCTCTACCGAATGGTGCGCTTTTAGCATAATGCTCGTCATTCTTTGTGTTATCGCGTTGTTGGCTTCGCTCACTCGCCCTAGTCACATACTTTTGTATGCCCCTAGGGGCTCGTTTGCTTGCCGCCTAGCATAGTCGGCGCCATCGCTGCCATTTATCAGTAAAAAGGTTATACTACTATCATCTGTATCAGTAGGAGTGTGACCTTTTGCTATTGCCTGAACTTCATTTTCGCCAATATTCAGACGAAGTCATTTCTCATCAACATGATGGGCAGTGGCAAGTCGTTTTGTCGTTATCTGGGCAAATGGAAATCAATATGCATCGCCAACATTTTTTACTTAATGCAGGCAATGGGGTAGTGATCCCGCCAAGTGTTAATCACGCTTTTAGTGGGCAAGTCGGCAATCAAAATTATGTATTAGAAATGCCCGCTACAGCTCAGTGGGCATTGAGTGAGAAAATGACGCAGTTCACTTTGACTCCTGCCGCTGTCGGTCTTTTGAATTGGTTGCAAAGTTTCCCGCAAGCACCTGAACATAATTTTACGGTTGCCCGCTTATTATTGGCTCAACTAAAGCCTGAAAATAAATGGATTGATGAAGTTTCTCAGTGGGTTGAACTACGCTTACATCACCCTATTAGCTGTGAAGATATGGCGACAGCTTTTTGTATGTCGATAAGTACGCTCCAACGCAAAATAAAGGCTGAAACACAATTAACGGCGATGCAGTTTTTATTACATAAACGGATGGAAGCTGCGGGGAGCTTATTGCTAACAAATATTCCGATAGAACAAATCGCATTAACAGTCGGCTATGATTCACATTCCGCATTTAGTCATGCATTTCGTAAATTTTATGGTAAAACGCCGAATGAATATCGTATACAGAAATTTCACTTACGGTAGGTTACGACTCAGCGGCTTAGGTTAACTATTTAGAAATCGAATTATCACAACACGATGATAAAAATTAGCTACTTTTAAGCCGCCATTTTATTTTTCTGCCGCTATACCATGCGTATCCCTTCGAATGGGTTCCAACCATCTAGCCCTTTAGTTTCTTTAATATAGTAAGCATAGTTAGCAACCATCGCCCACATCACTGAAATACCTACCGATAACCCAGTATAAGCACCATTAGGGATAGTTCCACCCACCATAAAATCAATAATATTTAAGACAAGGCCTATCGCTATAGAAATACCAAGCATCACCAGACCTTTCTTCCAAAGCCCTAATATTAGGAAGTAAATAATACCGAAGAAAAAAGCAAAAAAATTCATGTTAATTAAAAGGCGCTCGCCAAAGGACGCTGCTTTTAATGCAGTTTTAAATTCAGGTGTACTCGGTGAGCCATACTTTTCAAAAAAGTCGAAACGTTTTTGCCATTTATTAGAGTATTGTTTTTGTTCCATTTCCCATTCCTTGTTGATATATAATATAAAATAGGGATTGATAATACTTATATGTTTATATAAAAACAGTGGGAAATAGTCTTAATATGACTATTGCAGAGCTTTCTTAATACAGTATGCAAAAGCTATAAATAGAAAAGATATTAAGAAGATAAAAGGTTAGTGGCTATTTACTAATCTATTTACGTAAAGTTACTTTGTTTCTGAATTATTGGTTATTTTCTCAGAAATAGAGTTTGAGTAATTACCATGCAAGAAGTCAGTATTTACATTGGCTTGTCTAAGTTTTAATTCAAGTAAAGCAAGTTGTTTGCTAATGCTTGAATAATTGGGGTCATCGGTTGAAAGACTTTGCAACATATTACTTAATGTCAGAGCATCTTTTCTTTGCTGTAATTCTGGGGGTAAATACCCCGAATTTTTCAAGAGCCGATACCCAGCCTTAAGCTCTGGTGGAACCAAACTATCATCTTCAAGCTGCAACGGCTGACCTTCTCCCTTTAAACTCGATAGTTCACCTTTGTTTAACGCTTCTTGAATATGGCGTTCAGCCCAAAGATCGATAACTGACATAATAGTGACCCCGAAAATTGATTTTATACCATTATAGCCTTTCATATTCGCTGAATGAAGGCTGGTATATTATGCTTCATTGGTGTTGTTATTACGAATAATCAATAAGGTTTTATCGAGTATTTATAAATGGAGGTTTAACTATTTATATAAAATAAAACTGCTAAAAATTGATATATATTTAGTGATAAATGATGAAAAATGGTTATTAATAATGTGTAAATTGTTATGTTGAGCACATTTATAGAAATTAATTTACGAGGCTTTCTTTGGTGTTATATCTCTAGTTTAATTAAATTAATAGTTTTAATAGCTGATTAAGTGATTGCACTCCTGATTTTTATGAATCTTATGTCTAATTTGTATAAATTTTGTTGATTTGCAATTATCTATTTGTAAATAGCAAAAAAGAAAAACATTGTGTAATGTCCGTTTTTCTTGTTTATAAGGAGAAAATATGGAACAAAAAAAGCAAGAGGGAAGCCGTTTTTTGCGAACGGTAGAGTGGTTAGGTAATGCTTTACCACATCCCGTTATTTTATTTATTATTTTGATTGCCATTTTATTAGTTTCTTCAGCAATTGGTCAGTACTTTGGTGTCAGTGTGGTTGATCCTCGTCCAGAAGGCGCAAAAGGGCGCGCGGAAGATGGTATTATTCACATTGTGAGTCTATTGGATGCCGAAGGGATCCGAAAAATTATTGCCAATGTTGTCACAAACTTTACAGGGTTTGCACCATTAGGGACGGTGCTTGTCGCACTATTAGGGGTTGGGATTGCAGAACGGGCAGGCTTACTATCTGCCGCTATGCGCTTAGTTGTGACCAAAGCTCCACGAAAATTAACCACTATGGCGATTGTGTTTGCCGGGATCATGTCAAACACCGCTGCAGAGTTGGGCTATGTGGTTCTTATTCCACTGGCTGCCATTATTTTCCATTCATTAGGTCGTCACCCTTTAGCGGGTCTTGCTGCTGCATTTGCTGGGGTTTCAGGCGGCTATTCAGCAAACTTATTATTGGGTACAGTTGACCCGTTACTTTCTGGTATCACTCAGCAGGCTGCACAAATCATTGACCCAACGTATATCGTGGGTGCAGAAGCAAACTGGTACTTTATGTTTGCCAGTACGTTTTTAATTACTATTTTAGGTTATTTAATCACTGAAAAAATTGTTGAGCCGCAACTCGGTCCCTATACCGGTGGTGCGGTTGATGAGGATGAAAATAGCCTCTATGCTTCGGCAAATGTCACCCCACTAGAGAAAAAAGCATTATTTTGGGCCTCTGTGACTTTTTGGGGATTGGCGGCGATTCTGGCGTTAATGGTAGTACCAGAAAACGGAATATTACGTAACCAAGATACTGGGTTAGTTAGTAACTCTCCTTTCTTGAAAGGAATTGTGGTCTTTATTTTTGTTTTCTTCGCGGTTCCAGGGATTGTGTACGGCTATATTGCCAAAACCATGCGCTCAGATAAGGATATTGTTGACGCAATGGCAGGGGCAATGAGTACACTTGGTTTATACCTTGTTATTATTTTCTTTGCAGCACAATTCGTCGCTTTCTTTGGCTGGACAAACATTGGGCAAGTTATTGCGGTTAAAGGTGCTAACTTCTTAAATAGTATCGACCTTCACGGTGGTGTTCTATTTATTGGCTTTATTCTTATCTGTGCATTTATTAACTTAATGATTGGCTCTGCATCCGCTCAATGGGCTGTTACTGCGCCTATCTTCGTACCGATGTTGATGTTGGCGGGTTATGCGCCAGAAACTATCCAAGCGGCATATCGTATTGGGGACTCAGTCACTAATATTATCACCCCAATGATGAGCTATTTTGGGTTGATTATGGCGATTGTCGTGAAATATAAAAAGGATGCAGGTATAGGGACATTGGTTTCAATGATGTTGCCATACTCTATTATCTTTTTTATCGGATGGTCAATATTCTTCATTGTCTGGGTATTTGTATTAGGTATTCCAGTCGGACCGGGCTCTCCAATTTATTTTACTCCGGGTAGTTAGTTTTTTTATTAGGTATAACCTGTCTTAAAGAGGGTTATACCTTTTTACTTTTAAGCGATAGGCTACAATACGCGTTTGGCTTAGCCAGTGCAGTCAATTTATGGTGAGGAGGATGTGAATTTCAGCGTGTAGGTTTTTGTTTAGGAATTAATCAAGCCCTTCCCATAAATAGTCTTTCAATTTTATCTTATCGTTCAAACCAAAAATAATACCTTCATCTATCAGTGCTTGTTTATGGCGCAGATAGCACTCGCCCTTAACGGATAATTTCCCCTGACCATTAATGATACGGTGGCAAGGTAAAGTACTGCCCGCCGGAATGGTTCGAATTGCTTGGCAAACTTGGCGTACATGGGCTGGGTAACCCGCCATTTTCGCCAGCGTTCCGTAAGTCACGACCCTACCTTTAGGGATGCTTCCTATGAGGCTATAAATGATGTCTCGAAAAGATGGCGCATTGTTCATGGTTATGGTCTCAATTACGATGAGTGTTGGGTTTCAGTTGTGTGGATGTAATTTAACGGGGTGATTAATCCTATGTTAAATTTTAAACTAACAAAGCTGGTGATTAATCGAGTGTTTATTTTTTATTGTATTTCTAATTAAAAAAATAACTAATATCATTCCTTTATATTTATAACAGATGACCCATCCTAAATAAAGTAGACACTTTTCCAATCTAAAATTGGATAACGTAATGAAAACAATCAATAAACGAACTCAACGCGATTATTCCCTTGTCTTTAAATTGCAGGTTGTTGACCAAGTTGAAAAAGGCGAAATGAAGTATAAACAAGTCCAAGAGCACTATGACGTATAAGGTTGCTCTACTGTAAGCATGGTAGGTTAAATTAGTTGGGCGGTACCCTTAATACTCTTTGTAGAGGTTCAGTTATGACCCAATCTTCTGAACAACAAACGCCTGAACAACGCATTAAGGCAGTAATGGCTGGAGCTTTACGTTTTGCCTCTGCAAGATCTTTAGTTTTTAGTGAACGTTTAAGCTCACCTTTTCCGAGGGTGTCTTTAAGTTCGGCAGGTACTGCCATTCTGAGGGTGTAAACCCCGTGCCGGTTCTTAGTTGGCTGTATCATCGTACTCATGAATGTACCACCATTCTGTACCACCGCGAAGCGGATACGGTGATAAGTGAAAGATAGAATTCACTGACAAACCAATAAGTTGATGATATAGAAAGCAAAAACCCCCGCCGAAGCGAGGGTTATAAATGCGTGGTGCCGGACTCGGAATCGACTTTTTATCATAACATCGTGTATTTAAAGTAATTAATTAAATTTGGTTTAATTTGTACCCTCAATTGTACCCTCAGTCCCTAAAATAGTATTTGCCGAGCACCAAAATGATCTCTTTTTTGAGAATATGATTTCGATTTCTATTAGGAAATAATGATACACCATGATATCGAAAAGAGCAGGGATCCACATGGAGGCCTGTTTATTTGGTTTCTTACAATGATAATGAATGAGATGATTGATATCAATGAAAAATGGCCCAATTTTGATGGGCCGATAAACAAAATAGAAGGGGATCAGTGGGCAATATCGCGATAAAATACGGCATTACATTCAAAGTCGGCAAAAATTTTTGCCCTGTTTTTAGGATTGGGGGTAAACTGACCAATCGGTTTATCATTGGCGTACACTGCAAATGAGTTTGCTTTTGTTATTGCTTGCGTAAAGAGAGTCCAGGCATTACCTTCACTACGCGTTTTGGTTTCCTCCGGAATGTAATAGACTTCATCGTCAATAACAAAGGCGATATTGTTTGTATCGATAGGATGTCCATCTTGATAAAGATAAACGCCATTATCATATTCCTCATCAGCAGCAATATTACAGGCAAGAATAACACTGAGATGTTTATCATTACTGATACCGTACTCCATATAGCCTTGTGCGAAGGTTGCCGACCAATAATTGGGGATAGCGAATGCACTTAGTGAGCCGCTTATGAGAACACAGGCTAATAGTATTTTTTTCATCATCATTTAACCTCTGCGATGTTGAGAACAATATTGAAGCGCTTTGGCGGAATAACCGAGATATTGGCGTTGTTCTTCCGTTAATGATTGTGCCGTATTGATTTTTGATGCCATAAATTGGGCGAGTTTGTCTTCAGGGAATTTTTTAGTCAGAAGAGTGAAGGCGCATTCACACTCCTGTTTATTAAAGGCATTACTGTTGTTAACACATTGATGCATAAAAACCTCTTTGGGTGACTCTGAACAACTGGTTATCAGGAATAAGCTCAAAAGGAGCAGATATAAACGAAATAGGTTGCGATTTTTCATTGGATATTCAGCCATAAAAGAAAGAGTACACAGGGATTAGCCCGACAAACCAGCCAATAACTTGAGGGCCGATAGCCCAAAAGAGCTTGGCTTGTATCAGTCCTATCGCACCTTCGCGTGTTGTGATGTAATCAGGCATAATTGCGAGTCGTATAGCATTACTGATAAACATGCCCACTCCGGTGCCTAATCCCATGACAACGAAAAACTTAATCCCCGCCCAAACACCGTAGATATGACCGGTAGGGGAAATCCAATTATAAACAACGACAATTGCGCTAATGACAAAAGCAATTAGCAGGTATTTAATAAAAGAAGATGAGTTCATGTAACCACCTTTTTTAGGATGTAAAATAGCCAACATCAAAAAGGCATGTTGGCTAGGTAAGTTGAGGGTAATCTATAAGGTTGAATGCCAGAGATTAGAATCGATAAGTCAAACCAAATAGGATATCGTTGGCCTTCACTTTGATTTTTGAGGTGTTTTCCCCATCGCCCACCACTGTCGTGATGTCGGCTTTTCCGGCATCTAAATAGCGATAACTCAGACCCATATCCCAATCGTCATTGATGGCATAGTTCACCCCCGCACCGACACTCCAGGCAAAGTTATTGGCGGTATGCGTGTGAGTATCATGCAGAGAGAGCCCTGGGGTATAAGCATCAGCGCGGGTGGTTTTAAAATCCACGGCCGCATAGCCTAGCCCGACAGAGATATACGGCGTGAAATTTGAGCTATTTTTAATGTCGTAATACCCATTGACCATTAACGTATTGAGTTTGATTTGGTTTTTAATATCACGAGTTTGATGTACGCCATTACGCACACGGTCGCGGATGTTGTAGGTTGAATTCGCTTTATCACGCGCCATAAATTCCAATTCAGCCCGAACAGGGATATCAAACTGATTGGAAAAGTCATAACCCAACGCAAGTCCGCCGCCAAATACACCCGTACGATGGCTATCTCCATTTTTTGTACCATTATCACCGGCATCAGCATAGCCGCTGTAGACAAATTGCTGACCTGACATCTGCACAATGGATGCACCCATTTTCCCCGTGACATAAAGCCCCGTTTTACTGTCATCCGTGTTAGCGAATGCCGGTAATGAAATGCACCCCATTAGGGCGGGAACAATAAACGCTTTTTTCATGATTGATTTCCTTTTAATCAATATCACATTAAGTATGGTTGAATCGCGTTATATCAGTGGAAGGCATGAAAGATTTGACTCAATCACCTTAATATCACTGACATAAAGATAATTTAGCGTGAGATAGTTTAACTTAATCGATCTGTTTTACCTATCAATAATTAAAATACGATCGGTAATATCGATCATATCTATCAATAAACGGTTATCGATCGGTGTAATCGATCAACTGTTGTTTCGGTGCTTAAATAAGAAAAAGAGTTGATGAGAGAGTGAGTCAAAATGGACAGGAATAAAATGATGTTTAAAGAATGCTCTCCTTTATTAAATAGGTTGGTATGCTCGATATTATCAAGCACCAAAATACGGGATAAGTCTTTATGTTAGCGCTAACGCTTTATAAGCAACGCCGTTTACTCATGTTATAGATATGAAAACCGAACTCCGTTAAGACCCAATCGTTTGATGTATTCCATTGAATCATTCCTTTTTTCTCCAGCGAATTGAGTGTTCTTTTGTTGCAGAGTGAGCCATAATTGAGTTTCACATTACTCAAGGTTTTTAGTTGCCGTTCTGATAATTTCATCGCGTTCACCGTAAGATCCAATTATTTAACGTATACTGTGGCTATAGTTGTTCGCGTCCAGAAAAGTGCGCATGCATTTGTTCTGTCAGTACCCACAACGCTTTATTGAGCTTAATATCCCCATCAATTCCATTCACTGAACGCGTGCGAGCGCGTTTACCTTTAGCATTCCTGCCGGATAATCCTCCTTTAATTAAATTTTCTTGCAAACGTTGGTAGACGGTCCACAAATCGTCTTTCTTATCTTCAAAGCGGCGAGGTTGTAACACTTGGGCTTCAGTGATCGGTTGATGTTCTTCGCCATAACGATACATGAGAGCGGCTTGGGCGAAGATCTGTTGTGCTGGTGGCGGTAATAGTAAGGACTGCATTTGCTCACGTTTTTCAGCGATAGCATCAAACGTATCTAACACTTCGTAAGCCCCTTCAATCACTTTATCGACGACATTACCTTTATGGGGAACTCTGACCTCCCCAAAGGTATCGCCACAAACCAGCCCATTTTGACAAACATAGCGAAAAAAGCCCGGTAACATTTGATAACTACTTGAACCATCATGGCTATTAAGTAAGATGATTTCAGGCACTTGGCTACCCGTAATTTGGTCATGACGTCGGAGCCGTAACATATGCTTAGTATGATCACGACGGCTGTCATCTCGCACACGAGTTTGGCATGCAAAGAACGGATAAAAACCTTCTTTTTGCAGGCTATCCAATAAGGTAATCGTAGGAATATAAGTATACTTTTCGCTACGAGATTCATGCTTTTCTTCAGAAAACACACTGGGTACGGTGCGAAATAACTCTTCGAGAGTTAACGGGCGGTCACGGCGAATGCTATTCGCCGCACCAAAGCGGGATGCTAAGCGAGTCATAATGAATTTCCTTTAAAATGAAGTGGATAGGTAATACGAAGGCGTAAATAAGGACGTGGTTAATCGATTAGATGGAAAATGGCGGAACGTTCTGGGTGTTGCGCAGCATAATCACGCAATTGATAAAAGCGATCGACGAGGGTGTCACTTTCCGTTTGAAATGACCATAAGCTGTACATCATCAAACACACGGCAATGCCTGCGGCTTCACAACTGACGTTGGCTTCGTTACCGTTATGTGGGTTGAACAGCGTCAGTGTCTCTTGAGGTAAATCGGGATAAATAAAAGCGCCACCATTGGATAAGGTGCAATATTCCCAATACCCACCCTGATAGTCATCACAAAACTGCCCCATAGTGGTAAAGATGACCACTTCAAAGGTGCTCCAGCCTTTCACGCTTCCGAAGTAGTTGATCCAAAAATCCAGGCGTTGCTCATCAGGAACGAGTGTCATTGTAATTGCACATTCAGTTGAATTATTCATCAGTTGATACTCCAAGAAAAGAAATAAAAAAGCGCCAATCCTGTTAAGGACTGACGCTGAGAGTGATAATTAATGGGGTAATGTAAGAGGTTAAAAGAACAGGCTCCACAGGGATTTAGCGACGGATACGATACTGTTTTTAACGGTGCTAACCGTACTTCTTATCAATGGCGGCAGTGGAATGATATCGATTAAGGTCTCGATGATATCCCCGACACATTGCCCAAAATCGTTACGTGCGGCGTTCTCCACCGATTGCGTCCGGTAAGGGTTGTTCAGTTGCCTGGCTACTCCGCTACTGGCTTGCGCCGGTAACGCCTGTATGAGTTGCTCTGCTAATTCAGTGAGTTGATAGTTTTCGACCGCAGAAACTGTTATCACAGGATGATGCGGCTTAAAGGCGGTTATGACGGCGTGTTGCTTTAATTTTAAGTTATAGGTCTGCTCTGAGGATGGCTGGTGGTTGTGTTCATTCCACTGGCGACAAGGCTCTATTTTATCGGCTTGGTTCAAGACAAATAGAAATTGATTAGGTTGGTAACCGCATTTCTTCGTGAGAAAGCGATAACACTGTTCATCAGAAGACCATGCTCTGTCATCGGCCTTGAGTACCCAAATGATAAAATCGAGTTCTGGTAATAAGTTGCGATAGAGCTGGTGGTACTCTTTATCCCGCTCAAGGCTTTCCCCCACGCCGGGTAAATCTACAAAAGTGAGAGTATGGTTGTTCATCGTCATGCAGAAGCGTTGGGCTTGGCGTGTGCAGCCTGAAACATCACTCACAGGTGATAATGACGATTGGAATAGTGCGTTGATAAGACTGGATTTTCCCGCTCCCGTTTTACCCATCAAACCGATGATGGGAGAGTAGTTGATTAGGTGACTGAGTTGGTTGAAAAAAGAGGTTTGGAATGAAGTCGGTAGAGTCGATAGGAGGGTTTTAAAGTGAGCGTTCTGATGCATATTACTCCTTGAAATAAAAGAAAATGATAGCTATTCAAGGAGATAATATATATCTGAGATTTTTTGTAATACTGAGTTGCCCTTATTGAGTCTCATTACGCTGAAAATGATGATGAGCCAGATAGTGATTGGACTCAAAATGTTGTAAAACATAACGCCCAAGATCATCCTAATGCGTTTTTTACTAAAATTACTAAAGCTGTGTTAGGGCTATATAGTGAAGATGAACTATCAGAAGATACACGCTCTAATTTCTGGGAGCATGTGGCGTTTTACAACTACGTACAGGGCATTGTTGGGGAGTCAGGACGAATTAGGCCAACGAATGAAATGTGGGAAGAAGCAGAAAAGCTGTTTTTAGCCGTTATAGAATCATTGAAGCCCGATGTAGTTATAGTATTAGGCTCTATGTTAGGTGAATAGGTTCCTGCGTTAAATGATAATGTTAAAGTAGCCTATTTGTATCACCCATCAAGTGGTTATTTTAATTATGAAGGCGCAATACCAACCATTAAGAAAGTAATGGACGATGCTAAACGAGAAAGCAATTCTTAACGTTTTTCTAATGCCAAAACCTTAAGAAATCCTAAGATCATTACCGGTGAGATGTTAACAATTGTAAACGTTTTGATACTAACATTTGCTAACGTATTTCAGTCAATAACTCCTCACGAAACCTCACGCTTTTGAAACTGTAATTACTAGCCAAAACTAGCCTTGCTACTACAGAAAACTACAGGTTGAACTTAGTTATTGCGTGAAACCTAATATGAATTAAAATGATTAGGTCGATATTTATTATGGTGTATTTGACCCTATATTTACAGGCGTTTTTTATCACGTATTTCATTATGGGCTCGACGCCGGAGGCACTCTCGCGGAGAACGATAACCCAGTGCACTTTGAGGATGCCATTCATTGTAATGCTCGAAGGCTGCCGCAAGATTCTTTACTGCCGTTAATCCATTAGGTTTTGGCATTAATATTAAAGCCCAACGAGGTTTTACATTAAGAACCTATCCCAAAAGGAATTGTCAGATAATACATAATGATAATTTCTGAGGGCGAAGCATAGTGGGCAACAAGTGGCAAATCAGTGATGGACTCTGGGAGAAAATGGCTCCTCTCATACCGGAGCATAGAACTCAACACCCGCTGGGTACGCACCGCAAGCGGGTTGATAATCGCGCTGCAATGAACGCCATTTTCTTCGTACTCAGGACGGGTTGTCAGTGGAATGCGCTGAATGCCACCGGTATATGCTCGTCAACCTCTGCTCATCGCCGATTTCAGGAGTGGCGGGATGCTGGAGTATTTGAACGCTTCTGGCAAAACGGGTTGCTTGCTCGCGAACAGTTGGACACTATTGACTGGTCGTGGCTGTCGATGGATGGTTGTATGACCAAATCACCGCTGGCAGGCTCAAAAAAACAGGCAGGAACCCTATAGACCGGGGAAAACGGGGCGTAAAGCGCAGTCTGATGACTGACGGGAACGGGCTTCCGCTTGCACTGGTTGTCGCCGGAGCAAATACGCACGACATAAAGCTGGTTGCGGATACGCTCGATGCCCTCCAGACGGGCAGACCGGGCAAGAGGCTCCGGTTGTGCATGGACAAAGGGTATGAAGCGGAATGGTTGGGAGCGTATCTGAAAAGTCGTCGCTATGAACCTCATATCCAGTCACGGAAGGATGAATCAGAAGCCATCAAAAACACGGATTTTAAGGCCCATCGCTGGGTTGTAGAGAGAACACACAGTTGGATGAATCGCTACCGTCGTGTCCTGACTCGTTGGGAGAAGAAGGTCGAGAATTATGAGGCGATGCTGCATTTTGCCTGTGGTATCATTGTCTGGAATAAAATCCTTTTGGGATAGGTTCTAAGCATGAAATAAATGGTAATTTGATAGGAATTTTAGAAGGAGCCAACTTATATAATTGTATGGGCTGTCTCGATTACTTATGTAAACACTTAAGGTCCTATGGCGAAGATCTATCTAATATCATTTCTTTCGTATCTATATCGGTAAAAGGGATTGAAAAACTAGAATTAGTGCGTGGTGCATTACTAATTGCAAAAGAAAGACTCTCAGAAAAAGATCATCTAAAAAAGATAAGTAAAAATTTACTATCTCTAGCTAATTTCTATGTAACACTTGCTACGCGTAGCAAGTGTTACTAATCGCTAATCAATAATTTTTCATGATAGTGTAGGATATCTGTACCCAATTGCGATGACACTTCTGATAGTGCTTTAACTTGATAAAATTGTTTTTTGAACATATCGAACCTCCAACATAATAGTATGAAGGTTCATAACCCCATCATCGGTGAATTAGATACAATAATTCAGATCTATTGATACACAGGTATTTGAGATAACAATGCTATTCAACTCCCTATAGCGTTGAAGCATTACTAATTGATTACTATTAATACCGCTGACCTTTGTAAACTAACTATTCACTCGACTTCTGCTCGGCGCTCTATAAACTTCGGGCTCACCATCGTCTTTTAGGTCTATTTCGTATGAGCAGATCGCTGAATAACATCGATGGAGATCACTTTACTATGCCAACTCCGTGCTATATCTCCATCGAAGGTAAAACCCAGGGCAACATCACCGCCGGTGCATTTACGGCTGAGTCTGTCGGTAACATCTATGTACAGGGTCACGAAGATGAAATGCTGGTTCAGCAGTTTGACCATGTGGTGGCGGTTCCGCTGCTGTACAACGCCCTGGCTGCCGGTGAAATGCAACCGAAAGTGCAGCTGAAATGGTACCGCACCACAGTTGAAGGTAAGCAGGAGCATTTCTTCACCACCGCGCTGGAAGATGCTACTATCGTCAACATAGACTGCAAAATGCCGCACTGAAGGGGTTTAGCTCGTCCTTAGTGGGCTCCACAACACCAGATTTCGGCTTCATTAGCTCTTCAGACTCGGCTGGCTCCGGAATGGCCTGATACCAAAACCAGCCTTCCTGACCACGCTGATAGAATGGTCCATCACTGGCATGGGCGGGCAGGATGAATAGAAAGAAAATAATGATTGGGATGGTCACCCATAGGATGAACCAAGGTAACAAGGGGGTTCTCATTGTCAGCTCCCGAAAATTTCATAGAGCTAACATGCTAAAGATCCCAGTAAGTGCGATTGGCCAGATAGATGAAGGAATTGTGTGTGTTTCTGACTAGCTTTTGTGAACAGAAAAATGGCTGCAACCTTGAAATTTGTTCGAAACAAAGTTGATATTGGTTTGCTGTCTTTGATACCCAACTTTAATAACAGATACTGAAATTAACATCATCTTAAATAGAACCCATCATACGGGAGACTCGCAGTTTGGACACTTTATGTTAATTGAAGACATAGGCATCAAAGACAAATAAGTCCAATACTCGCCATTCTTAATTAATCGTGTATTGCATGCACCACAGTGGGTATACACGGTAAAGTGTGTACACTCATTGCACCGATACCAACGCTTTTGATTATTTGAACTCATTGATTTCGTTACATCAACTACTTTTTCAGACCCGCAAGAAACACAAAAATTCACCGCATGAGTATCATCCGATGCTCCTCGAAAAGGTGTATTGTCTTCAATGCCGTACTGTAGAAACATCCCTAGCATACGTTGGATTTCATCAAGATAGCGTTGCGACTTCATTGGGTTAGCACATACTGCACCATAGTTTGTAGCTTGACGTTGATGGTATGCTGGCTCCCAATCAAACATGGATAGTTCGCCCAAATAACTGTCTTTCGCCCATTCTTGTGGAGATACGACTTTCTCAACCGCATCTAACACGGGGTGCAGAACAAACACACTGTTTTCTACGGTTGGGCTAAAATTTGATTTACAGCTAATATATTGAAACTGAAAAACAATATATTTTTTGTTAGCGAGTTATATGAGAAAACCAGTGTTTTCATTATGACCCGTCTTGAGTAGCCCAAATGGGGAAAATTATTCATCGATACTACTTATTCATCGATACTACAATGGTAACCCCATGTCACAGTATTTAACTCATCATTATTGTATTATTGGAATACGTAATTAATTTTATTATTTTAAATATTAATTTTTCAGTTTATTCTGCTATCTCCTAATAATTTTAATATATTTCCAAAATGAAACAATTCATGCTTCTTGTCTAGCATATTTATTTTCTTAAGTAATAAAAATAAACCATTATCTTTCCTTTGGTTAAATACAATCGAATAAAGAGTATATTAGCCATGAATCAGTTATATCTACATTTGATTATCGTTAATTGATTTATTATTTTTTTATTATAATTTACCTTTGACTTTTGTGTTTTTTACTCTATTTTATAATTAAATGTTTATTACTATTTCTATATCTTCTTTTTTAGAACATATTTAAAACTCTAATTTTTTCCAGCAATGATTATTTATTAAAAATAAACCTAGTCATTTTAGGAGTTATCATGGAATACAAGCTTAATAAGAATATCCCTATAGGAACTAATGCTACTGGATTACGAGAAGAATTCGATAGTATGGGAAAAGTAAATGTTCCCGCAGATCGCTATTGGGGTGCCCAAACACAACGCTCATTACAACATTTTAATATCGGTAATGATCTCATGCCAAAAGAGGTTTACCACGCCTACGGCTATGTAAAGAAAGCTTGTGCGTTAGTTAACTTTGCTGCTGGCAGATTACCCGATTGGAAAAAAGATGCCATTGTTATGGCTGCTGATGAAACTATCAGTGGTCAGCTTGATGACCATTATCCTCTCTATGTATGGCAAACTGGCTCTGGTACGCAATCAAATATGAATGTCAATGAGGTACTTTCTAATCGAGCAATCCAATTATTAGGCGGTACATTAGGGACTCAATCGCCTATAGGCCCTAATGATGATGTGAATATGGGGCAATCGTCAAATGACTCATTCCCAACTGCAATGCATATCGCTGCAATTTTTGCGATTGATGAACAGTTAATTCCAAGCATTGAAAGTTTAATTCAAGTTATTGAAAAAAAAGCTGACTCATGGATGACCGTGGTTAAAATTGGTCGCACACACTTAGAAGATGCAGTTCCCCTCACCGTTGGCCAAGAGTGGCATGGATGGGCAGGTCAGCTCAAAGACGCGTTGGAAGACATTAAACGCAGTAAATTAGACCTGTATAAACTTGCGATAGGTGGTACCGCGGTAGGTACGGGTTTAAACGCACCAAAAGGCTTTTCAAAAGATGTTGCTGAAAAAATTGCAGAATTAACACAAAAACCATTTGTTACAGCACCAAATAAATTTACTGCTCAAGGCTCTTTAGATGCATTAGTACGTGCTCATGCGGCTATTCGAGGACTTGCGGTTGCATTGATTAAAATCGCCAATGACATGCGTTGGCTAGCCTCCGGTCCTCGTTGTGGCTTCAGCGAATTGATTTTACCGGCAAATGAACCAGGTTCTTCAATCATGCCAGGTAAGGTGAATCCAACACAGTGTGAAGCGATTGTCATGATTGGTATTCAAGTGATGGGAAATGACTCTGCAATATCTATTTCTGGTAGCCAAGGTAATTTTGAATTAAATGCAATGCGCCCTGTAATTATTAATAATTTATTACACTCGATTCGCATCATCTCTGATGGCTGTCATAAATTCAGAGAGTATTCTGTTGAAGGCACTGAATTAAATAACACCAAAATTACTGAGTACGTCAATAATAGCGTAATGCTAGTCACTGCTCTCTCTCCAATTATCGGATATCAAAATGCAGCTCATATCGCAGAAAATGCGATTGCAAAAAACATCACATTAAAAGAATCAGCTATTTCTTCAGGAAAAATAAGCGAAGAGGACTTCAACAAATACGTCAATCCTATTGATATGACAGGTAATGGTTTATCTGGTGCTTAATTTATTTTTAAATAATCCAATTATGAGGTTTTTATATGTATAACCGCCAAGCTGAAATCGTTGTTGAGAATAACATTCGTAAAATAAAAACTACAGCAAGAGGATATCAAGTATTACGAGATCCATCCTTAAATAAAGGAACCGCGTTTACTGAAGAAGAAAGAAAAGCACTGGACTTAAACGGTATTCTTCCTCCTGTTATTACAGAAGATATGGAAGTGCAATTAGACCGTTCTTATCGCGCTTATCGCGAATGTCGTACAGACCTCGATAAACACATCTATATGTGGCGACTTCACGACAATAATGTCACATTATTCTACGCTTTATTACAGCGCCATATGTTAGAAATGTTACCTGTCGTATATGACCCTGTTGTCGGAGAAGCCATTGAAAAATATAGCGAAGTGATAACACGCCCAAGGGGGTTATTCTTAAGCATCAATGAGCCCGAATTAATTGAAGAGAAATTACGTGCATTTGGTGCAGAAGGCAATGACATTCGACTGATTGTCACAACCGATGCAGAAGAAATTTTAGGTATTGGTGACTGGGGATCAAACGGTATCGATATTTCTGTTGGTAAATTAGCAGTATACACCGCTGCTGCCGGTGTTGATCCACACAGCGTCATTCCTGTTGTTCTGGATGTTGGTACAAACAATGAAAAACTATTAAACGACCCTTCATACGTTGGTAATAGACATGAACGTATTCAAGGCAAAGTATATGACGATTTTGTTGATGCCTACGTTAAAGCCGCAAGAAAACTTTTCCCAAATGCCGTCTTACACTGGGAAGATTTCGGTTCAACCAATGCACGCAGCATACTCGATAAATACCGTGCACAATTTGCCACTTTCAACGATGATGTACAAGGTACAGGAGCGATCGTACTTGCAGGTCTATTAAACGCCGTTAAATTGAGCAAAACATCGTGGACTGAGCAACGTGTTGTTGTATTTGGTGCAGGAACAGCAGGTTGTGGGATCGCTGACCAGATCCGTGACCAAATGATCCGCAGCGGACTTACGCGTGAAGAAGCAATTTCACGTATTTGGCTCGTTGATCTGCCTGGTCTGCTAACATCAGACATGACAGATGACTTACTGTACTTCCAAAAAGACTACGTTAAAGATATCCAAAGCGTAAGCAACTACCCAAGAAAAGTTGTTGATGTTTCTGTGGAAGCACAAACACGCTGGCCTGCCATGGCGAACATTCTGGCCAAAAGCAATAAATCTAAAGGGATCATTGACCTTGCCTCTGTCATTGAGCAAGTAAAACCCACCATCTTAATTGGTACATCTACCCAACCAGGCGCATTTACCGAAAGCATCGTGCGTAACATGGCAAGTAATGTTGAACATCCAATTATTTTCCCTTTATCGAATCCAACATTATTACACGAAGCAACACCACAACATTTAATCGAATGGACTGATGGTCGCGTATTTGTTGCAACAGGCGCCCCCTTTGATGATGTCATTTATAAAGATGTTTGCTACAAGATTGGTCAAGCAAACAACGCAGCATTATATCCAGGGCTAGGCTTTGGAGCCATTGTATCGCAAGCTGAAAAAATTACTGACGAAATGATTTTCTCTGCAGTACAAGCGGTCGCAAGTCAAGCAACTCTAGGAGCGCAAGGCGCATCATTATTGCCATCTAACGAAGATTTGCGTATTACATCCAGTATCGTGGCATTAGAAGTGATGAGAATGGCAAAATCGCAAGGCGTGGCAAAAGTGGACCCAACACTTTCAGAAGTGGAAGTTGTTAGAACTGCTGCATGGTGGCCAGTATACTTACCGGTAGAAGCTATTTAATTATTTAAATAATCATATTGATACCCTAAATAATTTAATATGTTATTAGTTTCCTCATTGTCACTTAAAGAACATTGAGTACTGTTTATAAATAAAACCTGACATCTTTAATCAGATGTCGGGTTTCTTTCATTTTACTAAGGTTATTGATAATGAAGTTATTTTCACACCTTGAACCACACACTCATCCACTTTTCTTTCTGTTGCTAACGTTTATTGGTGGTTTTGTAGACTCAAGCTCATTTGTTATTTTTGGTGTATTTACCGGACATCTCACGGGAAACAGCGTACTGAGCATGATTTACATCTCTCAAATGAATTGGAATATGCTCTTCATCTCAATTGTTTCTATATGTGGTGTTTTCTTAGGTACATTATCAGGTAGCTATATTCGAACAAAAACTGCTTCACTTTTAGCCTATTCATTAATTATTAGCTTTGAATTTATCTTATTTGCAATCGTTTTTTCACTCTACTTTTTTCTACCTGCTTTCTATTCCATGAATATCGCCGTCTTTTTGATCAGCCTATCAATGGGGTTACAAAATGGTTTCTTCAATAAAGTTGGTAGTGTCAGCATTCATTCTACCTATATCACAGGTATGACAACCTCTTGGATTGGAACGATAATAAAAAGAAATGAAAATGGGGATATCCAAAGAATAACCCTATTTCTCTTTATTATCTCATTCATTATCGGTGCACTAGCGGGAGGCTTTTTGTCAGTAAATTACCATTTTTTAGGCTTTTCAAGCGTCATAGCGCTATTATTAATCGCTCTAATTTATAGTTTACTAATAAATAAAAAACGCAGCTTGTAAAATCCCTCCCCTTCTAAAGGCATCTTTAAATCAGAACCTTTATGTAGGGGCTATGTTTTTATGCACAAGATTATTTTTTAATATATATCAATTGATTAAGCCATAAAATAAATAATACTAATCCGAAGTTGGGGGGACAGTCTTTGACAAAAAATAAAGTAAAGTGGATTTAGCTGAGTCTATTATTCTGAAAAATTGCTCAGAAAATTTCCGATTTTACGCATACATAGCCACTATTAATGTGCTAAAAGGAATGAATAAAAATAATTCAACGTTGATAGATAAATAGTGCCCACTCTCAATTCATTGGATCACATCAACAGCGCGGCGCAGATGCAGCGCTACCCCACGAAATAAAAAAGTATTCATATTCTTTGTCGCCATTGGCTTTTAGATACAAAAAAGCCACTTCGTTAAAAGTGGCTTAATGCGCTGATTTAACAGCTAAAATTTGGTGGCCCCTACTGGACTTGAACCAGTGACCAATCGATTATGAGTCATGCATAATACTTGTTCTCACATTTCTTAAATTGTTCTCAATCTGTTTTTTTATTATTAAAATTCATACTGTTAAAATAAAAAGCCGTTCTCATTCGTTTATTTTAATACCTAATTGTTCAAACGCTACCTGACCCATTACCTGACCTGATATAATAATCAGGTCTCTTACTTTGTTGGTGATAATCAAATGAATTTAACCGAAACAGCCATTCGTGCTTTAAAGCCTAAAACCTCAGCCTACTATTCTTGGCACCAAAGTTCACAGAGAGGTACTGGGCGCATTGGTATCAAAGTACAACCCTCTGGGAAAAAAGTATTCTACTTTCGCTATTATGTAAACAAAGGCAAAAAAGAAAAGTTTATCCAAATTGGCCTATGGCCTGAAATGAAGCTAGCGACTGCAAATGAAATTGCTAAAACATATAGTTTATGGCTCAGCGAGGGTAAAGATCCAACCAATGAATTAGATATCCTTAAAAAGGAAGAACAGCAATTAGCCCAATTTAATAATAGCCAAGGTTCTTTTGAGCAATTGATACATGGCTATGTTAATAAAATGAAACAAGATAATAAACGTACATGGCAAGATGTCTTAAAAAGGCTGGAAAAAGAATGCTATGAGCAGATCCCTAGAGGCACAAAGGCAAAGGATGTAACACCAATCCAAATTAAAAACCTGTTAAGTACTATTATCCAACGTGGGGCGGTTGTACATTCAAATCGGATACGTTCATATTTAATGGCTGCTTTTAACTTTGGGATTAAGGCTGATAACGACCCTATGAATGCAAATAATGGTATCACATTTGGATTAGAGTCAAATCCTGTTTCAATGATACCTAAACAATCAGCTGCCGAAAAAGTCGGTAATACATGGTTAAACTGGGAAGAACTATCATTTATCATGAATTCAATAGCTGAAACCTCTGGTGTTGGTATCCTCATGCAACACTTAATTAGGCTATGTATATTTACAGGCGGACAGCGACCTTATGAACTCATTGCAAGTCAGTGGGGTAATATTGACTGGAAAACTAAAACACTACTTATTACATCTGATATTTCCAAAAATAAGCGCGAGCACCTTATTCCTCTCACAGATTCCGCACTATCAGAGCTTGAAGCTATCCAAAAACTCACCTCTCACCTCAATAGTAACTATATTTTTCCGTTATCTAAAGATGGAAAAAGACCAACAAGAACAGATAGCCTAGCACAAGCAATTGGCTACTTTAGGAAATACCATCCAGATTTTAAACACTTCACAGCAAGAGACCTTCGCAGAACCTGTAAGACCTTAATGGGAGAGATTGGTATAAGCAAAGAAATCCGTGATAGAATTCAAAATCATGCTTTAAATGACGTCAGTTCTAAGCATTATGATAGATATGATTATCTAAACGAAAAACGCGTAGCCTTGACTAAATGGGAAGAAAAACTAAATCTTTTTGGTAATATAAGTGAGTAGCCATGAATAATCTTAATAAATTTAAATGTTTAAAAGATATAGAGCTAGAAACGGGTATTTCAGCTGATGAAGTATTAGCGAACTGGCGAAAGTATAATATTAATTTATATGTTAACTTTGATAATGAAGTAGGTTATTTAAAATGTCGTTCACCTTTAGAACCTGAAATTGATGGAAAATATTGCTCTCCAAGTTTTCCACCTGAAGTTAGTGGTATTGAAGATATTAGAAAGTTTAAATATGATAATACAACGATTGAAGATGTTCCAAACAGCAACATCATAAAAGGTCAGGCATCTGGATTCTGGGTTATTTTGCCTCCTATAAATAATGATTGCCCCACATTTCTTTTAAATCGCTACATGGGATTGGGTCACCACTGTACAGAGTATCATCAAGTTTGCCAAGTTTTTGCTATAAAAGATGAGCAGGATTTATCTGAACAAACAGATTTAATGAATATAAAAAATAGAATAGATAGAAGAAACTTTGATTTTGAACTAGAAAATAGATTGAAGGTAAATAAATATAATTTGTTTGTAAACTTATGTGCAGTTGAATTATTATATGGAATAAATCCTACTGTAAAAAAAGTGGGAGTGTCAAATCCCCCTAGTAGCCCTAAAGAAACAGAAAAAACAGATAAAACAGAAAAAACAGAAAAAACAGATAAAACAGATAAAACAGATAAAACAGATAAAACAGATAAAACAGATAAAACAGATAAAACAGATAAAACAGATAAAACAGAAAAAACAGAAAAAATAAAATTGGAAAGTAAAAGCCTTGACAAGAACGAAATCACAATGAAGTTCATTGGTTATTTACTAAAGAAACATTATTTAAATCAAGAGAATGCTGATTATGAATCAATAGCCACAACATTATCAAACGAATACTACGAATTAAAAAATAAAGAATATCATATACAACAAGAATCTATTAAGCGTTGGTTTGATAATCAAATGTTTAAACGAAGATCACAACTAGCATATATAGTTTTATATACTATAATTTGTAAGCATTATACCGATGATATATGTCAAAAAAAAATAATTGAAAATATCCCCCAAGAGCTAAGATCAAAACTAAAAATCAATGAAGTCATTATCATGTATTGGATGAAAAATTTAAAACGCTACAAATTAATTTAATTAACAGTTCCCAGTTTCTTCACGACTGGGAGCTGTATAAATCAATTTACAGAGGATTAAATTAAAGGGGCTGTCCTAGATAAGGTTTAAATTTTACCTTTAACTATCTATTTTAGCATAGTTAATTGTTGTTTTGCACTAGGTGTGTTAAATCGCCATTCACACTCTTTTAAATACAGCTCAAAATGAGCCTTCGGAATACCGTTAAATTTACGCATGTGACGCTTCGCTTGGTTCCAAAAATTCTCTATGCCATTGATGTGATTTTGCCGGTCTTTTTTGTCGACAAACTGGGTGCTGTGATTGATCCTGTAATGCTTAAAATCGCTCACATCCAGTACGTCATAACTGGCAAAATTATCTGTGTAGACGATGCTGTCAGGGTAAATTTTTGACTCAATTATTGGCAGTAATGTCCTCGATTTAGCATCGGGTATGACCTTGGTATAAACCTTGCCACCACGCTTGAGAAGCCCGAAAACAGGCACTTTTCCAGCTGCCCCTCTACCGCGCTGACCTTTACGACGCCCCCCAAAATAACTTTCGTCCAATTCAATCTCGCCATCAAACCAAGTGTGCTTATCAACGTGCTCAGCTATCAGCACTCTGAGGCGATGGAAATAGTAAGCGGCTGTGTTTCTGTGGACACCAACTAACTCTGCGGCAATTCGTACCGAAGTACCTTCAATAAATAGCTTAAATAGCAGTTTCTGTTTGCACAGACTAGCCCTACTTTTTCTTATAGAACGGTCCTTATAACCTTAGCTATTTAGCACAGCCCCAATCATAAAATATTTATTCATAAACGATGCCCTAACGAGATAGTTTCATAGTATCCAAAGTTTTATTTTACTTCAGCCTATACTCAAACAAAAATCCACACTTTAAATGAGTGATATTATCAAGATAAAAACTAACTCTGTGAGACTAGGATTATCTTATTTTTTAACATAACCAATAATAACTCCTTTTAAATCAATGAGTTTAAATACTTTATTAATAATTCTATATTATCTTGCTAATAAAAGCTTAGTACCATTTCCTTAGGTATTTCTATCTGTAATGATTAATCCACTTTTAGCAAATACTAAGGAATCACTATGAATACAAATACCCCAAACTCAACGTTACGTATGGAGCTTCTTAAACGTTATGGAGAACCTCGTGATCGCCTAGTTCGTGAAAAAGAGCGAAAAATAATCACATCGATATCCCGCACAACCGCATGGAAACTAGAACGGGAAGGTAAATTCCCTAAACGTAAGCAGCTAGGCCCTAAATCCTGTGCCTGGTTGTTAAGTGATTTACTGATATGGATTAATGAAAAGTAAGGCTCCTATTAGTCATAACTGTATTAATTAAATAAAGACTAAATTGAATAAATAAATTTATCAAGTATTTTTTGATTAATTATTTATCAGGGTAACTTTATCTTTTTTTTACCATTCTGATTATTGCTATTTCTGCTATTAATAGCAGGAGTAGCAGTTAACTTAATTAGTTTTAAATAGAGAAATTTAAATATGAATAAAAATACATTCCCCATTGATGCTCTACCGAACATTATCAAAGATGCCATTAATGAAGTTCACAAAAATACCCAAGCGCCCATTCCTTTAATTGCTGTATCTGCTTTAGGAGTTATGTCTTTAGCTTGTCAGAACCAAATCAACGTTTTGAGATATAATAATGATAGTATGCCTGTCTCTCTTTTTTTTCTAACTTTAGCTGAATCAGGGGAAAGGAAAAGTACCGTCGATAAACTATTCATGAAACCCATTTATCAAATGGAGGCTGAACTTAATCAAAAATATCAAACTGAAATGAGTGCTTATCGCCATGATAAAAAGTTATTTGACCTCAAGAAAAAGTCATTATCTAAACTCATTACTACCGCATACCAAAAAGGTAATGACCTATCTGATTTTGAGGCACAATTTAAAGTTTTGTCTAATTCTGAGCCCAAAGAGCCCATTCTATATAAATTTTGTTTTAATGATGCGACACCACAAGCAATTAAAGATCACCTCAGCAAAGGCTCTAATTCCATAGGCTTGATGTCAGATGAAGCAGGAGTTGTTTTCGAGGGGAGAGCTCTGAATGAGCTCGGCTTCATTAATAAGATGTGGGATGGGAGCCCATTTTCTGTCTCTCGTAAGAGTGAAGAAGATCAATATATTAAAGATGCAAGAATGACATTATCCTTAATGGTTCAACCTACTATATTCAAAGAATTTATACAAAAAAAGGGAGATAAAGCTAAAGATATTGGCTTTTTTGCCCGATGTTTGATTAGCCAACCAGCATCAACCCAAGGTTATAGAATAATTACAGATACAACATCATACTCTGAATATTTAACTAAATTTCATCATCGCTTAACAGAAATATTATCATTAACAACAATACAAAATCGCAATAGAATTAATATAAGATATAACCTATCCCTTTCTGACGAAGCAAAAGCTCACTGGATTGATACTTATAATGATATAGAGAAAAATTTGATGGAATCAGGCACACTTTATCACCATAAGGAGTTTGGCTCTAAAATGGCTGAGCATTGGCTCCGCTTAGCAGCGATAATACATTATTTTTCATATGATAAAAAATTAATCTCATTAGATAGCTTACAATCTGCGGGAAAACTAGTTCACTGGTTTTATCTTGAACAACTAAAGTTATTTCCAGCTAATGATGAAATCTCCGTAGCTAATCGAGATGCCGATACTCTATCTGTATGGCTAAATAATTTTTTTGATAAAAATAATATAAAAGAAATTAATAAGAACTACATTCGACAATATGGCCCTAACAGTTTAAGGGACTCAAAAAGATTGGATAAATCACTTTTTATATTAGCATCTAGACTTGAATTCTTTTCAAAGAAAAAAAATAAAACAACGTATATTTACCGATTTGATTTAAATGATTTATTACAGGTTAAAGATGGACCTTCTGAGTACATTCCCATGATGGAGGCAATAGGCAGTCAAAATTATTTAAACCAAGATTTTACAGTGAAACGTTAGGTATCATTGCATAGAATTACATTTAAATCCTTATTTTTTCTAGTTATACACATTAACTCCAGAGTGGTTATTTATTAACCAACTGTGATATAAAGGGGGCTGAGTGATATTATTGATGTTGGATAGGTAATATACTTCTAATCTATTACTGATCTATTTAATCTAATATCCCATATATAGATCTATTAATTAACTGGTATATATCTACTAGCCATATAATCCTATTAGTGAATATCACTATAAATACATATTCATCATTAGGTCTGTAATCGAATTAACCATTAACGCAAACTGGGTATAGGTAACCCTCATTACCTATACCCTACCCTTTAAATTAATCACTGAGCCATTATCCATGGCTCTAAGGTAAACTTATGTCTAATGATAACGATTCCATTTATAACCCTGATTATATAAGAATCATAGAAAAGACCTTAACCCGTTCCTTAACTGACTATACACGTATTATGGCATTACGTGTAGACTTACGGTTTCCTGTCATAGATAACCACGGGGATATGCCAACCTGCTTTATTAACCTAGATAAAGTGATGTCTCGTTTCATTGATTCATTAAACGCTAAGCTTAAACATTATCAATACAGTAAAAGGCGAAAAGGTCAACGTACTTACCTTAACCGATTGCGTTACGTATGGGTAAAAGAACAATCCAGTTCTGAGCTCCCTCACTACCACTGTGTATTAATCTTCAATAAAGACGCCTACTATCACCTAGGAGACTATAACTTAGATGAACCGAGTCTAAGGACGATGATCACGTCCGCGTGGTACAGTGCGTTACAGCTCCAATTAGACCCTATCTCAGACCCGACTGGCGCATTAGTACACTATCCTAATAACGGTAAGTATTGCTTAAATCAGAATTCAATGACGTTTGAAGCGGATCGAGCGGTATTAATGGAACGGTTACATTACTTAGCCAAAGAGCACACTAAAATCTATCGTGCTAGTTCCCGGAGCATAGGTTATAGCCTTTCATAATTGTTACATGGGTGATAACCGTACTGTAGTTCACTACTCAGAAAACTATCGGTACTGTTTAAACAAAGAAGCATCATCCTTTACTGATGATTATAATGTGGTTCCAGGACAATTAAATTACCTAGCCAAAGAATACTCTAAACACTACAGTTCGAATTACCGTACGATAGGCTAT
Source organism: Providencia sp. AGC89 (assembly GCF_053543535.1). NCBI lineage: Bacteria > Pseudomonadati > Pseudomonadota > Gammaproteobacteria > Enterobacterales > Morganellaceae > Providencia > Providencia sp. AGC89. The sequence continues at coordinate 224,710 of NZ_JBIXLP010000090.1, forward strand.
AGTCAGTACTAGATGCGACTTAGGCAGGTAGTGGGCGCTACCTGCCTTTTAAAAGGGTTCCACTGATAGCCGCAATCCTCGTCTGTTAGGGACTAGTCTGATACGGGCTAATATCATGGAACAAAACGCCGAAGGCCGCTGCAACACGCCACCTTGGTTCAAGCTCTTTTATCTCAACAGGTGTGCCACTGAAAGCCTCTGTCCTCACGGACAGGGGCTTTTTTGCTTTTAAATCAACCTAAAAGTCAGCCTCTTATAGCCTAAAGTCTTTGAGTGACTAGATTATATATCATGTAAGCTACTGATAGATTTCCAGTTTTCTGCTCCTAGGTCTGCATATTGTACTTTTCCTCTTACTCGACCTAACCAGTACCAACCTAGCTTCTCAACGGATTTATACCATGGCACTTTAAAGCCAGCATCACTGACAATGAGCGGTGTGGTGTTACTCGGTAGAATGCTCGCAAGGTCGGCTAGAAATTGGTCATGAGCTTTCTTTGAACATTGCTCTGAAAGCGGGAACGCTTTCTCATAAAGAGTAACAGAACGACCGTGTAGTGCGACTGAAGTTCGCAATACCATAAGCCGTTTTTGCTCACGAATATCAGACCAGTCAACAAGTACAATGGGCATCGTATTGCCCGAACAGATAAAGCTAGCATGCCAACGGTATACAGCGAGTCGCTCTTTGTGGAGGTGACGATTACCTAACAATCGGTCGATTCGTTTGATGTTATGTTTTGTTCTCGCTTTGGGTGGCAGGTTACGGCCAAGTTTGGTAAGAGTGAGAGTTTTACAGTCAAGTAAGGCGTGGCAAGCCAACGTTAAGCTGTTGAGTCGTTTTAAGTGTAATTCGGGGCAGAATTGGTAAAGAGAGTCGTGTAAAATATCGAGTTCGCACATCTTGTTGTCTGATTATTGATTTTTGGCGAAACCATTTGATCATATGACAAGATGTGTATCTACCTTAACTTAATGATTTTGATAAAAATCATTAGGGGATTCATCAGCACTTAGTGTGGCTTTTTTTACGTAAAAATAAATTAGCACAATAGGTGCCTTAAATTAATGATTAATCATTCAATGGTAACAACTAAGTGAAAATAATAAATGTAGTTTCTTTATTTCTTATATCCATAATATCTATAACTACCTGGGCTAACTCGGATAATGAACCAATATCTTTAAAAAAGATAGCCCAAAAAAATACTCTCAGTGATCTAAACTCTGCACCATTCGGATTTAGATGGGGTGATGATTTAGATGAGGTTAAAAGCAAACTAGCAGAGCCATATGAAATAATTAATGATCCCAAAAGATGCCCATTCGTAGTCGTAAAAGCCAATAACTTAGATGAAACAATAAAAAATACTGGAGAATATGAACTGCTGATTATGCCCAAATATAATAGATTTACTTTCAATGGGTTACTTGCTATCAGCTATAAAAGTCAACCGGCCAATGTGAAGGACTATCATAATCTTCTTGGTAAAATTATTAATAGTTTAAAAAGAAATTATGGTGTGCTAAAGCAGGCGAGAAGTATGAATGGAATGGAACGTTATTACTCTTTTGAAGGTGATAATTTTGTGATTAGCCTTACAGGGGAGCAATATAAAGATTCTTTTTATATTGATTTAGAGTACGCTTTTATTGGCTATGAATATAATCAAGATACAGAGCTTGGTTATTCCATCGCAATGGAAGAGTGTAAAAAGCAAAGAAGCCAGCATTAAAATTTTCTGCTTTTAGATATTCACCAAAAAGCTTGGCAAATTCTTTTTTATCTTGTTCTTTTTCAATATGTTCTGGGGTTGGAAAGCGTTCTTTCAACTCTTTTACGATATCGATAAAACCTCGACGCACTTGACCTGTAACAATATCGTTAAAGCCTTCCATATACTCCTTATAGCTCTTCTCCAGTACAACATTTTTGGTATTTTTGTCTCCAAACAAGGTGATGGCATCAATGGTTGCCTGCTCTGAGTCCCGGAAGGTAACAATATTGCCAAAGGTTTAATTTGCATCATTTAATTACTGTAGTTAAGTGTTGCAACGTTCTTCATAAGTGGCAGAATAAGTAAATTATTCAAAGTGTGGAGAACAAGGCCAATGATTGAAGGAGTCAGCTCCTCGACATTAGTGACCTTATCGGATTTGGTGACCATTCAAGCGGGCTACCCGTTTCGGGGGGCCATACGCGATATTCCTAGTGGTTCAGTGAAAGCGGTACAAGCTAAAGATATCTCTGAACTTGGCGAGTTAATCTACAGCGATTTAATCGTCACCGATCTAACAGGTAAACGTGAACCTGATTGGCTCAAAAAAGGCGATATTTTGTTTAGTGCCAAAGGGGCAAAGCATATTGCCAGCTATGTTGATGGCGACTTAGAAAACACGACCTGCGCACCTAATCTGTTTCTTTTACACCTTAAATCGAAATGGCAAGGTTTAGTGAACACTCAATTTTTAACCTGGCAGCTAAATCAAACCCCTGCACAGCAGTATTTTAAACGCAGTGCCGAAGGCAGTTTTCAAATTAGCATTCGTAAGCCAGTGCTGGCAGCAACACCGATTGCCTTACCCAGTATCGAAACCCAGAACACCATTGCCAAGCTTTATGCCGCCAGCATTAAAGAAAATGCCCTACTGCATAAGCTAATTAATAACCGTCAGCAGCAGTTAAATGCGATTGCAACTGACTTAATGAATTCATCTAACAATTAAGAGCTAGGATTTATGCCACATACCTTAATCAACCAATCCGAAATCAACAAAGCGGTATGGAATGCCTGTGATACCTTCCGAGGTACAGTCGATCCATCCATATACAAAGACTTTATTCTTACCATGCTGTTCTTAAAGTACATCTCCGATGTGCACCAAGATAAAGTCGAAGAGCTAAAAGCCGAATACGGTGATATTCCTGAACTGATCGCCGAAATGCTCGAAAGCCAGTCGTTTAAGATTCCAGCAGGCAGCTCATTCTGGGATTTGTATGAAGCACGTTTTGAAGCAGGTAATGGAACCCGCATTGATACCGCACTCCACGCGATTGAAGAAGCGAATACTAAACTCAAAGGCGTTTTCCAAGACATTAGCTTTAACACCGATAAACTCGGTGATGAAAAGCAGAAAAACGATATTCTGCGCCACTTACTAGAAGACTTCGGTAAGCCAACCCTTAGCCTACGCCCAAGCCGTGTTGGTTCTCTGGATGTGATTGGTAACGCTTACGAATACCTGATCAAACACTTTGCAGCGGGTAGCGGTAAATCGGCAGGCGAATTCTATACCCCTGCGGAAGTGTCCGATCTGCTATCGATTATCCTTGCACCGCAAGAAGGCGATACCATTTGTGACCCTGCCTGTGGTTCTGGCTCGCTATTGATGAAGTGTGGCAAGCAAGTACAGAAGAACTTTGGTGGTTCGAAGAAATATGCCCTTTATGGTCAGGAAGCGATTGGATCAACTTGGTCACTGGCGAAAATGAACATGTTCCTGCACGGCGAAGATAACCACCGCATTGAATGGGGCGACACCATTCGTAACCCGAAACTTCAGGATACCAACGGTGGCTTGCTACACTTTGATGTGGTGACCGCCAACCCGCCATTTAGCTTAGATAAATGGGGCCATGAAGATGCCGAAAACGATCACTTTGGCCGCTTCCGCCGTGGTGTGCCGCCAAAAACCAAAGGCGACTATGCGTTTATCTCGCATATGATTGAAACCTTGAAGCCACAAACTGGGCGTATGGGTGTGGTGGTGCCGCATGGGGTGTTATTCCGCGCTTCATCAGAAGGCAAAATTCGCCAACAACTGATTGAAGAAAACTTGCTCGATGCGGTGATTGGCCTGCCAGAAAAACTCTTCTTTGGCACAGGCATTCCTGCGGCCATTCTGATTTTTAAAAAGCATAAAGACGATAAAAACGTGCTGTTTATCGATGCCTCGCGTGAGTTTAAATCGGGCAAAAATCAGAACGTGCTGACCGAAGAAAACATCCAGAAGATTGTCGATACCTACAAAGCGCGTGAAAGCGTGGATAAATATGCTTACCTAGCGACGTTAGAAGAAATTGCTGAAAACGACTTTAACCTTAATATTCCGCGTTATGTTGATACCTTTGAGGAAGAAGAAGAGATCGACTTGATGGCAGTTCGCAGTGAACGTTTGGCGTTGCAAAATGAACTGGCTGATCTGGAAGCGGAAATGGCAGGCTACTTGGAGGAGTTGGGTTATGGTGCCTAAGGGATGGGATATTCGACCCCTATTTGAAATTTCAAAAATTACATCAGGTGGTACACCAAGCCGAGAAAAACCTGAGTATTGGGAAAATGGAATGATTCCTTGGGTACGAACTACCGAGGTTCAAAACTGTATTTTAAATTTAGAGGATGTGCAGGAGTATATCAGTGAACTAGGCCTAAAAAATTCTTCGGCAAAGATTGTACCAGCAGGCACGGTATTACTTGCGATGATTGGGCAAGGGAAAACAAGAGGTCAGGTTGCTCTTTTAACGTTTGAAGCGACAACTAATCAGAACTGTGCCGCAATTATTTTCAATGATGATCAAGAACCAGCTTTTTACTTTAATTTTCTTTTGAGTCAATACGAAAAAATCAGAGGAATGAGTAACTCAGCAGGCCAGAGTAACTTGAGTGGTGCACTAGTAAAATTAATTACAGTCCCCGTACCCCCACTACCAGAACAACGCAAAATCGCCAAAATCCTCTCCACTTGGGATAAAGCGATTGCAACCACCGAAAAGCTCATTGCAACCAGCCAGCAGCAGAAAAAAGCCCTGATGCAGCAGTTGTTGACGGGTAAGAAACGGTTGGTTAATCCTGAAACTGGGAAGGTGTTTGAAGGGGAGTGGGAGCACCAGAGATTAGCATCACTTTGCACAATAAAAACCGGCAAGAAGGATGTAAACGAAGGTAATCCAGAAGGGAATTACCCTTTTTTCACCTGTGCGAGTGAGCCGACCAAAAGTGATAACTACTCCTATGACTGCGAAGCGCTTTTGATCGCTGGTAATGGGATGCTTGGAAAAACTCATTATTTCAACGGCAAATTTGAGGCTTACCAGAGAACATATATTCTTTCGGAATTTATTGGGATTGATGTCCCTTTTCTTCATCAGTATATCCTCTATTGGCTGATGCGAGATATAGATCGAGAAAAGCAACATGGCGCGATGCCGTATATTAAGCTCGGCCTCCTTCAGAATTTCAAAGTGCTTTTACCATCTATCGCAGAACAACAAAAAATCGCTGCCATACTTTCCTGTGCCGATCAGGAAATCACCGCTTTGCAACAAAAGCTCGATGCCTTAAAACAAGAGAAAAAGGCACTGATGCAGCAGTTGTTGACGGGTAAGCGCAGAGTCAAAGTGGATGAAAACGTCGCCGCATAATAATTAGCAAATACCGCCCGAATAACGGGCGGTCAAATAATAAATAAAGGCTAGGCATGGATACAAACGCATTGGAACGAATGCAGCAACTGTTAGCGGAGTTTAAAAAACTAGAGCCAGTTGAAGTTGCAGAGCCCACCATTTTTAGTATTGGGAGTAAGGGGTATTACGAAAATCCCACTACCGATATTTTGGCATTCTTTTGTGACAGCAACGGTCAACATCAACTCGGTGATACTGCACTAAGGGCACTACTGACTTGTTTACCTAAAGACTATCGTTCTCTAGATTGCGCATTAACCGAAGTGCCCGAGCGAGAAGTCAAAACTCAAGCAGGCAAACGTATTGATTTACTGCTAGAAAGTGCTGATTGGGTGATGGTGTTAGAGAATAAAATCTACCATCAGCAAAATAATCCGTTTGATGACTATGAACGTTTTGTTCGAGAAGAGCAAAATCAAACCCGCTTTGCAGGTAAACAGGTTATTTTTGTAGTGCTTTCTCCAACAGGTGAAGCGTTACCAAGTGGCTGGCATGGCATCAGCTATCCCTCGTTAATTTCTGCTTTAAAAACTCAGCTAGCGGAACAGTTTCTTTCCCAACCTATCCATAAATGGACGCTATTGCTGCGTGAATTCATCTTACATTTGGAGAGCCTTATGTCTCAGCCATCGGTTAATCAACAAACCCTCGATTTTGTCTTAGATAACCTCTCTACTATTAAAGAGCTTCAGGAAACTAAACAGCAAGCGATAAACGACTATCATCAAAGGCTGAAAACGGCACTTCAGTCCAAACTAGGAAAAGAGATTGCGATTCGGTTACATCATTGGAGCGGATATCCTGCTTTGCGATTTGCTTTAGCGAGCTGGAAAGATACCAATTCGGATGTTGTGCTATTTCTTTCTGGTGAAAAAGGTGAATCTTCAATTAATGTTTACGCCCACCTAGAGGGAGATTCTGATGAAAGTAAAGCAGACTCGTTGATTCTCACTGCTTGTAATGTTGAACGTTGGATTGAAGGGAATGGTACTTATCGCGGGTATAGAATCAAACTTGCCACCATGCCTGAAGATGACATTATTCAATTTATTGGTGAACGCCTTCAAGAACTGGATACGTTTGAACGTGAGTATTGGGGAGATGAGTCATGAGTTCACCTTTGCCTAATTTTCGCGAAGAGCACAGTGCCAAAATACCCGCACTAACGCTGCTCACCAACCTTGGCTACCAATTTATTCCGCCTGCTGAATGCTTGGCGATGCGTGGCCGCTTATCATCAGTGATTCTACCCAATGTGCTGCGCAGTGTGCTGAAACACAAAACCCATACCTTTATGGGTAAAGCCTATCCGCTTTCAGATTCGGCTATCGATAAAATCATTCAAGAGCTGGCGACCCCAGCGATGAACGCAGGCTTAAGAGCCGCGAATGAAAAGCTCTACAATGCCCTAACCTATGGCATCAGTGTGACGGAATTTATCGATGGCAAAAAGACCAATCCAACCATTCAAATCATCGATTGGGAAACGCCAGAGAATAACCAATTCCACTTCACCGAAGAGATGGAAATTGAAAATGCCCACGGCACAGGTAAACGCATTCCCGATGTGGTGTGTTTTGTTAACGGCCTGCCTTGGGTAGTGATTGAAGCGAAACGCCCAGACTCTTCTCATGAAGGCAAACCGACGATTTCCGAAGGGATTTCGCAAAATATCCGTAATCAGAAAAACGACGAAATTCCTCATCTGTTTGCCTACAGCCAATTGCTGCTTTCAATAAATGGTAACGATGGTTTGTACGGTACTTGCGGCACACCCGAGAAGTTTTGGGCAAAATGGAAAGAAGAAGAGATCACCGAAGCGACCTATCTTCGCCTGAAAAACACCCCATTAGCGCAAGATAAACTCGACCTGCTGTTTAACCATCGCCCAGCCAAAGTGCGCGACGAATATCTGTCACTGATTGCTGGCGGTGAACTCGTTGTCACCGACCAAGACCGCTTATTGGTGTCTCTGCTGCGCCATGATCGCCTGTTAGAAATGACGCGCCTGTTTACCTTATTCGATAAAAAAGCAGGCAAAATCGTTGCCCGTTATCAGCAGGTCTTTGGCATTAAAGCCCTGATTGAACGAGTGACTTCGTTTGATGATAATGGGGCACGTAACGGCGGCGTGATTTGGCATACCACAGGTTCGGGCAAATCGTTCACTATGGTCTTTTTGTCGAAAGCGTTAATCTGGTTAGAAGCGCTGAAAAAGTGTCGCGTAGTCGTCGTGACCGACCGTGTTGACTTGGAAGATCAATTAGCTCGCACGTTCGCCTCTGGTGGAGCGTTATCGGATAAAGACAAAAAAGAGGCAATGGCGACGACTGGCAAACGCCTTGCCGAGCAAATTGGTAAAGGCAATGAGCGAATTATTTTCTCTATCATCAATAAATTCGGTACGGCAGTCACTTTGCCAGAGTGCTACAACGACAGCCCCGATATTATTGTGTTGGTCGATGAAGGCCACCGTAGCCAAAACGGTTCCAACAATATCTTTATGCAGCAAGCTTTACCCAAAGCTGCTTACATTGGTTTTACGGGGACGCCACTGCTGAAAGATGATAAGACCGAAAACAAATTCGGAAAAATCATCCACTCCTACACCATGCAGCAAGCGGTGGAAGACAAAACCGTTACGCCGCTTTTGTATGAAGAGCGTATTCCAGAACTCAGCACCAATGATCGTGCAATTGATGCCTGGTTTGACCGTACAACGGATAAACTGTCGGAAAAACAGCGTACTGACCTGAAGAAAAAATTCTCCCAGAAAGGCCAGATCTACCAAACCGAAGGACGTTTGGAGTTAATCGCTTATGATATTTCCGACCACTTCCAAAACTTCAAAAGCCAAGGCTTAAAAGGCCAACTGGCGTGTGACTCTAAAGCATCAGCAATCCAATACAAAAAACTATTGGATAAGATTGGTAAAGTCACCTCGGTGGTAGCGATGTCGCCACCTGATACCCGTGAAGGCCACGATACCGTTGATGGCGAAAGCAAAGACTTGGTACAGAATTGGTGGAAAGAGAACGTTGGTAGCATGGACGAAAAAGCCTACACCAAACAGATCATCGAAGCCTTTGGTCGTGAAGATGGCCCCGACATTATGATTGTGGTGGATAAACTGCTGACTGGTTTTGATGAACCAAAAAACACTGTGCTTTATATCGATAAACCACTGAAGCAGCATAACCTCATTCAAGCGATTGCTCGCGTAAACCGTCTGCACCAGAAAAAACAATTCGGTTATCTGATCGATTATCGCGGCATCCTCAAAGAGCTAGATTCCACTATTGCTGATTACCAAGAACTGGCTGAGCGCACTCAAGGTGGATTCGACATTGAGGATCTCAAAGGCTTATATAGCCGTATGGATACCGAATATAAAAAGCTGCCGAGTTTGTATAACGACCTATGGGCTATTTTTGCTGATGTGAAAAACAAGCAAGATGGTCAGGCGCTACGCCAAGCTCTAACACCTAAGATTGAAACCATTGATGGTCAACTGACCGATACCAATCTGAAAAAACGCGAAGATTTCTATTCAGCACTGACGCTGTTCGCAAACTGTTTAAAAGTGGCTCTCCAATCAGCAACCTATTTTGATGATAAGAGCTTCGACGATAAGCGTGATTTGTATAAAAAGACGCTAAAATCGATGTCTGAACTGCGTAAGCAAGTACGTGAAGATGCTGAAGAAACCGTAGATTACGATCAGTATGCCGAAGATATTCGGGCGCTGCTAGATAAACATATTGGTGGCGTTGAAATCAAAGAGCCAGACGGTGCTTATCTGGTCGGTAATATGGGTAAAGCCGCCAAACCTGAAGAGATGAGTGACGACGAGGCCCGCAACAAAAAAGATGTTATCACTGGTCGTGTAACCAAAATGATTGAGCAAGATTTAGCAGATGACCCTTACGCACAAGAGTATTTCTCTGATCTGCTGAAAAAGGCAATTGAACAAGCCAAAGAGATGTTTGATGCACCTGTAAAACAATATCTGCTATTTGCTGATTTTGAAGAGCAAGTGAAAGAGCGCAAAGTTGAAGGTATCCCAACTGACCGTTTCGCCGAGCTTGATCCCAAGATTAAACGCAATGTTCAGGCTTATTATGGTTTGTTTCTAAAACACCTTCCAATCAATCCGTTATCAGAACAGGAATGCTTCGACTACGCCGTTAATATTGATGAGTGTGTCAAATCAGCGGTAGCGGAATTCTCAATTAATCCGTCTGAAATTGAAAACCAAATCAGGCTAAAACTACTGCCGCTGTTAGTTCGTGACGCTGGGCTAGGTTTAGATGCTGCCAAGCTTATTCTTGCCGATATCATTCAAATCACTCGCTTAGGCGTGGCAGGTCATCATTAATGACATCGGTAAGTTCTAAAGAAGGCAAGCTAGAAGAGTACAGCTTCATCTATGGTGATGAAGCGGTGACTTATGAAGTGGTGCGTAAGCCTCATCCAGAAGGTAAGAAGCGCAAGATAGCGATAAAGGTACATCCTAATTGCGAAGTTGTGGTGAATGCTCCTGATGATGCCGAACGTAGTGATATCCATGACGCTGTCATGAAGCGAGCGAAATGGATTTATGCTGCTTTGAAGGAGTTTCGTGGTCACTTGCAATATGTGCAGGCCAAAGAATACGTCAGCGGTGAAATGCAGTTCTACCTTGGTAGACGTTACGTTCTCAAAGTGGTTGAAGACCGAGATGCTATTTCTAACGTCAAAATGGAACGAGGCAAACTGCTAGTGACGCTAAACCGCTTTAACGAAGATAAGCAAGCTCTGACCAAAGCTTTGGTTTCAGGCTGGTATAGCGTGCGTGCCGAGCATATCTTCCACGAACGCTTAGCCGCATTGTTGCCACAAACCACTTGGGTGAAAGGAATTCCGAGTTTTCGGGTTCTGCCGATGACCAAACAATGGGGAAGCTGCTCAACGAAGGGTAATCTCATGCTGAATCCACATTTGGTCAAAGCACCCAAAGAGTGTATCGACTACGTAATTTTGCATGAGCTATGCCATATTGCCGAGCACAACCACAGCGAGCGTTTCTGGCGTTTGCTAACCAGTGTTATGCCGAATTGGAAAGAGGTGAAAAGCCGTTTAGATGGAATGGCGGAGTTATATTTGAGTGAATAAGGATCGATTAAATGAGTTTGTTCAATAAGTTAGTACTCCCAACAATACCAGAACCTCTGGTTTGTTTCAGACCATCATTTATCATGCGTCTTGTTTATCCCATTCAACCAATGGCTTAATACTCAGTTTATCAAGTCATGACTGGCATCGCATCATCACATTAAACTGATCCGCTCAACGCAGTTATTCATCCACAATGACTCAATCATCTCTACGGGTTGAAGCTGGACTGATGGATATAAAACACGGAATAGGCTCCAACCTAATTAAATGTATACTTAGTGGTTTGAGGTTTGAGGTTTGAGGTTTGAGGTTTGAAAATTTGATAAGCAACTAACATCTAGTAACTTCAGATCAAATCTGAAGTTACATAAATTATTTTTTCCCTGCCACACTCATCTTAGCCAGCTCTGGATTATTGGCCTCAAAGATCGATAGTGGTAACTCAACCTTACGTCCATTCTGATCTTCTACAGCTTTAACCACTTCGAATTCAGCGATATCCTCACAAGGGATTTCTAACCCAGTAAATGTGGCTCGAGATGCACCGGTATCACCAAACGGATCAACTTCTAACACCTCATCACCTAGTACTTTTCCTTGCCTATCTTTCATTCGCAGCGTGAGTTCAAGGGCACCAAATCCAGCATGGTCTAACACCATATGGTTACCGCCATTATCAAGGATAAATGAGTAACCACAATAGCCTCGATTAATAAAGTTTGAGCTGGTATGCGTAATACTCGCATAGCGTTGTTCTTCCGCCATTACTGATGTGCTCAGAGCTAAAACACCAACAGCAACCAATAAATTGATTTTATTCATAAGTAATTCCTTATTAGACGTTACCATCATTTTAATGATGTACTAAATTCAAGGGCACACGACTGTGCCCAAAACGGATAATTATAATAAATGTCCCCTTATATAAATAGGAAAGCCATTTCTCATTTTGCATATAAACTATTTGTGTCTAATGTTGTAAATACTCGCATTACACTGGTATTATCTCCTGCTAAAGGATAAATATTGGATGATTGTTGTTCAAGTTAATTTTCACGAGCCTTAATGAGTATTTTGGATAAAGGATTTTTATGATTGACGAAAACAGCATGTTGCGAGCAAGTTTGCTATCCTATCGCAATAGCAAATTGCTTAATGAGAACGCCGATATAATATCGATTGTTGAATTTATCATTTATTCTGATAGTAGATTTACCGACCAAATCTCAGATGAGGAAGCATATTCTTTTTTTAATATGCTTCCATTGTCCTATGATGATGTGGTTCCTTCTATTACAATACGAGCTAATTGGTCATTTGTACGCAGATAAAGGAAACAATACGGCCTAGATCAGTGGTGAGATAAATTACTATGATCACAAGCAATATGTGAATGTCCGTCTGGTAGGAGGCATTGTTAGGACAATACCACTTGCACCATAGGCCATCCCGCGGACACTAAATAAGCCTTTATCAATCAGTCTGTCACATGGGATCCACTATTCCGTCATGCTGACGGACAGCAGCCTTGAACATAGCTCTGCTTAAAAAAGCACATGAGGACGTAATGGCGAATATATGGTACAAAATTAAATCGGTTTTCATAGCAGAACCGGAAGATGCATACTGGAATCAAAGAGCAACCAACTTGGACTATCTGGTAAAGCGGCATACGGGTGAAATTGTAGTTGACCCGACCACCGCTCACTTGTCTCTGGATGACCGGGCCAAAATGGCAATCGATACGGTAGACTTCAAGACGATGCTTGCCGACCTGGAGATATCGACGGACTATCGTGCACTCAATTCCAATGATATTGTTGTGGCAATTTGCATTGGGATCATGGGGGCTGGCGCTGCACATATGACAAATCTCTATGCTGATGCACTGGAAGAAAAGTTCGTAAAGCTGCATGAATATTTTAAGCCTGTGGGTAAAGGTACCAGTCCCTTAGATTACCGGGCAGGTGCTAACCATCGATCTATCTTTGGGCACGACTTTAATCTCAATCAGAAACTACCAGACGGTTATACGTATGATGGGCAAGATGTCGGTGGGCAAACTGTATATTCGCTGGTGCTAAAATACCTCGAAAGTAATTTTCCCGGGAGCAGTGGACTCGGCCTGCATCTTAAAGCAATCCTGCATATTCTGACCCACTATCTTTCCGATTTACCCACAACGAAAGGGTTACCTTTACCCTTTTCTTCTTTTTTTACAGAATGGAAAGAGGATCCCACCAAATCATCAGGCTATGCGGCTTCTAACCCTTTGATGGAAGCTCTGGGAGATGAATACGGAACTATAAACACAGCTGATATATCTAGCTACGCTGTCATGAAGCTGCTTTTACTCTCTTATGCCGCTTTTGCTCATAGGGGACTGGATACTCCAGAAGATGAAAAAGAGCTACATAAGACGCAACTTGCGGTGATCGCTTATGGCACTGCACTTGTTATACAGATGATTCTGCTGGTAACAGGAACTCTTGGGCGAACCGGAAAGCTGAACTACCTTATTGCTGGCCCGTTCCTCTGGAACAGTGCCCGATCGGTGTTGATAGTTCATAAACAGCATCGTCAGGTCATGACTCATTACGAGAAATCTATTTCCGTACTTAATGACAGCGAATCAAATTTTGACAATTGGGTAAAAACTGTATGCGCTTAGTAAACCATGCCACTAATACAAAAAACTTTTATCATTTTGAAGACTCCGATGATTATTGCGAGCCTACTGTAGTAACAGCAGCAGCTGAGCGTTTGCGGCAAAGCAAAGATCTTAAGGCCACTGATGTAGCCCAACTCGAAACGATTGTCTCGCTTGAACTGCTGAGGTATAAGTACGCTTCTGGTGAAATGACGGTGGATGATTTAAAGTCGCAGATACAAAAACTGCGTAATACTTTAATTGATGTCCATGGCCGGGAACCTTTCGATAACGGCAATATAGACAAAGGTTTCTACAGATTTCTGAACGAGGAATATGGTCTTGTCACAAAGTAAAAACATCCTGGCTGCTGTTGGGTTATTAGTGACTGCAATTTCATCAGCTTTTGCAGGGAAAAAGGCTTCGGACGCTCTTGAAAAACGTCGTAAAAAATCGATTGAAAAGGAAGAGGATGGGATTGATAAAAAACTGAAAAAGGACGGCAAATGATTATTTTATTGATTGTTATTGCATTAATTTTTTTTGTTATTATATTTGGCGCCAATGAGGTGCCCAGACGAAGAAGGCATCAGGCGATGCAGGAGGCAAAAAAGAAAAGGTTTCGTGATAGTGACCAGAGATGAATGACGAAGTATTACGATCACGCATATGTAGCATATTGATGATGTCCACTTCCCGTTATCTGATATGTATTAGCTCAGACTTGAACTAACAGGTGTTGGGTAGAACATAACTAAACCTGACCGGCTGGTCTGAGCGAAATGCGGACGTACAGTAAACTGTCCACTACCCTTATTGTCGATATCCCACTCACTGTTCCAATTCAGCCATCGTCAACTCGGCAACTTTTATTGTTGTTGAGGCAGTATCGTTACTTGAGAGGGTCCAGGTGTCAGAGGACATTAAAGCTTGAAACTCGACAATGAATACTGAAACCATGACAATAAAGTCCGAAACTTTTCGATGCTATTTGTCGCAGTCTGCCTTTTGTTCTAACAAGCTTTTGCCCCAAAGCAAGTTAGTTACAGTTTAAGCCTCACGTCTTTGAATCATTATTTGGTCTATTTTACCTAATGCCAGTAATGCCTGTCTGGCATCTATAGGATCGAGGAAACATCTCCCCTTGTTTAACCGGACACGTAACCTAGTAACCAAAGTCTTTCACATCAACTTCTAGCTCTCTGACTTGAGAACCTATTTTTTTATGGAAGTGGTAACGAATTTCTTCATCAGGTATATTGGTCAAATCAAAACTAAAATATTGAACTAACACCTCTTTCATCTCAGGTACGTCATACTGGTCGAAGTTTGGTACATAACTGGTGTTATATTTGTTGTGGCTAATTTCTTTGAAAGTACGAACAAACTTTTTAGGTTTGATTTCTACCTCAAAACGCTTACATAAGCGCAGGACATAATGATCTAGTCTGTGGAGTAGTTTTTCATCATTGATCTCAGCGAAGAAAAATTGCCAACCCTTACATTTCTTCTCAAACACACAGCCAGTGATTCGTAGGTTCAATCGCCATTCTAAAATTTTTAAGCTCTTATTTTTAGAGTGCTTATAGCTTGTAAAAATTCCTGCAAGAGAAGCCTTTAACTTTTCAATCGAACCGTTTCTTGCAGAGATATGCTCATTGGTAAATTGATACCCAAGATAATCAAAACCGTTAGCAAGTGAGTCAATTTTTGACTTCTCTGGCGCGTTCTCAGGGCTGTGTATTTTTAAACCAATATTGCGAAACTTCTTGATAATGATTTGTGCTAGATCACGTGCTTGATCAGCAGAACAAAGAACTAATACATCATCAACGTAGCGGTAGCATTTTACGTTAGGCAATTCAGATAAAAATTTGTCAATGTTTTGGAGGTAGATGGCAGCAAGGATGTTGGAAACAGCCAACCCTTGAGGTACGCCTACTTCACTTGGCTTATCATCCTTTCTCGAAACTAGAACTGAAGGGGCAGTGACAGCCGAAAAGATCATGTCTAGTATGTGATCTTGCCTAATGCGCTTTCTCAATTGAGAGCGTAGGTTTTTATGTCTTATCGATGGATAAAAATTCGAAACATCTAACTTAATATAGCTATCAAAGTCACCAGATAAAGTGTGAGCCTTGACATCTTTAATGACATCTTGAGGAAGCGTGAACTTCACTGATTCTGCAAATCTGTCTTGTAGAAAGTTACACATTGCACGTAATGCAATTCTATCTCTCACTGTCGGGATAGAGATTTCACGAGGGGCTTTATTTCTCCCTTTAGTCAGCAACTTTAGCTTGTACTTGGAAAACGTATACGAACCTTCAATCATTTTACGAGAAATGATTTCAATTTGTGGGTCTAACTGTTTTCTAAAAGAATACTGATTCATATTGTCTATGCCAGTCGCACCAGAATATACAACATAATTGGAAAAGATTTCTTTTAGATTCTCGTGCCTAAACTCTTTATTAAATTGGTCTTGTACACGCATTTTATCAACCAGTACAAGTTGGAGTGGATAAGAATAAAGACGAGTTTAATGCAAGCAATATCAGTACTGGCAAGACATAGAAAAACACAAGAGTTAACAATCTAACAACAAAATAAGATACCGTTAAAAACCAGTGATGTGATGTTGGTATTCTAGTAAGAGCTTGTTTGGGTTGTTGTTTGTTTTCCGAGGTGTCTGAATGGAAATCTTTGCTTACTTGTCTTACGCTGCTAGTACTTGCCCAATACTCTTGGCATAGTGCGATGGCAAAATCTTTGTCAGTGTGGTTTTCACAAGCATTTAGCTTAGATTCGTAGGCTGTTGATAAAGTGTCCAAATCAGGATCTGGCTTGGAGGCTTGATGCATAATGCTATTCAAACTTTCATAACATTCTTTGATTAGGTTTGCTCTTTCCTTAAATGAAAGCCCATTGATGAAACCTGAAATGCAAAGTACGAGGACAGAATATACAACCCAAGAGATTGCTTCGATTCCATTTTGTGGGTTATTTAGATAATAAACGGATACGGCGACAGAGAAGAATGAATACCAGAGTAGTATTACTTGTGAGTGAAAAGCGTTAGATAAAAGTCGTTTCTCTGTTTGGATTCGAGCTTTTCTTGTCCACCAAATATTGTCTGCTAAAGCCACCTTCTTCTCCTAATGTTGGGGGGGTGCTTCATAGAGGTAGTTTAGTTTACAATAAGTTAACACTCCTACTGGAGTAAGCATATACGAGATACACTAAGGTCGAACCCTTCGAAATTAGTTTCACTCTTATTGCTAAGAGTGGACAGTTACTAAGACCTGTCACCACTATGAAACACAGTGTGTATGTTACATTTTCGGAGTTCGAAGCTCAATAATTTTTTGTCACCGTTAAGCTAGTTTCCATACTTTAGGTAATTAAAGAATCAATAATTTAGCAAAATCACTGGCTCACTTCTGTCCAAAAGTGAGTTTCAATCTTTGTTGTCACAATTTTTCTTTGGATAGGCACGTTGATTGAATCTAAGTATTGATCTTTATTGTCATACATACCTTCTATTGACACGAAAGAACGGACTGCGAAGGCAAAAAAGTTTCAAACATTATTGTCTTCCGACACCAGGCAGTTGAAAGACCACACCATGCAATTATCCATTTGAGCAGGCGTTCTCTGTCCAGCTCAGCCATTCTGGTGACGATAATGCGCTCTGAGTTTCCCGATCACCGAGACCTGTTCAGGGAGTCTGACATCAAGAGCGCGGTAGCCTTTTTTAATATTTCGTTTTCCATTTCAATACGTTGAATTTTTTTCTTCAGCTTACGTATCTCAATTTGTTCCGGCGTGATAGGGGATGCTTTCGGTGTTTTGCCTGCCCGTTCGTCCCGTAATTGCTTTACCCACCGCGTCAAGGTGGAAAGCCCGACATTCATGGCTTTCGCGGCATCTGCAACTGTATAGTTCTGATCCACAACCAGCTGGGCTGATTCACGTCTGAATTCTGCACTGAAATTTCGTTTTTTCATTAAGGCACCTGTGTTGTTCTGAGGTGAGCATATCACCTCTGTTCAGGTGGCCAAATTTATTAAACCACTACACAACCAACAAATTGAACATATAGCACCGCGCACGCCTACTGATGGAAGTCCTCTCGAAACAGGATATGAACTCAATGAGCAGGGTGAATATTCCGAGGACTTTAGCTCTGAATACCTCAATTGTCTTGGCAACCTGATGCTCATATCAGGGGTCGCACAATGCGTCCATCGGAAACAAACCATTTGCCGATAAGTTAATGTCTTACAGAAAGACCCCCATTCTTAACCAACAGGCTGAGATTGCTTCTTTCGTTAAAGATAGCGAGAACTCAGTGTGGGATTGTGAAGCAATAGATAAACGGCATAACAAAATCGTAGACTTTGCGATCACTGAGTGGTCATTTCGGTAAAGGGTAACCAGCCATTATCCAGAATCTATTGAGACTGGATAGTGGCAACAGGCGGTTCATATATGTCGCAAAGTTATGGAGAAGCACAAGCGAGCTGATTTTCAGATATTTACCCTGTGATTTTGTACCTAATTATTTGCAAAAATCGATAGTAGATTAAACTCCTATTAATAAAGTCTAGATGGTTAAAATCGGTCAGATTTGGTGTGGATTTGCCTGTAGTGACATAAGTTTTCTACAGCCCATGCCTTCTATTGTTAATAAGAGATAAAAGAGCTAGCCATATTGGCTAGCTCTTTAGTTTAAGGCAAGAGATAATCAGCCCACGCTTGCATCATAGGGCGTCGCTGATCTAATAGGTCCGTTCGGTGATAAGCTGCTTCCACTTTATTTTTGACTGTATGAGCGAGTGCTCTTTCAGCTAAATCCCGAGAATAGCCATGCTCAGAGCACCAATCCCGGAAAGTTGAACGAAAGCCATGTGCTGTTGCAACGCGATTAGGATTATCGCTTGGGGCTTTCGTACGCCGTAAGAATGCAGTGAGCACCATGTCGGAAAGGACAACTTGTTTTCTGGGGGAAGGAAAAACCAATTCATCATGTAGCCCTTTTAAGCTATGGAGTAGCGACATAGCTTGATCCGATAAGGGAACTCGATGCTGCATGCCAGCTTTCATTCTTTCGGCTGGGATAGTCCAAACTCGTTGTTTAAAATCAATTTCTCCCCATCGCATGGCTCTAGCCTCTCCAGAACGTGAGGCGGTGAGTATGACAAATAAGAGTAAGGCACGAGTGACATTGTATCGTTCATCTGTGGATACATAGGTTGCAATATAAAGAGGGAGTGATTTCCATGGCATTGCAGGTTGATGTTCGGTACGGATACTCACGCTGATTTGTTGTGGTAATAAATGGGCGACCACATCGACAGGGTTAGCAGAACAATAACTATGTGCCCATGCCCATTGCATAACCGCATGGATACGTTGTTTGACGCGAGAGGCAGTTTCGGAGCGAGTTAACCAGATAGGGCGTAATGTGTCAGCTATATCAGCGGGGGCAATGGTATCTAATGTCATTGAGCCGATAAATGGAAATACATATTGTTCCAGTGTAGTGATCCATTGTTTACCGTGTTTTTCATTTTTCCAGCCAGGAAGTAATTCAGTATGAAGTTTACGAGCAGCATCTTCAAAAGAAGGGATTGATGGCTTCTCGGATGTCAATGGCAGTTTAATTTTGCCCCCTTTAAGGCTCCAGTTGGCAATTTACAATTGACCCCATTGACTACACTTCAGACACGATTGGCGCAATGCCTATTTTACGCTTATCCTTTAAACGATAACTTTCACCGCTAATTTGAATCACATGACAGTGATGCAATAATCTATCTAACATCGCAGCTGTCAATGTTGTATCATGGGCAAATGCGCTTGCCCATTGACTGAAGGGCAAATTACTAGTTAATAACGTACTTCCTTTTTCGTACCGCTTGGCTATTACGTTGAAAAAGAGATTCGCTTCTTCTCGCCCAAAAGGTAAATAACCAATTTCATCAATAATTAGGAGCTTGGGACTTATCACAACCCGTTGTAAGTAGGATTTTAATTTACCTTGATTATGTGCGGTTCCCAGTTGTAACATTAAATCTGCTGCGGTAATAAATCGCGTTTTTATATTCGACATAATCGCTTTATAGCCGAGAGCTATCGCTAAATGGGTTTTTCCAACACCGCTCGGACCCAGCATAACAACGTTCTCATGACGTTCAATAAAACTGAGACCCGATAATTCAATTAGTTGGGATTTAGGAACACCGCTCGCAAAGTTAAAGTCATATTCCTCAAGCGTTTTGATGTTAGGTAACCCTGCAAACTGCAAGAGTGTCGCCTTAGTACGCTGCATCTTAGCATTGATTTCCTCAATCAGAAGTTTTTCAATAAAGTCAGCATACGACCCTTCTTGTTCAAGGTGTTTTTCAGCAATCCTAGGCCAGCTTTCAGGTAATGCGTAGAGTCCTAGTTGGCGACAAGCATCAGCAATACGTTCAGATTGTAAATTCATAATGTTCCCTGCAACAGTTGATCATAGACGCTAAGCGGATGCTGTAGGCTTTCAAATGGCATCGGTGTCATCTTTATCTTCTGATAGCTATCAATATTGCCAAACTTTATCGGCAATGGCAGTAAGGCATTCTGCTCTGTGATTAAGCGTTGGTTCGGTATTTCACCTGTCGTACCGTGGACTCTTGCATTGGCAACTTGAGTTAACCAGTAACCGACATAACCATTTGCAGTTTGGACATCCAGTTGTAACTCTGACATCCTTAATGTTGCTTGTAATGGCACAACAAAGCTTGATTTTAGGTAACGGTTAAAACGTTCAACTTTCCCCTTTGTTTTGGCTCGATAAGGGCGACAAACGGTCAGGTTAAAACCATAATCCTGAGCAAGAGATAAAAGCTTAGGATTCCAACGATGCTCTCCTACTCGGTAAGCATCACGCTCAAGGATGATCGCCTTTGCGTTATCAAAAAGAATCTCATGAGGAACACCGCCAAAAAACTCGAAGCTACGGACTAATCCATCAACCCATGCATCGGTTCGTTCATTGTCATAAAAATGAACATAACTGGCTCGAGAGTAACCTAGCGTTGCAACAAACGCCTTTAATGCCTGTTTACCTCGCCGAATAATGGTAAAATCAACTTGCAACTGCTTTCCTGGCTTTGTTTCAAATCGTACAAGAGGTTCTGGCAATGCTTTAGGTTTTAAAGTCGCTAGATATCCACTTAATATTCGACGTTTTCCTTGATATCCCAAAGCAAGAATTTCTTCATAAAGAACGGATGCCGGTATCCAATCAGGATGAGCCGCATCAATCCGAGACTGAATATAGTCTTTAAATGGCTCTAGTTTGCTTGGACGATGAGTTTTACGCTGATAAACAGGTTTAGTATCAGTACGTTGCAAATACTTTTTAATCGTATTACGCGCTAGACCTGTTTCACGAGCAATCCTTTTGATCGACTTCCCCTGTTGTTTGAGAACTTTTATTGTCACAACCTTCTCCTGAGTTAACATTGAAAAGCGGCCTCACAAGTAAAACCGCTATATTACGTCAGGGGTCAAAATTCAATTGCCAATATGGGGTCATTTTTACACTGCCAGTAACA
>NZ_JBIXLP010000091.1:0-150442 GCF_053543535.1 Providencia sp. AGC89
GGGTGTTGGGTGTTGGGTGTTGGCCAGATTATAAAAAAACAGCGCTATACAATAATATGCAAGCGCTATTTTGATGTAATAATTAAGATTTATAGCCCTTTATTGGCCATAAATATTTACACGATCACGTAATTCTTTACCTGGTTTAAAATGAGGAACATATTTACCTTCTAGCTCCACTTTATCACCAGTTTTTGGGTTACGGCCAACGCGTGGTGCACGGTAGTGAAGAGAAAAACTGCCGAAACCACGAACCT
Organism: Providencia sp. AGC89; assembly: GCF_053543535.1. NCBI lineage: Bacteria > Pseudomonadati > Pseudomonadota > Gammaproteobacteria > Enterobacterales > Morganellaceae > Providencia > Providencia sp. AGC89. The sequence goes on from NZ_JBIXLP010000091.1 coordinate 258, forward strand.
CAATACGCTCACCACCGGCTAACGTATCAGCCATATGCTCAAGAATTTCCTTTACAGCTTCCTCAACGGTTTTTGCTGAAAGATGAGACTGCTGGCTAGCCAGTCTTTCAATTAATTCAGACTTGGTCATAGTACCTCCCTAAACTACCGTTACAAAGGGGCAATTCTATTACTGCCCCCACTTAATTATTCGCCTTTAGCTGCTTTGAAAGCTTCAGCCATTGCATTGTTGCCGAATGCAGTATCTTCTTGTTTGTTCACAGCTGCGACAGCGTCTTTCTCATCCGCTTCATCTTTAGCACGAACAGACAGGTTGATTACACGGTTTTTACGATCAACACCAGTGTATTTAGCTTCAACATCATCACCAACGTTCAGAACCAGAGTTGCATCTTCAACACGGTCACGTGAAGCTTCTGAAGCACGCAGGTAACCTTCAACGCCCAGAGTCAGCTCAACAGTTGCACCTTTAGCGTCAACTGCGATTACTTTACCAGTAACGATAGCGCCTTTCTTAGTAGCTGCTAAGTAGTTATTGAATGGATCTTCAGCTAACTGTTTAACACCTAAAGAGATACGCTCACGCTCTGCGTCAACTTGCAGAACAACAGCTGCGATTTCATCGCCTTTTTTGTATTCACGAACTGCTTCTTCGCCTGCAACGTTCCAGGAGATGTCAGATAAGTGAACCAGGCCATCGATGCCGCCGTCCAGACCGATGAAGATACCGAAGTCAGTGATAGACTTGATTTTACCTTCAACGCGGTCGCCTTTGTTGTGAGTTTCTGCAAATTGCTGCCATGGGTTAGATTTGCATTGTTTTAGGCCTAAAGAGATACGACGACGTTCTTCATCGATATCCAGAACCATAACTTCAACAACATCACCAACGTTAACAACTTTAGATGGGTGGATGTTTTTGTTAGTCCAATCCATTTCTGAAACGTGAACCAGACCTTCAACGCCTTCTTCGATTTCTACGAAGCAACCATAGTCAGTCAGGTTAGTAACGCGACCAGTCAGCTTAGTGCCTTCTGGGTAACGTTTAGCGATTGCGACCCAAGGATCTTCGCCCAGTTGTTTCAGACCCAGAGAAACACGAGTGCGCTCACGGTCGAATTTCAGAACTTTAACATTGATTTCATCACCAACGTTGACGATTTCGCTTGGGTGTTTAACACGTTTCCAAGCCATGTCAGTGATGTGCAGCAAGCCGTCAACACCGCCAAGATCAACGAATGCACCGTAGTCAGTAAGGTTCTTAACGATACCTTTAACTTCCATGCCTTCCTGCAGGTTTTCCAGCAGTTGATCGCGCTCAGCGCTGCTTTCAGATTCAATTACAGCACGACGAGAAACAACAACGTTGTTGCGTTTCTGATCCAGCTTGATTACTTTGAACTCAAGCTCTTTGCCTTCCAAGTGAGTAGTATCACGAACTGGGCGTACATCTACCAGTGAACCTGGTAAGAACGCACGGATGCCGTTAAGTTCAACAGTGAAACCGCCTTTAACTTTACCGTTGATAACACCAGTTACAGTTTCAGCTTCTTCGTAAGCTTTTTCCAGCATCAGCCATGCTTCATGACGTTTAGCTTTCTCACGAGACAGGATAGTTTCACCGAAACCATCTTCTACTGCATCCAGAGCTACATCGATTTCGTCGCCAACTTGGATTTCTAGCTCACCCTGAGCATTTTTGAACTGTTCTACTGGGATAGCAGATTCTGATTTAAGACCTGCGTCTACCAGTACTACGTCTTTATCGATGGCAACGACAGTACCACGAACGATAGAACCAGGACGAGTTTCAATATTCTGCAGGGATTCTTCAAAGAGTTGAGCAAAAGATTCAGTCATATTAATGATCTTCAAGAGTTTTTAATTAACGTCCACTTAGCTTCCCGCCAAATGGGGTTGTTTCACATACCCCACAACATTCCATGTCGCAAGGTTGATGCTATGCTAATAAAATAATCAACATAGCGGTAAGTGCGTATATTATCTAATTATAAGCTAAAATAAAGCCTATTATCACGATAATTGTAGAATTTTTTTTGCATAGGTGCGTGCTTTTTCAATAACTTCCTCAATTGACATACTTGTGGAATCCAGCACTAATGCATCTTTCGCAGCAATAAGGGGCGCAACTGAGCGATTGCGATCACGGTAATCGCGCTCTTCAATTTCGCTTAAAAGACGTTCAAAATTAACATCAAAGCCTTTCTCTTGCAACTGCTTCATGCGACGATGCGCTCTTTCTTGCGCAGAAGCATCAAGGAAAATTTTCACTGGGGCATCAGGGAATACAACAGTTCCCATATCTCGACCATCGGCAATTAACCCAGGGAATGTTCTAAATGCACGCTGGCGTCGTAATAGAGCTTCACGAACACGGGGAAAAGTTGCTGTTTGCGAAGCCGTATTTCCAACGGTTTCTGTTCTAATCTGATTTGAGACATCCTCACCTTCAAGGATCACTTTTAAGATATTCCCTTCAGGAACAAAGCGTACATCTAAATTAGCCGCTAAAGGAACTAGCCCATCCTCAGATTGAATATCAACATGATGATGTAATGCAGCTAACGCGAGTACACGATAAATTGCACCGGAGTCTAGAAGTTGCCATCCAAATTCATTTGCTAATGCTTGGCAAAGTGTACCTTTGCCTGCTCCGCTAGGTCCATCAACGGTGATTACAGGGGCTATCGCCACCATAAAAAGTCTCCTTTTCTGCACATAGCATCCGCTACCTGCAATTAAAATCAGTAGAGGTATTATACCAATTCATCAACTTTGTGAAATAAGCAGGTTCTGATGATTGTCAGAAAATAAGAGAATATTGATTAAATTAAGTTATTGTTGGGCTGGTACTGAACAAACATATCAGCCCAACAAAAGTATTAACTTAGGCGAGCAAGCTGCTCGAAGTAATCTGGAAACGTTTTGGCAGTGCAACCTGGGTCTAAAATAGTGACAGGGGTATCTGATAACGCCACTAATGAAAAACACATAGCAATACGATGGTCATTGTAAGTTTCAATTTCTGCGTGTTGTAATTTTTTGGGTGGAACAACACGGATATAATCATGCCCCTCTTCTACTTCAGCGCCAACTTTTCGTAGCTCAGTGGCCATCGCGTATAACCTGTCAGTTTCTTTTACACGCCAGTTATAAATATTACGAATAACTGTTTCGCCTTCAGCGAATAACGCGACAGTCCCTATTGTCATTGCTGCATCAGGGATTTCATTCATATCCATGTCAATACCGCTCAAAGTACCACGTTGACACTCAACGTAGTCATCACCCCAGCGAATCGTCGCGCCCATTTTCTCCAACACGTTGGCAAACTTAGTATCACCTTGCAAACTATTACGGCCAATACCAGTGACACGTACAATACCACCTTTAATAGCAGCAGCGGCTAAAAAGTAAGAAGCCGAAGAAGCGTCACCTTCCACTAAATATTCACCAGGTGATTGATATTGTTGCTGGCCTTTAATTACAAATTGTTGATATTGATGATTTTCAACAATAACACCAAAAGTTTTCATTAATGCTAGCGTTATATCAATATAAGGTTTAGAGACTAACTCACCAATAATGGTAATAGTCGTATCTTGCTCTGCACGAGGAGCCGCCATTAATAATGCCGTTAAAAATTGGCTAGAAACCGAACCATCGACTGAAATTTTGCCACCGACAAAACCGCCTTTTAAACGAATCGGCGGATAATTTTCTTGTTCTAAATAATCAATAACTGCCCCGCCTTCCCTCAAAGCATCCACTAAGTGCCCAATGGGACGCTCTTTCATACGGGGTTCTCCGGTCAGAATAATATTATTGTGGCTCAATGATAATGCCGCTGCCAGCGGGCGCATTGCTGTCCCTGCATTACCTAAAAATATTTCTAGTTCATCCGAATGGGATAAGTTACCGCCTAGACCTTCCACGCAACACCGTGTTTTATCATCCGATAATTGGTAACTAACCCCTAATTGGCTTAATGCATTCAGCATATGGCGAATATCATCACTGTCTAATAAATTAGTCAGTACGGTCGTCCCTTTAGCCATCGCAGCAAGTAACAGTGCACGGTTTGAGACACTTTTAGACCCTGGCAAATTAATTGTGCCATTAATTGAAGAAATTGGTTGTAATGTCAGGGATTGCATAAAAGGTGTTTTCTCCAGTGAAATTGCAAGTAAAATCAACCGAGCCCTATTTTCTTTTTAGTTAGCTACAAGAGGGCTCGATTATTAGCTGAACATCCTATCAGCCAGTTTATACTCATCATTTTTCAGGTTGCATGCGTGTTGGCCATTTTCAACGAACCGAGCTACATCGTGTACCAATGCCCCTCATCTATTTTCGTTTATCACCGACATGCAACCCAAATTATGTAGAGCTTAATAAAGAGTGTTATGCGTTATGGCGTTCAAAATCTGCCATAAAATCAACCAAAGCCTGTACACCAGCTAATGGCATAGCATTATAAATGGAGGCTCGCATTCCGCCTGCCACTTTATGACCTTTCAGTGAAAGCAGGCCTTGTTCTTTCGCTTCTTCGATAAATTTGGCATCCAATGCAGGGTTTTGCATTTGGAATGGCACATTCATCCAAGAGCGGTTTTCTACTGCCACACGGTTTATATAAAACTGGCTATCATCAATAGCATTGTAGAGTAATTGTGATTTTTCATAATTACGCTTCGCCATTTCTTGTAAGCCACCTTGTTCTTTCAACCACTTAAAGACCATACCTGATAGGTACCATGCAAATGTTGGCGGTGTGTTGAACATGGAATCATGTTTTGCTAGTAATGTATAATCAAACACTGATGGCGTCTGTGGAGAGGCTTTGCCCAGTAGGTCTTCACGAATAATGACAATTGTTAACCCAGCAGGCCCGATATTTTTTTGTGCACCCGCATAGATTATGCCAAAACGGCTGACATCAATCGGTTTTGATAAAATAGAAGATGAGTAATCAGCAACAATAATTTTGTCTTTCGGGAAATCAGGTTCTTCGTGGAGGGCTAAACCGCCAATCGTTTCATTAGGGCAATAATGGACATAAGCAGCATCGTCACTTAAAGGCCATTCACTCATTGGTTTTAGGCTCACAACGCCATCTTTTTCTTCAGCAATTTGAATGACGTTAGGTTTGCAGTATTTCGCTGCTTCTTTCGCAGCAGATTCTGACCAATAACCACTGACAATGTAATCAGCCGTCGTTTTGCCACCTAATAAGTTCATCGGGATAGTAGCAAAGTGGGCACGGGCACCGCCATGACAAAATAGAATTTTATAATTACTTGGCACATTTAATAAATCACGTAAATTTTGCTCAGCTTCTTTTGCAACTTCAACAAATTCTTTTCCGCGATGACTCACTTCCATCACTGAAACACCTAGACCTTGCCAATTACAAAATTCTTGTTCAGCACGACGCATGACTTCGACAGGCAGCATCGCTGGACCTGCACTGAAATTATAAACCTGACTCATTGACCTCACCCTATCTTCAATAATTATGATTAATAAAACTCACTCAGATGCTTCAAGTTGTACCACTCCACGCCTTTAGCTGCAACGCTTATTGTGAACTGATAGTAAAAAGTAATAGGGGAATTTTGGGTAAAATAAACAAAAGAATTTTGTTAATCTCGTCACATTATCGACAACCATAATTTTATGAAGAGATTAACAATAAATAAGGAATAATATCCCGAATCATCTTGTCGATTTTGTCTTCGGGATATTTATTGAAATGAATTTTTTATTTATAAAAAGCGGAATTAACTAATTACTTTACTAACGATCTCGATAGCTTCTTTTTCAATAAGGCGTAGATGTTCTTCGCCACGGAAACTTTCACAATAAATTTTGTATGCTTCTTCTGTCCCTGATGGCCTTGCTGCAAACCAACCGTAATCGGTCATAATTTTTAAGCCACCTATCGAGGCGCCATTACCAGGTGCTGCGGTTAAGCGCTGTGTAATTTTATCACCCGCTAGCGTATCTGCGGCTACCATTTCTGGAGATAATTTACTTAACTTAGCTTTTTCTTCGTGAGTCGCTTTCGCTTGGATACGGTTGTAAATCGGTGCACCAAATTTTTTCGCGAGGTTATTATAGCGTTGCTGAGGGTTTTCACCGGTAACTGCTGTAATTTCTGCGGCTAATAAACAAAGAATGATACCATCTTTATCCGTTGACCAAGGTGTACCATCAAATTTCAGGAACGATGCCCCAGCACTTTCTTCCCCACCAAAACCGAGTTGACCACTAAATAAACCATCAACAAACCATTTAAAACCAACCGGTACTTCTACCAATTCACGACCAATATCACTGACAACTCGGTCAATCATCGCACTAGAAACCAGCGTTTTACCGACAGCAACATCTTTCCCCCACAGAGGCCGATGCTGGAATAAATAGTCAATCGCAACAGCAAGGTAGTGATTTGGGTTCATTAACCCATCAGGGGTGACAATACCATGGCGGTCGTAATCAGGATCATTTGCAAACGCCAAATCAAACCGTTTTTTCATCCCTAATAACCCTGCCATAGCCCAACTTGATGAGCAATCCATACGGATAACACCATCATGGTCAAGTGGCATAAAACGGAAAGTTTGGTCTAGTTGATCATTTACGATTTCAATATTTAATTGATAATGCTCAGCAATTTTTTTCCAATATTCGATACCTGAGCCACCTAGTGGGTCAACACCGATTTTTAGCCCTGATTTGGCGATAGCCTCCATATCAACAACTTCGCCCAGTGCTAATACGTATGGCATAATTAAATCTTGCTGAATAACATATTCACTTGCGATCGCAGCATCAAAACTTAGGCGCTTAACCCCCTCGAGGTTATTTACCAGTATTTGATTAGCATTTTTCTCAATAACCGAAGTTAAATCTGTATCCGCAGGCCCGCCATTTGCTGGATTATATTTAATACCACCATCTTCAGGTGGATTATGGGAAGGCGTGATCACAATGCCATCAGCAATATTTTGGTGTGACTGGTTGTAACTTAAGATTGCATGGGAGATGGCTGGAGTTGGTGTGAAACCATTGTTCTCCTGAACAATTACATGAACTTGATTGGCTGCTAGCACCTCAACCACAGTAATAAATGCCGCTTCAGATAAAGCATGTGTATCTTTACCCACAAAGCAAGGGCCTGTTACCCCTTGTGTTTTGCGCAAATCAGCAATAGCTTGTGCAATTGCCAATATGTGATTTTCATTAAAATTTTTACGTAATGAGCTACCACGATGCCCAGACGTACCAAATTTAACCGCCTGAGAAGCGTCCCCTGCTTGCGGCTGCTGAGTATAATATTGAGCGGTTAATTGAGCGACATTGATCAAGTCACTTTGAAACGGAAGCTGCCCTGCACGTTCATGTATTGTCACTGGTTTTCTCCCAAAGCACTGATGCTTTGCTTTTCACATCAGTGATATTTCAGTTTTAAATGGTATTACTCACTTTTTCAATCACATTCGCAGGGAACTGCATTTCCTGCATGATGGCATCAACCATACTACGTTTGCGATTAGTATTTGTGTTCGTGATCACCCAATAAGGGGTCCCCGGAATATGACGAGGCTTAGACTGTTTACCCGCAGCAAGCAACGTTTGCTCATCGCCGGCAAAATAAATACGAGTTCGACCATGCATTAATTCTGTAGCGCTCGCAAAGCGCTTAGCATCTAAACTGTATAATGTGGACAGAATTAACATAAACCGGTCAATTGCTTTGCTTTTTTCTGCATAAGCATCGGATAACAATAATTCCCTAACAACCCTAACTGGGTTTTGTGCAACAGCAGGTGTACTCATCGCCAGTTCAGTTTTAGTTACTGGTTGTGCCTGACCGACTTCTTTTACTTGTACTGGCTGCCCGGACTTGAAATTTAACATACGGCGCAAGATATCCGATGCACTTTCACCGATATGCTGTGTATGGCTCGCAATATAGCGGTAAAGCTCTTCATCAACTTCTATCGTTTTCATTTTTTCCCAGTACTTTATTTTAACTAAAATTTGCGGTGTGATTATAAGACAGATTTAAAAAAAACAAAACAATTAAAATTTCAATAACTTAAAGTAAACACTCCTTTAAGTTTAAAGATAATTCAGTATGTTATCATACCATTACTTTACTCATTTCATCACAGTGACCAAGTTCAATTTTCTTAAATTCTTTGCATAAAAGCATTCTATTAACCCAATTATTGAATTGTTCACCCTCCGAAGAAGATTATTTGACTATTTGGATTTTATCCCTAGCCATGCCATGATAAAGCTACTTGTATCACTGATAAATTGATAAAACAAATATGACTGTGTTACTCAACCATACTATTCATAAACCTGAAAATCCAATCTCTAATAACCCTGTTGTATTAATTCATGGGCTATTCGGTGACCTGCATAACTTAGGCGTGTTAGGCCGTGATTTACAACAATATTTTGATACTATTCAAATTGATGTTCGCAATCATGGTGATTCATTTCGTGACGACCAGATGAGTTATCAACAAATGGCACAAGATGTGATTAACCTTATAAAGTCATTAGGTTATAAAAATGCCATTTTAATTGGTCACTCCATGGGGGGGAAAATAGCAATGGCAGCAACGGCTTTAGCCCCTGATTTTATCACTCAGGTAGTTGCTATTGATATCGCCCCTGTCGCTTATCAAGTTCGCCGCCATGATAAAATCTTTGCAGCTCTGGATGCAGTTACTGCGGAGCAAGCTAAAACTCGTCAAGAAGCGACAACCATTATGCGTCACCATATCAATGAAGATGGCGTTATCCAATTTCTCCTAAAATCTTTTAAGCAAGGTGAATGGAAGTTCAATTTGCCCGCACTAAAAACGAATTATGAGAAAATTATTGGTTGGGAAACCGTCCCTGCATGGAATAAGCCTGTATTATTAATTCCTGGAGGAAATTCACCTTATGTACAAGCCGAATATTCCGATGAAATCGCTCAACAATTTCCTAAGGCCAAAGCTTGGGTTGTTGCGGATACTGGTCATTGGGTACATGCCGAAAAACCGGATCATGTGTTAAGAGCAATCCACCGTTTTTTGGCTATTCCAAAATAATAAATCATCATGAACGAGATATTGAAGATGAACTTTCATTCTCAATATCTCTAATAAGATTTATTTTTTAATTATTTTTTTTCAAACTAAACAATAAGACTAACTTCAATACACAGATAATTGTAATCACTGTATTATCCAAATTTAAAAGCCCCTTCTTCATCGCCAATGTTAAATTGATTTTTTCAATATACATTTATGTTTATGCATGTAATAAAACCAAGGGAATGATTAATACAGAAAATGGAAACCGCCAAATCACAATCAACATTATATTTTATTAGTGTTATCGCCAAGTTGTCAGGGCAAATAAACCCTAAAGAACTTGAGGAAACGCTAAAGCAGTCTATTAATTATAATGAAAAACTCAAAATCATTAAAAAAAAGTATCATATTAACTGCAAGAATAAGCATCAAAAAAATAAAGATATCGCCAAAATAGTCTGTCCGGCTATTTTATATAACACCCAGGGTGAAGCCTTCTTGTTAGCTAATCGCAATCAAGAACAAGTCTTAGTACAACAAATGGGTAACCTCCCCCCTGAGATTTGGAGCATTGAAGAGCTACAACAACGATGGAGTGGTGATTGGTTGCATGTAAACCTGAAGCAAGGGCAATTTGATATATCTTGGTTTCAAGCAGAGTTTATGAAATATAAATCTATTATTTTATGGGTTTTGTTTTTTTCATTTATCTTACAAATATTAGCTTTGGTTTCTCCTATTGTTATGCAAGTTATTATGGATAAAGTATTAATTCATAATAGTTTAGTGACATTAGATGTGCTAATTTTCGGTTTAATTGTTGCTGCATTTATTGAAGTTATACTAAAAGGGTTACGTGAATATGTTTATCATCATACGGTTAATCGAATAGACATGACATTGGGTTTAAAATTAGTTAATCATTTACTACGGTTACCTATTCCCTTTTTCAAAAACCGTCAAATAGGTGCAATTGTTACCCGTGTAAAAGAATTAGAAACTATTCGCGAATTTTTAACGAGCAGCTTCTTTACATTATGTGTTGATGTATTATTTTTATTTGTATTTATTTTCGTGATGAATTTAATATCAACCACTCTAACATTAATCTTTCTATGCTCTATTCCTTTTTACCTTTTATTAGCTTGGTGGTTAACACCTAAAATTGAAGCCGCCGCTCAACAGCAATTTACTAACATCGCAATTAATACCTCTTTTCTTACCGAAAGCATCAATGGTATTGAAACAGCCAAAAGCTTATCGGTAGAACCTAATTTTACTCGCCGATGGGATGGTCAAACATCCGATATGAGCCATACTAATTTTGTATCAGGGCAAATAAGCTCACGCTCTGAACACTTAGTCATGGCTATTGAAAAAATCACCAGTGCTATCGTTTTATGGGTTGGGGCATCTGAGGTATTAGCTTTACAAATGACTATTGGCCAATTTATCGCGTTTCATATGATGGTCAGTCATGCCAATCAACCTTTAGTCAAACTCGTAAAATTATGGGGGGACTATATTCGTACAGGTGTTGCTATTGAAAAGCTATCGCAAATTATTAATCTCCCCGTTGAACAATCCAGGCAAGAAAACAAGCAGTCAATTCAAGGGAATCTATTTATAAAAGATGTCTCATTCCGCTATCAACCCAATATGCCTTATATCCTTAAAAACTTTAACTTAAATATTAAAGCAGGGGAAACCATTGGCGTTGTCGGTACTTCAGGCTCAGGGAAAAGTACTCTAGCTCGGTTACTGTTACGGCTTTATACCCCTGAAAGCGGCGCCATTTATGTTGATAACATGCCTTTGTCGGCAATTAATCTACATTCACTAAGGCAACAAATAGGTATTGTATTACAAGAAAACTTTTTATTTAGCCAATCTGTTTTTCACAATATTGCCCAAACGGCCCCCAATGCTTCGATGGATGACGTCGTTCATGCAGCGAAGATGGCCGGTGCTCATGACTTTATTTTAAAATTACCTATGGGATATGACACCGTACTGGCTGAAGGGGGGACGTCTCTTTCCGGCGGTCAACGACAGCGTATTGCCATTGCACGTACCTTACTTGCTAACCCTAAAGTCATTATTTTTGATGAAGCCACCAGCGCTTTAGATGATGAATCCCAAGCTGTTATTCAAGAGAACATGCATGTTATTGCAAAAGGAAGGACAGTTATTACCATCGCCCATCGCTTATCAACCATTCGCCACCATCAGCGAATTATTGTCATGCAACGTGGAGAAATTATAGAACAAGGCAGCCACCAGCAGCTTATTGAACAAGGTAATTTCTATAAACATTTATGGACCCTGCAACAATCCTTAAAACCGGACATGGACGTAAAATGAAACATCGATTAAAACAAAACCGCTATAACAGTTTTTTGCCTTCCCATTTGGCAATTTTAAAAACCCCCCCTTCCTATTTGGCCTTGTGGGTGGCAATATCAATTAGTTTTGGTATTTTCATTGCCGTTGCTTGGTCATTTTTTGGTAAACTAGATATTCAGGCAACTACCCAAGGTAAATTGATTGTTTCTGGGCGTACACAATTAATTCAAGCGTTTGAATTAAGTCGCTTAGAACACATTCATGTTGCAGATGGGCAAACCGTCAAACAAGGTGATCCATTACTTACGGTTAATGTGCTAGGCGTCGACCAAGATATTCTTAGCTTAAATTATCAACATAATTTCCAAATTGCCGAAACTCTCATTCATCAAGCTCTGTTATTGCAACAACCGATTGATCAATTACCTCAATTTCATCAATTAACTGAAGCTGAGCAAAAAAGTGCCCTCTCTAGTTACCAAACTCAACAAATAGAGTTTGACTCTCTCATTAATGAAATTAGTAATGAAATTCAATTAAATATTGTCAATCAGCAAGCTAGGAAAAATGAGTTAAACACGATTAACGCGCTAATCAATAATATAAAGCAACGACTTGATGCTCATCATTCATTAACGCAGAAACAGTTAATCAGCCAGAAAGAATTTTTAGAACAAGAACGAGAGCTACTTATCGCTAAAAAAGAGAAAGTTACCAAGCTCTCTGAATTATCCATTCTTGTCAGTCAGCACCATGCCTTAACTGAAAAACAAAGTAGGATAAAGGCACAGAAAAACCAAGAATGGGATGAAAAATATAAGCAAGCGGCTTTTAAACAAGCCTCCTTAGAACAAGAACTATTAAAAAATCATGAAAGAAATCAATTAGAAATCATCCGAGCTCCTGTTGATGGTACTGTTCAACAATTAGCCACTCATACTTTAGGGGGAGTACTACAACCCGCTCAGCAATTAATGGTTATAGTGCCTAATAACCATGTTCAATTAGCTGAAATTAAAATTTTAAATAAAGATATTGGCTTCATTCATGAAGGTTTAAAAGCCGAAGTCAAAGTCGATGCCTTTCCTTACACCCGTTATGGCACCATTGACGGTGAGGTTCTCTCTATTTCACGGGATAGCACGCAAGATGAAAACCTTGGCTTAGTGTTCTTAGGTCAAATAGGCCTTAATAAAAAACAACTGTTAGTTGATGGTGAACAGATTGAGCTCACTCCTGGGTTATCTATCGTGGCCGAAATAAAAACCGATAAGCGCCGAATTATTGATTACCTACTTAGCCCTATCAATGAATATACCTCGAATGCAATGAGAGAAAAATAATCGATGGAACAGATAAACAACCATGGCTTGGATGCCTTAGTTTGGGTGGCTAATTATTACCAAAAGAATGTTTCGACAGACCAACTCAGGCATTCAATTGGTATGCAAACTCTTTCGCCTACAGAGTGGGAGATCAGAGAATGTGCCAATACACTAGGCTACGAAACAGAACTCATTGCTATACCATATACACAGTTAGCAACCATCCCCCTTCCCGCGTTAATCTATACGCAAGGGTCATGGCAAATCTTGCAACAAGAAAAAGACCTCGTACTCATCAACCCTGTAAACAACGAAATCAAGTTAATTCAGGCTGATGATTTTAATAATGAAGCTGAAATCGATATTTTATTGCTTAAAGAGCAACAAGAGCCAGAGCAAAAAAGAGCTTTTGGGTTTAGCTGGTTTGTTCCTTCTATTTTGCGTCAACATGTTAAATTACGAAATATCTTTATTCTATCAGCCATTATTCAGCTTTTCGCCTTAGTTAGCCCTCTACTATTTCAAAACCTTGTAGACAAAGTTTTAGTGGGGCGAAGTTTATCCAACTTACATGTTATTGCATTGGCAATCTTCGCTATTGCCGTTGCTGAGCCAATATACGGTTTTATTCGCAATAAAATTTTTAGTCATACCAGTAGCCAAATCAGCGCCGAATTATCAGGGAAAATCTATCGGCATTTAATGGCGCTCCCCTTAAATTATTTCAAATTAAGGCCAACAGGGAAAATCATCGCAAGGATACGTGAGCTAGCGCATATACGGCAATTTCTGACTGGCTCAACTTTGATGCTATTTATTGACTTCATTTTTGTGATCCTCTTCATTGCGGTTCTATTTTCCTATAGCAGCCTAATGTCATGGATTTTACTCGGTTCGATGGGGGTTTTCTTCATTTTATGGATGATACTTGGGCCAATTATTCGTCAGCAAACTGAAAAGTCTTATCAAGCAGATGAAAATGGGCTCACGTTTCTTACCGAAACCATTACAGGAATTGAAACGGTAAAAACTACAGCAACTGAAAAATATTTTAATCAACGATGGAAAAAAATATTCAGTAAACAACTAAGACAAAGCTTTAAAGTCTCAATGCGCAGTGAAGTAGCCTCTCAGTTAATGACATTAGTGAGTAAAATTACAACTGCAATTATCTTGTGGGTTGGGGTCAAAGAAGTTTTAAACGGTGGAATATCGCCTGGGGAACTCGTCGCCTTTAATATGCTAAGTGCCCATGTTACTCAGCCCGTGCTAAGGTTTGCGCAAGTTTGGCAAGATTTTCAACACACTATAATTTCACTTCGCCGTGTTGGGGATATACTCGATAAACCAGTTGAAAATGAACGTAAAGGCATTGCGAGCACTGCCAGCATTCAAGGGAAAATTGAGTTTCAAAATATTCGTTTTCGTTATCAACCTGATATGCCAGAGGTTCTCAATAACCTGTCGCTATCCGTTAAAGCAGGGGAATTTATTGGGATAACAGGCCCTTCCGGGTCAGGGAAAAGTACTCTGACAAAATTATTGCAGCGTCTTTATGTACCACAACATGGTCAAGTTATTGTCGATGGCATGGATTTAGCTGTAGCAGATACGGTTTCATTACGCCGCCGTATGAGTGTTGTTCTGCAAGAAAGTATGCTATTCGTCGGCTCTATTGCAGATAATATTCGCTTAAGTGCCCCGCAAGCTTCGGATGAAAAAGTTATTCATGCTGCAAAATTAGCAGGCGCTTATGATTTCATAATGGAGCTGCCTGACACGTTTAATTCCCCCTTATCAGAAAAAGGCCTTAACCTATCAGGTGGGCAACGTCAAAGAATAGCTCTGGCACGTGCTTTACTAACAGAACCAGATATTTTGATATTAGATGAAGCAACTTCGGCATTGGATTACGAGTCACTGGATGTGCAAATATTGATTAACGATTTTTAGCTAGCAAAGCCGCACTACAAGCCAGCCAGCATTTTTGCGATTTGCTTATTTTTGTCTATTTTTATCCATTCATATCATTTTTGTGACACATTTTTGTCACAATAACCCCTTTATTTGTTTTCAATATAAAACCGACTAATATTGATATCCCTACACCAAATGCTCACATATCATACGACCTCATAATCGGAGGTTACATGAACAACAATCAGCTACTTTTACTTTCAATAAACTGTATCAACGAAAATAGAGAGCCATCTCACACGGAGCAGTCAAAGATTTACGTTTTCTATAGAACTAATGTAGATTACAAAGGCATTTCAATTGAAGAATTCATGCTTAATCAGAATTGGCAACTCGTTGATGAGAAAAAGATTCAAAAAGTGATGAGCTTTATTGAAACGCATCTTCATCTGTCATCGGAAAAGGCTAAAGATAGAAAACATGTCGAATAAAGCTATTGGTGAATATATTAAGCACTTGCGTATCTCACAAAATATATCAACTTCAGAAATAGCAAAGAATCTCACGATTTCCGAAGCTGAATATATAAAGTGTGAAAATGGTGAGTCATCTATCTACGTAGATGATTTGAAGAGCATTGCTGATGTGTTGTCAGTTAAAGAATCAACCTTGATAGAAAAATACATTGATTAGGCCAAATTGCTTGGCCTTTTGCTTCCCCTCTCATTTTTGTGTCACAATTTCGGCACAGCTCGTCACAGTGATTTTCCCTCCATGCTATACTCGTTTCATCATACCCGCGCAGAAAACAATCGATGTTGAAGTCGAACGACAACAACCCGAACACCTGCGCGAGTATTTCAGAGAACGTTTAGTTTATTACAGAGAATTGAGTAAGAGACTACCGAAGGGATATGAGTATAATCAAGAAAGCTAGTGATATACTGCTAGTTGTTAAAGCTCATACTAACATCAAGCCAGTAGTCTGATACATTAGACCCTGTTTTATTCTCGATATACATCAATCCACCTTTTCGATTAAATGCCGTCGATTGCTTAGCATTTATCTGTAAGTACATTGTATTCCCGGAAAAGCGGATGTTAAATCTCGCTATTGTACCAATATCCAGCCCAGTCAATGATGTAACAACTGTATCGCTAGCATCTTTAACTGTTAAAGTTGTTGCGCTTGTTAACTCAACGTAGTAACCGTTGGCTGCGGAAATGTCCGGCTTTCTGACAATCCAAATTCTCATGCCCTGAACAAACTTGGCTTTAATGCTGATGTAGCCCTCATAGGGTTCAGATACACGGTCAGGGATTCGGCTTCCGATAGTGTAATTATAAGCATCGCGATGGAAACTATCAGCACTATTCGCTATCGTAATTGGGATCATTGAATCATTTCGAATGTCAGCATTGAATGTACTGAGGCTTGATGTTTTTGACGTTTTTGTTACAGATAAAAATGGAGCATAACCTTGTATACCGCCTGAACCGCTATAATAAACACGTACAATATTAGGGCCATAATCAAGCTGAGGAACTCTCATCACATAATAGCCATCAAGCTCAGAGCCAAAGCCTGAGATATCTTTTTCATACTTCCCAGCTCCATTCAATAAAATCAGCTTCGCTGGCTTACTTTGTGGTGATGGCTTTGGAATAATGATATTCAAAGAACCGCCAATCACTTTGTTTTCAATTAGAAAGTCAAAACATGGGTTAGCAGGAGCCGTGCATCTACTTACACCCGCCACATCTTTTAAGTATTGTTGGTCGTCCAAGTTTAATGTGATTGTGTTATATTCAGTGCGGCTAGTCGCATCATAGCTGATATGACGAGCGGTTCTTATGGCGCCAATCACACCGCTGTTATCAAATGTTGTCACGCGACTATCAAATAACTTATTCAGAAATTGATGGGCCATAAATCTATGACCGGACTGGTTGGGGTGTGTAAAATCATAATCCTGTTGATTGGGTCCCGTATAATAAACATCAGCTAGCGTAGAATTTCCGTTGAATGCATAATCAATGAGTGGGGTTGCTAAATCTATCCACTCAATACCATATTTCCGCATAACTGCGTCTTTAAATGCTTCAGTGTGGTCATTGCGAGTGGCACACATTGAAGTTGTGAGCAGTGCAACATATGAACCATACCCTTTGCATTTTTGAATAAATTTATCAAACTCTGCAAGATACTGCTGAACAAGCTCTTCGCTAGTAATTCCATCATTGTGACCCATTGCTAAAAAAACAACATCTGGAACCTTATTTTTGTACGCTTTATTTTGAAAGAAACCATAATCAATATTGCGATAAGCCCAGCCGTCTATCAATTTTTTACCGCTCGATGATGCATTAAACGTCTCGACAGAGCGATTCGGATTTAGCCCTGTAGCGTGTTTAGATATATCTCTAAAAATAGCAAAATAGCCATTCTTACCCCCGTTTGCATCATGATCATAATCAGTTGATTTCAAATTACCCGCTGAGTCCGTCGGGTTTGGAACCCAGCTAGTGGCAGCCCTTCCGTCAGTGATTGAATCACCGACAACCCCAATTCTAGGATTTAAATTTTTAAGTAAAATCGAATTAACTTTAGACTTTACTGACTGGATTTGGGTTAATTTGTTAGCGAGAGCCACATCAAATACGTGCTCATTACCCCAAGGATCACGAGTCAGTATTGTCCCCTCCCCTTTAAAAATAGTAATGTCATCATCTGGAAGTAGATTGCATCGAATTGTGACCCCGTGAGGGATATAGACATTATCATTGAATGCATAAATTGCATCTCTATTATCTGTTAATCCGTTCACTTCAACATTTGGTACGTAGTAAATAGAAGTATAGCTAGAGCTAAACATACCCTTCAATAAATCCCCCCTTAAGCTCGCATCCCCCACACTAACCCATGCACCTTTACCAATACCACCTGTCGATTGAGGCGTTGAGCCTGCTGGAACTTGTTTAGGTAAGTCGCCATCCCAACGGTAATACTCCCCTGTAGTTTCATCGCGAAGAATATGATTGCGTTGAGTTAGTTCATTATTTGGTAAATCAGCACCTTGTTGAAAGCTATCAATCGTAATATAGCCAGCTGCGACAATGGCGATATTCATATCGACTTTGAATGTCTCGACTAATTCTTTGAATAACCACTCCATTCCCGCGGCTGTTAAATGGCAATTTCCAAAACGGTCAATATATTTATGTTCTAGTGATGTGGCCCAAATATCTAGCAGTCCTGAGTTAAAGAAAAGGTTTTTGATATCACTACTTGGAACTGGCTCTTGTGTTGGCTTTACATTTTGTCTCATGCTTATTTTTTCCAATAAAAAAGCCAGCTCTGTGGCTGGCTTGTTGGTTAATGATTGCTGTTATGCGTTGTAGTCTGGTTTCGCGTCGAAATATTCGGTTGCGGTTATGGTGTAGCGTTCGCCACCTAATGGGCGTTTGTCCGTGATGACCCACTTAGTCATTTCTAACTCATCTGAAGTGGCAATGATGTAACGTGATGCAACTTGTTTGTTATACCCATCGTAGAAATTGAGTTCGATATCTTCTGGCACACCTGCAATAAAACCGAACTCAGTATCTTCGCGAGGCTCCGCTTTAAACTTCTGCGTTGTGTAACCCATGCTATCAGTGAGATACACCCACATTTCCTCATCGAACTTAATCTTCTCACTGGTTTTGAATACCTCCCCGTTTCGCTCCGTGATATAACCTGCTTGCTGATTTGAGTCGTAAGCATCAGCAATAAGTACCATATCGCTAGGGTACACATTCCCACCATCTGCAAGCGTTGTCAGACTGATGCTTGTTCGTTGGTGAATAAGCCTGTTAGCTTCTAATAACGCCCTGTCCATCGCTTGATAGCGATTCCTACAGCCTTGTAAAACTATCTTGTTTGGCGTTCGCGATAGCCCTTCCGTGATACCGTTTTCATCAACTCGAAAGCGGATATAGTCTTTCTTGTTGCGAACTGGTTCGACGTACTCCAATTCAATTCCGTCATACCCACTCGGCATCGACATGTCATACGATATCTTCATGTCGTTACCTGTGATGTTTGAGCGGTTGAACGTGGCCATTGGAAATTCACTGGATTGCTCACGCGAGAATGTCAGCACAGCATTGTCGTAGTAAGCCGTCACTCGCGCGGAGTTACAGATAGTTTCGATGCGTTGACCAAGTGAGACATCCTCGTCGTCAAAGGTGTAATCGAAATAGCCCAATCGCTCGTCTGGCAAGCTATCGTAAATTCGATACAGGCCGTCAATGTCGATATTCTTCTCGCTTTCACCGGCAGTGATTATCCATGTGTGCAGCACCGCATCAGCAAAACTCCGTGATGGCCTGAGCGTATAGTCAACTTTCTTTGATACTCGGTCATACGAAATAACCATGCGCGTGGCCAATAAGTTATATTTGCGCTCTCTCGCTCCTGTTGGCGCTTCCGTTGCCCTCACTGACACATTAACTATCGTGTCATTCTCAAAAACAACATTCTCACGAACTCGGACAATGTGAGCGTTTTCGATCTTCATGATGCTTTGGTCACTACTGTTGTTGCGTCGAGTGAGTTGTACAGCGTAACGGCCACGACCTGAATTAAGCGTTACCTTGTCTGTTTTGTAATAAACTCGCGCACCGTTGTTGGCGCTTAGTGCAGTATTGAAGCTTTGACGTGTCCCCGCTATCTCCTCGTTATCAGTGTTTATCTTCCAGACTTCTACGGTTGCATTGCAGTTATCACCGCCGCCAAGTTGCGCTTGCAAGTGAATCCACATTTGGTCACCATCTACTGGAGAGAAGAACGGACCAACTGTTAAAAACTGATTGTCATACAGAATAAATTTCGTTGTGTTCACTACTGCGTTTGGTGGAAGTTGAGCTAAATCTGTCCCGCTTAGATTCGTAAAAAAGAACTCGTAATAATATATTTTGCCAATCAGCGCCCCATCATCACTCTCTTTTGCATCAATGAGTTGCGCGTCGATTTTTACATCTTTAGTGACAGAACCCTGTGGCGTGTCGTAACTAACATTCACTGTCATTGAGATAGAACGCGGCTTTGTGAGCTCATAGAAGTACTCAAACTCATCTTGCTTAACGATTTTTATCGCTGCTTCACCGCCCTTTATCTCACCAGACACAACCTCGTTTGCTGTTGCTGTTTGCTGCGGGATATCTTTACTTTCATTGGGGCCCGGCAATTCTTGTCCGTCGATGTCGGGGAATTCAAACCCTTCGTTAATCAGTGGGATAACTTCCTTGGGCTTGTATATCTTGTAACTTGCCCCCGCCATTGCCGTGAAATCAGATTCGGCAAATCGGATACTTTCCGTTTTATATTCGCCTATGCCGATGTTTAGCCACTCGGTAACGGTTTTTAGGTTGTTGTTGTACTCAAACATTGACTGCTGAATGAGGTCAGGGAACGCCCTTACTTGCCCGTGTATTTCTGGTCTTGCCTGATATGCTCGGGCAACGTTTGTTTGTCCTGTGAGTCGGTTATTCGGGC
The DNA here is from genome assembly GCF_053543535.1 of Providencia sp. AGC89. Classification (NCBI taxonomy): domain Bacteria; kingdom Pseudomonadati; phylum Pseudomonadota; class Gammaproteobacteria; order Enterobacterales; family Morganellaceae; genus Providencia; species Providencia sp. AGC89. The sequence goes on from NZ_JBIXLP010000091.1 coordinate 20,513, forward strand.
TGTCTTTGACATTCGACTCAGCAGCGGAAAATGACGGTGTTTTTGGTGCAAGAAACGAGAATACTTTCGTGACAAGGTTAAACACTGGATTCAGGATATCGCCTATAACACCCTTTGGTTGGTCAAGCACTTGAATAAAGTGAGTTGGTGTAATTTCGAAATCTAATTCGTCATCTTCTTGCAACTCACGACCGTTAACGATAATCACCACATCGGTATGCAACTGCTGATGCACTAGAAAATCGCTATAAAAAAAAGAGCCGACTGTTAAATCGACTCTTTCTTTCGGTGTTCCAGCCACTCGCTGAATTTCAACTATCGGCATATTTCATAAACTCCAATTTTGTGAATTTCTTCTCAAGCACAATGAGCCTATCCATTCTTACAGCCCCGTTTTCGCCTCGGCTATGAAATGCATTACCATCGATAATCAAGCCGATGTGTGCTGGCTGAGAGCCGCGATAGCCAATGAATATCCCATCATCTACTGGATGCTCGGTACGTTGCCAGAATTCGACTTCATTCTCATAGCAGGTTACAAAATCATGGTCCGATTCGTAGCCAGCGTCATGATGTATTTCGATGTTGAGAACATGGCGGTAATACAGAACGACAAGCGCCCAACAATCACACGCCTCAAACGTACACGCCCGATTCTTCCACGGCTTGCCAATCATCAGATTAATAAACTCTAATTTCGTCATTAGACCGTCTCCAAGCCTGTGAATTCTTCCATCGTGTAAATGCGCCCAACGTTCTTATTCAGCGGGTTATTCATCGACAGCGTGACAGTTACCGATTCCGCATCGAGTGAGCAGTCTTTCACGTACAGCGACCATTCACTTATCGGATAATCTTTGTCGGCTGAATCAAATAGCCTGAATGTAGCGATAATTGGCTTCATTCGAGTATTCGACCGCCATAGCTTGAGTTGCTGCTTAAAGTCCTGCGCGACTCGGCTAAACTTAACCGAAGCATCAATAATCGGCGTTTTGCTCTGCTGGCTTTCCGCTAGCTCAAAGTTGCACGGCTGATATTCAACGCCACCCAAGACTTTAGGCTCTATCTGCAAGCTGACTAAATGAATGTTTCCGAATGAGGGATGATAGAATTGAATTGTTTCGTAGAATGTGCGCATCGGTCGTTGCGCTCGGTACTCTCTTAACTTCATTCTCCCCCCTTGCATCGTGGTAAGCGCTCGGTGACGACTATATCGAGTAGGCCCCAATCTCTCGGTGGTATCTCTACAATTAAGTCACCAAACTCGTCATCTTCATTAAACAGCTTGCGGCAGATTACAGAGCCTGTCCAAGTTACTACGCTGCCATTAATCGACGTTTGCACTGGATAACTAACAAAGTGAAGCTCCTGTGGTTGCAGCCCAGAACCACCAAGATTAATCGGCATCCTGAACCACTTAGTGCAGTTATCCAGATAATTAGGGCTTCTCAACCATTGCTGAAAAGCCCTTTCTTCACCTAGCTGGAATATCCACTTAACATTCCAAACTGTTTTAATGTCATCCGTTAGCTTCTGGAATATCGGCGCTCCAACTTGAGGTTGATCCGTTCGAAACCCAGTGTCAAACGTCATGTTCTTATCCGCTTTTTGTGGTAACGGGAACCATTCAGGGTAGTCGATTATTTCCATGTGATATCCAATAAAAAACCCGCCTTAGCGGGTTGTTGTAAGTCATTTCTTTTTTATCTCAGATATCCAAGCGATACACCTTCAACCTCACATGCCTTAAATCTCCATAATTTATTTATGGTGCGTTCATTTGGCAGGGTTGTTTTTACTAACATATGTAGGTACGCAGGGAATTTGTCTTTATCTTCAATTTTTTTTGCTGCTTCTTCCGTGTAAAGCTGCTCTTTAATTTTTGTGAAATATTCCCTCACCCCCTGAGCGACCTCTTCACTTACAGCTGCTGCCTCCATTTGCTTTATACTTAAGTCACACCAAGCAGCGCCGCCGATAATGAAACCTGAGTATATTGTTCCATTTACCGATATAGTTGCAGGCGTAAAGCCTTCTTCGTTAGCGTCAAAGTTTTGGTTGGCTGTTGCAATTAAATCAGCTAAAAAATAATCAACAAACTCGTTGCTTCCGTCGTAGTTTTTGACTTCGTTCTCTTCTGACATATTAACTCCTTTTATGAATTTGAATAAATATTATACCAAACCGCATAGCTGTTGGCATATTCAAATCATATTAAATTACTGCATCACAAAGACCCTGTTGCCTTTCTTGGTGCATTGTGATGGGTTGATACAGCTCCGCTTATTTCACGTCCTTCCATAATGTTGCGAACGACTATATTAATAACATCTTGAGCATTGAGTCCTTTCTCTGTACTCACATCAACTGTTGCACCAGAGGCTTGTTGATAAACATTGATAATCGGAGGAAGGCTACCGCCTCCTTGTAAGTCTTTATTAGGAATTACTTTCCCACCTTCACCAGGCAAGAGATAGTTTTTCCCAGAACTTGTCTGTAAAATCTCTGGCTTACCGCCCTCACCAAAACGATAGTAACTATTTGGGTTTACTGATCCGCCATTGTAACGACCTCCACCATAGCTTCTAAAATCAGTAGGCATACCCATACCACCAATATTAGACAATGATGTAACGCTACTTGCTACGCTGGCTATATTAGGAATAGCACCCAGTCCGCCCATAAAAGTACCTAGTATTGTTCTGGTAATTAATGCCTGAACTGCCATTTGCATTAATTGCTGTATCATCGCGTTCAAGGCTGTGTTAGCCAAGTTACGCATAGCGTCACCAGCCGATTGCGTTCCAGATAACATAGCCGAAACCGCCGTTGCTGTTCCGCTGCTCAATGAATCTATCGCGGTTCCCATGAGGTTATTTAAATCATTCTGCCCCTTCCAGAGCCCCCACATTGCATCAAATCTAGACTGCTCATATTCTCTATTAGCAGCATTCATTAATGCCAATCCTTGCTCTTCAGTAAGAACTTTTTGATTAACATACTCTTGGATTAAAGCGAGTTTTTGAGCGTTCTCATTGGCTAATTGCTGAACAGGGTCTAGCTGACCTGCCATTTCTTGCGTAGGTGTTATGACTGATTTGGCGTTTTCCTCTGCAATCTTCTTAGAGTATTCCGCATTTATTTCAGCTCGACGTTTCTGATATTGTTCCTCTGTGACTAGGTTGGCTTTAAGCTGCCTATCTAGTTGTTCAATTTCATCAGATTTTAATTTTTCGGCTGTTGCAGTTGCATTTGCCGCTAGAGCTGCGCGTTTATCTGCTAGCCTTTGTTCTATATCAAATAACTCACCAGCCAAACGTTCTGCTTGAGCTTTTTGCTCTGGGCTTGCCTTGTCTCCTAATGCCTTAACTGCATCATATTGCGCTAACTTCTTAGAGCCTTCTTCGTAGCCTTTATTAAGGCGTTCGATTTCAGCTAGTTGTCGTTGAATTGCGTTAGTTGCTTGCTCCATGTCTTTTTTGGAATTTTTAAGACTAGAAGAAGATTCCTTGTTTTTGGTGTTAACTTTTCCTTGCCATTCATATTGCTGTTTAATGCCCTCAATATATTCTTTGGCAAGTTTTGGATCTAAGCCATCTTGTTTAGATAAAAATTGCTCCGCTCTGAAAACTGCTGCTGCTTCAGCTCCTTGTTGATACTCAATCTTCAATGCTTCAACGTTAGTTTTTATGCTGTCCAATTGCTGTTTTAAATTAGCTGCGCCTTGCGTTTCCATTAACTGCTTTTTAGAAGCAACAGCATCATCAATTGAGCGCCTGATATCATCAGTTATGGCAACACCTTGCTCTGCATATTTGTTTTCAAGATTGAGTTTGTACGCCAGCAACTCGGCGGCTTGAGCGCCATTAGTGAATAGCTCATTTAATATTTCTTGCTGGCTAGATAGCGAGTTATATTCAGATTTTAGTATTTTTACAGATTTAGCTGCATCACCTATTGCTACCGCGCCTGATTCTGAAGCCTTGTTAAGAATATCTTGTTGTTTTTCTAAACTTTGTATACTTCCATTATACGTGTCATGCTCCGCCATAAGTTCATCAAGTTTGTCTTTTAAGCTAGCTAGACGGCTTTCATATGTGAACGCCATTGCCCCTGCTTTTTCCATCCATTCATAAGGGCTTTCTTCCATATATCTAATGGCATTTTGCACTTCCTCAATTCTTTGAGCTACCTTCTCCAATGACTTTGTGTCTGCTTTTATTGCAATCTTAGCCTGATTAGATGCTGCTTTTGCTTGGCTTTGAGTTAATTCATCCACCTTTTGTATGGCTTCATTTACTTTATTCTTGTAATCATCTATAGAAGAATTGTTACTCATAGCTTGATATAAAGCGTAAACCCCAGCCGCTGCCAATAGCAATATTCCAGATGGCCCACCCAATAAAGCCATAACACTTCTTAGCCCATTCATAGCTACAGCCTGAGCCTTGGTTGCTGCTGTTGCTCTATTTTTTGCCGCCGTTGCAGCGTCATCTGCGGCTGCTGATGTTATTTTGGCTTCTTTTTCTAATAACTCAGCCTGAGTTAGTTCTATTGTTGCCTTTTTATGCGCTTCTTTAGCTGCCTTTACTTTATCTTCTGCGCGCCAAACTTCTTGCGCTATTGCATTTGATTGTTTCTCAATCTGGTTTTGGGTTCGCTGAACTGCGCTTCTTGCTTTTACAACCTCAGCCAGTGTCTTTTCATTGCCAATAGTTTGATGGGCTAACTCCGCTTGCTTTAACTGATATTGCTGCTCCTTTTGAAGAACTTCCATTGACTCAATGTGAGCTGTTTTTTTATCTGCTAATGCCTCGGCTACTTGTAACTCTGATTGGGCTAGTTTTATAGCTTCTTCAGCTGATTTTCTTTTCTCCTGAGTAGACAGAACTAATTGAGATGCTTCGGCTTGGTATGCCTGAGCTTGCTTTTGCATTGCTTCGGCATTCTTTACTTCTTCTGCTGTAGCATCAATTGCCGCCCTTGTATGCTTAATCAATGTCTCAGTGGCGCTACCTACATTGCCAATATACCCAGCCCCTATAGTTCCTGATACCGTGCTCAACACGCCAGTAAACTTACTATTTGTCTGCATTGCCTTTTCAGTAGCTAACGAGTTCGCTCCGATCTTTCCAGATAGTTGAGCCATATCTCGTGATAATTTGTTTAGCTCTGGCATCTTCATAGCTGTAGCCACTTGAGATGCAGTTTTATCTAGTCTATTTAAAGAGTCAGTGGCTTTGTCTGTACTTTTCTCAACGTTATCCATTACCTTGTTGACTTGCTTCTCACCGACAAGCAACTCTTTAATGTCCATGCTTACATCGTAGTGGATACCACCTGCTGATTGGCTTTCTGACATAATTATTTTCCTCTATAAAAAAGAAAGCCCCGTCAATTTGACAGGGCCTATGCATAAAATTGGTTTGTATAATCTGTTAATTCTTCACGCAATCGGAAAATGCTTGTGTGGTAGCCTTTACATTCCCTGTGCCATCAATCGCAATGGCGGCACCTCCATCTGGAGTAAATGTTTCGAGAACCCCATCATTTTGATAAATAAAGCTGACTTTATTGTCATTTTTAATTTCTTTCATTTCGTGGCTGACATAATCACCATTTTTCATACCATGAATAGTCATTATTGGCGCTTTAAATGTTAATTTTGCTTTAGTTGCATCCACAGGAAATACATAATCACTTTTACTATCTATAGATTTATTATTTAGTGAATTAGATACTTTACAAGAATACGTTCCATCAAATTTATTCTGCTCTCCTTCACACCCAGCCAGAGCTAACAATGCGGCAACTAGTAATATTCTTTTCATTGTATACCTACTAATAAAATTCAACTTTACTGGCATTCCCTTCATAAAAAGCCAGCACATCGCCATTAGGCTCAAATATATTTACTGATGAGAAGTATAAATTTCCAATCTGATTACTAGTCGATTTGATGATCTCTGAATCACCGACATCAATAACTAATATTTTCCCAGCGTCTTTGTTTGCCTTATCTTTGCTTCTAGCAATAGACAATACGGCAAATTTACCGAATTCCGATATGTCTGCACTCATCATTAAGGCAGTGCAATTCATTCTATACAGAACCTTGCCGTGTTTATCTGCAACCACAATTGCGACTATAGAGTTATCGTCTTTGTTATGCAGCGAAAACAGAAAGATACCATTTGTCGCTATAGCATAAACCTTATAGCAATGACCTTGCGGAGCATCCATTATTAGCTGTACAACATCATTTAAAACTAGAGTAATTCTGTTGTCCCACCTAGTGTTCTCTTTGTCATTTTTTGACGTACAAACAAACCACTGCTTGTTACATGATGGAACACCTGTAAGAAATTCATCGTTAAGCGAAAACAGTGATACTTTCCCATCTTTACTGGTATGAAACCGCTCAACTTTCATCCCACCCTCACCTCAGTTTTTTATCAGTCTAGTTTCTTAGTGCCGCAATTGGGAGCAAATCGTTATTTAAGAACTATGCCATTTAATGCTTCTAATATTTTGTTTACATAGGTTCCGAATATGGCTGCACCTGCGATAAGAATAACACTAACAACCGCGCTAGAAGCTTTAACTACAGTCTTGAATGTTTTAATTTCACTTTCAATATCACCTATTCTTTTGCTAAGTGTCCTGTCGGTATTATCGATTTTTTCAATTAGTGATTTATTACTTTCAGCCGACATTTTGCTTTGTGATCTTTCTAGTTCACCGATTTTCGATAACACTGACTTGTTGTCGCTTTTTATTTCTCTGATATCCAATTTTATTTCTGTAATGTCTCGCTGGATGTGAGAAACATCAGACTCTAATTTCGCAACCCTTGATTCCATATCTCCACCCCCACCACTGCCGCCATTGAACACAAGACCACTCTCACTTCCGTCAAGCGTTTCTAAATCTTTACGTATATAACGAACATTACTCATTGTTGTCATCCTTTAACTTTTCAAGGATGCCAGCCCACTTGATTACTGGGTAAGCATTGAAATACATCTCATGTCCACAATGCCGACATATAGCTCTATATTTATAGTTTACCAAACTGAATTCATTATCGCTTTCTGGAAACACGGTCTTTATTGGGATTAAATGATAAACATCCTCACCATCCCTGCCTCTTTTAGGGAAGCCCATTTTACCATTCCCACATACAAAGCATTTTACGTCATCAACGCCTTGAGACTTTAGGAAGCTATCGAAAACTTTATCCGTTACCTGTTCGAATATAGTCAGTAACTTTATCCTATTATCGCGATGCATTCGCTCTTCTTTGCTTATTTCTTCATCGCTCATGATTTACCCTCATACATCTTCTTGACGGTTTCCATGAATAGCTCTTTGAACTTATCTGATTCTAAATTGGCTAGTTCGTCTATGTTCTTCGGTTTTCTTTCTTCGTCTACAGCTTCCTGTAGGATCATTATTATTTCCGAGTTCATAGAGCGACCATTCTTAAGCGCTCTCTTTTGAATTTTTTCTTTTAAATCATCAGGTATTCTAACACCCATTGGCGTTAAGCCTCTCATGCCTTTCATTGTAGCTACCCTCTGCAATATTTAGCATCACAGTGTAGCTAAAATAACATTGACTAAATACTTTTAAGTTGATAGCTTTATAGCTACACTTTAGCTACATAAAGGGCAAAAAAATGAGGATGAGAGAAGTTTCCCCATTGGGGTTAAGAATCGACCCCGAAATCAAAGAAATCTTGAAGATTATTGCAAAGAAAGAAGGAAGGTCTCTGAATTCAGAGTTGGTTCAGAGATTAAAGCGAACGCTCATACAAGATGGTTTATTGAGTGTTTAAACAGCGAAGCCCCAACTGCGCTAACAGTCGAGGCTTCTTATTTAGTCCGAGTCTAGAGGAAACGAACTATGGGTACTATATCAACAATTAATGTCCCTTTCCACGGAGATAACCTTTATCTGGTTAATTATGAGGGTCAGCCATTCGTAGCTATGCGACCATTCATTGAAGGAATGGGATTAGATTGGGCTTCACAATATACTAAGATAAAACAAAGATTTAAAACCTGTGTTGTGAATATCACAATGCAGCTTCCATGCGATAATCAACGTCGTAGTGTTGTTTGCTTAGCCCTTAAAAAGTTAACGGGCTGGCTTCATACGATAAACATAAACAAGGTAAAACCTGAAATAAGAGAGAAAGTTGCCGCATACCAAGATAGAAGCGACGACGTACTCTATGAGTATTGGACTACTGGCGAAGTTAAGGCTAAGCCACGTAAACAGGTTAAACAAATTGCTGGTCGTATTACTTCAGAACAGCAAGAAGCAATTAAGCAGCTAGTTTTAAATCGCGGTAAAGCATTGCCCAAAGAGAAGCAAGCAAAAGCAATGATTACTATGTGGTCATCGTTAAAAAGTCACTTTGGTTGCACGTACAAAGAAATTGATAGCGACAAGTTCACAGAGGCATTATCACTGGCTGCGCGTGTTCCGCTTGAAGGTGAGTATTTACCGAAGCAAACTGAGCGATTCGTTGGCTGTCGCGTACTTCATCACTATGACGATAAAGGCGCGATTATTAAATCTGAAATCGCAGCAGACGACGAGCAATTAACTAGCCCGAAAGTATTTGCTGATTTAGCCGAAAGTCGCGGTTATGTCATGGTTAAGAAAGATTCTGTAGGTGTGAAATTTAATAAGCATAAAATAGCTCATACCCTAGAAGGTGCTGTAATTCACATTCGAGCAATGAAAGAATACTGGAATAATGGGCTTAAAGATTCACTCAAACAACTAGGATATCAACACACAGGTTCAATGACTGAGCACATGACAGACATTCTGTTTCATCTTGATTGGGCTATTCACGAAATAAAAGGCGATAACTTAGATAAGTTACCAGCTTAACCGACCAGCCCAAGGATGGGCTAGATCACAAATCCAGCATGGCGCTATTTCTTGTATTCCTTAAGCAAGACACCACTGTCGCTATAGACTTTGAATGTGTCGCCTTCTTGCATTTCGATAAAGTCACCAACATAGCGATCATCTCTATCGATAGGATGAATGAATATCACATCTCTAAATGGTGGCTTGTCGGGCACATGGCTTTTCATTTCCTCAACATAAGCAACGCTTTTAACGTGAATTATTTCATCTTTAAACTTGTATTTATGCCTAGATGGATTAGCCAAAATAATATTTAAATACATAATTACCCCTTATTCGCTTTTGCTTGTGCAATACGACGTTTTTTACGCTCGAAATAATCATCAACAGCAGTGTCATATTCTTCTTTGGTGAAGCCTTTTTCTTCTGGATACTTAGCTTTAAGCATCATCAAGAATTCTGACATTGTGAGCTTCTCGGCTTCGTCACGGTTCATTTCAAAGTGGACGCGGGATGCATTGATATATTCAACAGCATTAAACGAATCAGTGAATTCTTTATCACTTTCATTGCGTTGCAGCTTCCTGATTTTCACCTTGCCAATTACGCCATGGATCATCAACTCTCTAGCTAGCACGATAATGTCAGATATTGGCATTTTACCCATACGGTATGTTATGCCGTTTTTACCCGCACGCCACTGACCTATTAATTCGTCGCAGTCCTTATTACAACAGGCTTGCATCACAATCATTGCTGATGATAACAATTTACGAGACGCGCTTTTTTTTAAATATTTCAGCAGCCAGTTGCTATTTGAACCACCATTAAGGGAATATGCCGCTAGTAATGAAATGGCATCACTAACTACGGAACCAGATAAAGCGGTGAAAATATCAACTATTTCTGATGGGCTACCGATATTCGTCATTGCATTAAATGACGGGCTAAAAATGTACTCGTTGTTAGGTGTTTGAACAGCGAACTCGCCATATTCTATTTTCGGTGTCATAAGATACTCCTAGTATTATCAAGGGCACTCGTAAGCACCCTTTGTAATATTACGGAGCCGTTACGGTTACTTCTGACGTATCTGTCAGGCCACCATCAGCGGTAGTTGCCGTGATGGTAACTTTGCCAGCAGCGATACCAGTAACTAGGCCGTTTGGTGTAACAGTTGCCTTACCTGCATCAGAGCTTTTCCACACAATCGCTTTATTAGTTGCGTTGCTAGGTGTCACCGTTGCCGATAATTGCGTTGTCTTTCCTGCTTCAACTGATGCAGTTTTAGGAGTCACCGCAACATTCGTCACAGGGATGGCATTGTCATCTTCGATAACTTGGAAAGTAGTACCATCAGCCAGTTTTAACTCTAAGCTGTAAGTTACAATTTCTTTCACCCCGCCACCGTCACTTAACCCAGTGACGTTCATGTAGCCAATGTGATAGTAATCACCCCAGTGCAAACGCATCCACACGGTAGGCTGACGGCGTGCCTTAATCTCATCAACAACGTATTTAATAAATTGCTGAATACCAAACTCATCAGAACGGTCATGAAGACGTACTTCACCTTCAATCGAGTAAGTCGGGTCAAGGTTTGAAATCATAGTGGAAGAAATACCGCCATTATCAGCATCAGAAACCAGCGTTTCAGGCGCTAAATCCCACGTCACCGATGTTGGCAGGCCATTTAGTTTTAACTCTTCGTCAGTCGGGAACTGGTCAGGACAACCATATGCCAACTCGACAGTTTTCAATCGCCCAGTCATGATGTCTGAGCTAGTAGTACAACCTTGCATGTTGCCTCTCTTATAAATAAAAAAGGCCGCACATTGGCGACCTAGTTTGAGATTTGTTTGTTTATGATAAGCAGCGAAATGATAGTCTGAATATCGTTCGGTTTTCTGTGGTTACAATTCCTGATGGCAACCCACCCATATTAAAAACTGAGTTGAGATTACAGTCGCTAGGATTTGCCGCGACATATTTGAGTATTTCATCAGCACGAGTTAATGCGGGGATTGGGTCATCTTGTGCAGACACGAGAATAACATCGACATAATCATCGGCACTCAATTCACCTAGTCGACCAGTACCACTGGAGGGACGGATAACAATGTATTGTTGAATCTTGCTATCTGGCCTCTCCTTCCATTCAAGCCTTTGAACAATGAAGTCAGAAGTCAGGTTTCCGCGCTCCAAGTAATCGAGAAAGTCGTCAATAATCACAATGTCATCTCCCGCCTGATCGCCTCTTCAACTTCTTGTCTTCCCTCTTCGGCAGCTAATTGCAGGAACTTAGGTTTTGCGTTCGGGTCCCAATAGTTTCCGGTTAAACTACCACCGCCAAAGGATTTCCCTTCACGAGTTTTACCAAAGTGAGCCCTCGGTTGGCCTTTTAATGTGCCCGGTGCGTTATGTACATAAGCGGCATAATTAGCTGTATAAATAACCCTACCTGTCAGCAAGTAGCCATTTACTTTTAGCTCCCTATTCTGCGAGTTAATTAACGTAGATGAATCAATCGGCGTATATAGCGCAGCTCTAAGACCGATAACATTTGCACCAGCCATTACAGCACTTGCAGCTCTGCGATTAACACCTTCGACAAAGGCATGTATGTTATTAACAACTCGAACACGCTTAGCCATATCAGGTCCTTATCTCGTAGTCGAACTCTTCACCGAAAAAGCTCATATCATCTTCTTTGACTGTGATGATAATGTCAGCGCCTGCGATTCGCGGGTCAGATTTAGAAGTAGCATCACCTTTTGCAATATAGAAACCGCGCTCTGGCTTTTGGACATCAACACCGTTGCGCTTCAACTCAGTGTAAAAAACGTTATTGGTAACAAACTCTTTTCCCATATCGTCTTTCACAACTTCATTGCTAGATTGCCATGTGCAGTCAATTAGGTAAGGCGTGCCATAGGTGATTTCATCACCCCATTTCCCTCCGCCGCGAATGACAGGGTAAACAGTAGCGACATTGGTATAAACCCACGCAGCCGTATTACTCACGAGCAACCCCCTACCACACCAAAGAACCCAACCGATTTACTCGCCAGTGGTAACGTAGATAAACACCCTGCCGTGTCCCATGCCCTAAGCTGTTTCAGTAAGTAATCTGTGCCAGCAGAGTCATAAGTAAACGAGCGTGACGCCCCATTAGGAGCGCCTTGTGATGATATCTTTCGAGCGCCAGACAATGAGGCAATACGAACCAGTGCGTAAACTAGAAGTAATTTTTGCAGTGATTCATCATAGTTAGCCGCCAAGCATTCAGATTTTGCATTCACTTGATCCAGTAGCAACAACAGCACGGAATCAGGCAATGTAAACCCAAGCTCGGCTATCATTGGCTTTACGTCATCAAGTGTTATCACCATCTGATTTACCTTTACCCTTTTTTTTCTCTGGCGTGGCGACTTCGAGTTTTCGCTCTTCGATTCGCTCGACCAGACCAGCCCTTAGCCACGTTTCAGCAGTTTCTTCTGAGACTTCCAACTGAGCGCCAACCTCTTGTTTTTTGAGGTCGGCACCAGCAAAGAAGTTACTTGAAATAACCTTTACCAGTGCCATGAATCCCCCTTACGCGCCTTTAGCGTGAATAACTGAGAAGTGACCAGCGATGTCTTGCTTAACCATCAGGCCAGCAGCACCCCATGTGCGCCATACATAGTCTGAGTTGTAGAACTGACGAGGGTCAGCAACAGTACCGAATGCCTGACCGACGATAGGAGCAATAACACCAGCGCCCAGCGGAACAATAAGAACTTCGTTACCTTTCAGCTCATAGTCTTCTTTGAAGTCTTTAATGCCCGTGATTTTCTTGATTTCTTCAAGAATGGTTCGGGTTTGGTTAACATCGAAGTAGACAGATTCCCAGTTAGACAAGATTTCGCCAGATACGTACCAAGTCTGCTCGCCGTATTGCAGATTTTGCAGCTTCAGAACGTCACGCAGCTTGATAATTTCAGTACGGATTTTTTTACCATCTTGCTCAGTTGCAAAGTCGACAGTCAATGTGACCTGCGCCACCCGCTCATCACTACGTAGACCTTTAAAGGTCTTACCATCAAACACAATAAAGTTACCCGCTGCGTCGCGAAAACCGTTCCAGATAAAGTCGAGGTACTTACGACGAACAGTATCAGTAGAGTCTTTTTGAGCGTCCGCAAGCGAAGCTAATGCAGAGCCTTTCGCGAAGATAGGGTCACGGAAACCAAACTTGAAGCCCGTATCATGAATAGGAACCATTGTTCCATCAAAGTCATACGCACTTGCATCTAACAACGCACCGATTTGACCACTCATTGAGGTATGAGCAACGCCGCCGCTACCTTTGCGTGCATATTCATACACTGACTCTTCCAGTCGAACAGAGCGAGACAGCGGCATCAAGTCGTTTAACAATGTAAACTCTGTTGTAGGCTGGAATTCAGCTGTTACAGTTTGGTCATAAGCTTTGTACAAGCGCTTAATGTCGTCAACAGCATTTGCCGCATCTAATCTAGGTGCATTTTCACCACGATATCGAGCGCGTGAGATAAAGTCAGCCACCGCTTGAGCGGATGAATTACGAGCTAGTTCTAGCTCACGAAATTGAGCATTGACAGCCTCAAGGTTTCCCGTTTCGGTTGCCTTCTTAGTTGAAAAATAAAACATTCAGTTCTCCTTACTTGAACACAACACGAACCAGCTCACCCGCCGTAACGGTTAAGGCTGTATCTTCTTCGACATAAGCGAATACTGCTTCGCCTTCTGCGCCCGTTGCCAGTGTGATTTGACCATTAGCAACAATAACCGCTTGACCTTTCTTGTAAGTGCCAGCGGCGGCACGCACGTTTAGGAACAGACCTTGCATTGGCTGAATTGCAACAACCCAATCGCCCGCCTTGATTACATCGTCAACTGTCTGGCAGCGCAGATAATCAAAGTTGGCCACATACAAAATGCTCGCTTCTTTACCATCAACCGATGGCGTAAATTTAGCTGTGGTCTCATCATAGAAACCGATAACACCCGCTTTAGTGTCAGCCGCAGCCGCACCTTCACGGTGTAGCAATGGGTTAGTGAATACACCACCCGCATGAATTACACGTTTTTTATTCGCCATGTTTTACTCCGGCATATCTGAAACTGATTGAGAGGAATTGACTTGTTGGAATGAACCATTCAGGCCATGTGATACATTGCACTGTGCGTAAAGCTCTTTCAGTGGGTCGCCACTTAGCGCATTAACAGCGATGTCGGACATGCCGAATTTAGCTTTTACAGCTTCACGCATCGCATTTACTTCTTTGTCTGCGTTGGCGTTTAACTGACCTTCGAGCGTGTCAATTTTGTCTGTTAGTGGTTTAATTGCCGCATTCACTGCTGCTGTAATGGCATCTGTGTTTGTTGCGGTATCTTTTTCCTTCTCTTTTTTCTCACGCGCAGCTTTTTCTTCTGGCGTTTCCTCTTTCTTTTCTTCGGCGTTCATTTGGTTGTACGCATCAAGTAATTCAGCATCAGATTTACCTTCTGTTTCGATGCCTTTCGCCTTCAGCGCATTCGTGATGATTTCTTTCATCGGGTTAGTTTCCTTATTGGTTTTAACTTCGTACTCTGTTGGCTTGCGCACAACTTCGATAGGCTCACCAACGAGTTCGGCGTCTCCGTCATCGTTCATGAGGTATTTTTGTTGGTAGGTTTTACCTGATTTGTAGTAAATGAATTTATCGGGCCATACCATTTCGGGATAAGGCCAATCATCGCCACTGGAAGCGTTACGCAATGCCGCACGTAATGCGGAGTAGATATCTTCAAATGAGAATGAATTGTTAGCGAAAAAGAACTTAGCTTTGTTGAATAAGCCTTCTTGTGTGAAGTTTGCAGCATCAATCAGCTTTACTTCTTCAACGTCTAGTTTCTCGCCCTCGCTATTAACAAATACCCCAATCCCCTCCTCTGGCGTGCCAGCTGGCTGCTCATGCAACAATATTGCAATGTGGTCATATTGTTGATTGGTCGCTATCCATTTGTATTTTTTCCCGTTTGGTGATTTACCATTTGCTTGCAGCCTATTAAGGTTTAGTCCTGTAGATATTCCGATTGGCTCAACATCTTCGCCATTCATCATTTTATCTAACCGCTCAATAACCTCTCTGCCGCTTTCTGAACCTTCAGCGAATCGCTTATTGACATACATATCAACCAATACGCGCCCATTTTCTTTTCGTGGGTTCGCTGAATATGCCCCGATGTAATGCTCGTTAATGGCATCAACATCACGAGCGGTCACATAATTACCATTTACTTTTGGATGACCGTACGGCATAGGAACACGGTCTAGGCTCTTATAGCCTTTGTCGTTTTCGGCTGTTGGATATAACCCCTCATTTAACACGCAATCGTCATACAGCGGACACACGTTTTTGACGACGTAATGCTCGACGTTATTGATAGTTTCGATTGATATGTTTGATGAGGAATTAATAGCCGACAGCACATTGACGCGAGTGCGCTTCATGTGTTGGCCTCTTTATGAATTGCTTGTT
Source organism: Providencia sp. AGC89 (assembly GCF_053543535.1). Taxonomy (NCBI): domain Bacteria; kingdom Pseudomonadati; phylum Pseudomonadota; class Gammaproteobacteria; order Enterobacterales; family Morganellaceae; genus Providencia; species Providencia sp. AGC89. Next base: position 35,950 of record NZ_JBIXLP010000091.1, read on the forward strand.
GATTCCTGTCGTTTTTCTTCCCACTCATCACGCGACTTAATGAGCCTGTCTAGAATGCTAGGGTTATGCAGCGTGCCATCTTCATTCAGTAATACTGGCTGATTGCCACAATAGCAGTTATAGCGATTACCATTGATTGAGTAGAAATATTCCACTTCCTCAACAGTGAATATCTTCCCGCTACGTGCTGCATGGCTAGGCCTAGTGGTTGGCTTAAGTGCTGATATCCATAAGATGCCAGTTTTCAATCCCAACCTTTCGCTAGCCCATGTCGTTTCATTCCAGTTTGCCCTACGAAGTGCGCCAACTTGCTCAGTCTGCGCTACCGCCTTTGCTCTGGTCATTGATACATCTAAACGCTGACTAACTATCCTCGCTGTTTCACGTGGGTTTATGCCTCTGGCTATCGATGTGCCAATAACATTTGCTAGGTCAGTGCGTGCAGCATCAGATAAACCGCGCCAATCGCTATAAGTAGAGATAAACGCCGCTGCAACCTGATTCTGATAAGCTGGCTGTGACAGTAGATAAGTAAGTGTTGTTTGCTGTGCGTAGACTTCAGATTGAACAGCTAAGTTAGTGTAAGCATTCAACGTACCGCGCTCATACTCATCAGATACATACCCAAACGCCCACAATCGCTCGTCACCACCTTCGAGAAGGTAGTCATCAAGTATTGATTGCAGTCTTTCTAGGAATCTAGCGTACTCTGCGGGACGTTCAGCTAGGTCATATATATAAACGCCAGAGTTAACCTTAAAAATCGTGTCAGGCTCATCCTGTGCGTTTTTAGCGAGTATGTAGCTTTGAGTGGGTGATTGCGTTTTCTCTCTGCCAGTAAATGACAGCTCGAAGAGTTGCTTGAGTGCTTTCTTGAGTTCGTAATACCTATTATCAATATCACGGAACATCTTTCTAACTTGCCGCCCTGATTGTGTTGGGTCAGCCTTATTCCTTGGTATTATCGGCGACCCTATCTTTTGATTCTTCATCATCGACTAATGGGTCTCCTTTAGGGCCTGACTCTGGCGGCTCGCTGTTCTCAAATTCTGGCAACGTTGGGTACTCGCCAAGTGCCCTAATCTCGTTCTCCATTAGAACTGAGCGCCCGAATGAGCTTTGCGTCTTCATTGCAACATCAGCAGCTTTACTCATGTTATCCAACTTTTCAGATTGGCTAGGTGCGAGCAAATCTGACCAACTTACTGTTATCTCATCTTTTTGCTCAATAACGCCAAGCCTTCCAAATTGGTGGATCAGGTCAGTAATGACTTTTGCGAGAAACCCTTCACGCCTTGACTTGCAGGTTCTAGCCCAATCTTTCATGTCCTCAGTTGAAGCGCGCTCCCCTGTAATCTGACCGATAAGCACCTTAACAGGCATGTTGATTGATGCCGCAAACTCAGCTAACAATGTGCGCCACGTTGGTTCAGGGTCGGCAGCGGCAACAGAAAGCACGCTTGCCGAGCCTTCTTGCATTAATACTGAAGCATCAATGCTTTGATTTAGCCGTCTAACCTGTTCATCAAGCGCATCTGGAAGCCCTTCTATATTCGTCCCTAACGCTTCTGCTAATGCATTAAAATCAGTTTCTTTACTGAATGCGTAGTTAAGTTGTCTGCTAGCGTTTTTAAGGAATCCCTCGGCGCTACCTCCCGAAACCTTTTCGATATCAAGTAGCTTGTTATAACCTTTTCTCAGTAAAGATACACCGGATGACATTTTGCCATCAGCAGCGCCTTCGATAAGCGTTATAACTCTGTCAGGATGAATATCAATTATTCGAGATGGTGAGCCGTCACTATCATCTCCCACTGCCATTTCAGTAAACGAGTACATCGTTGGCATGGAGTAGTTTTCGCTTGCTTGGTCTTCATCCCAAGTTTTAACATCAAGCTGCGCTTCCCATGCAGGGATTAAGCGAACAATGGCCTTATCTTTCAGTTTTTTAACAATGCCAGTATCGACTGGCTCATTCCAAGGCCTGTTGTCTTTAATCTGAATAATTAAACCAGAATATCGACCTACTAAATTGCGTTTATCAGCCTCTACAACCTGCTCCCAGTGTTTTTTGAGTAGCTTATTAAGGCCTTTATCCCAATCTGTTGAGCCGTCTTGGTCTGCCTCTTCGTCACCTTCGAATATTTCAGGGTAATCAATCCAGCACCCAGATATGTATCTATCAACCGCAGCACCACCTAGCGCATTGCGATCATACGCCTTGTAAAAATCATCAAAGCTTAGATTTTCAGGCCAGCCAAACTCATTCCATATTCGAGGTCTTTTAGTGTTGCCAGTGCCTAGCGACTGAACGTAGGACATTCTAGCTCTCTGTACAGCTTTCAATGCGTTATTAACCGCTAATGATAGCCGTTGTTGATTTACTTCCATTTTCGCCCTCATTAACGTTTTCTAACTAGCATTCCGACCACTGATTTTTGTGTGATATACCCATCAAGCCCATATCTAACAGCATCCCAACAGTGGTTGTTAGCATCCAAAATAACAGGCAATACTTCACCAGTGATCCGGTCTGTTTTATATGAGTAGAGACGGGCTTCTTTTGCTGTTTCTTTACAGCGAGGATGAATGATGATTTGTTTGAAGCCGCGTAAATGTGTAATGCCATCCTCAACACTACCTTGCCACTTTTTCGCAGCTGAGATATTGAATCCTTGCCGCTTTAAATAGCTGATTGTTTCAGGTCTTGCGGAGTCGGCTTTAATAGGCCACTTACGTGCTTCTGGTATTTTGTCGTAAAATGCTGGCATATGGTCAAGCTCAACACCTACGCCATAAGCTTCATATTCGATATATAGGCAATCATTTAGAATAAACTGTCGCAGCAGCGTGTTCGGGTCTTTAGCAAAACCAAAGTCAGCGCCGAAAAGTAGACGGTCTGCTTGTTGCCATAAATCATCAGGGAATGATTGAACAACGTATTTGTTCGCCAGTACCTGTTTATCAGAGTTTTCAAGATAAGCACCTTCCCATATCCACGCATAAGTAGCGGAATCTAATCTGGCTTGGTCGTTCAGCCGTTCATCTTCTAACACCGACGGAAACCAAGGGTTATCATCGTAGTTCATCTCAACCACGACAGCGTTATCAGGTGGATTCTTTCTAAATCGCTTATCTGTCGCGCTACCGTCTCGTTCAGGGTTCCATGTCACCCATATTTCAGAGCCAGCTTCACGAACCGTAGGAGCAAGTTTCGTCCATGCTATTTCTGATACTGATTCAGCTTCATCAACCCACGCGATTAATATTCTTGCCTTAGATTTGATGCTATCTAAGTTATGCCGTAACCCTGCGAACACATAGCTAACTGAGCGGCATTTGGTGCGAATGTATTTCTCGCCTAATTCATAGAAATCATTTAACCAAGGTACAGACCTAATCGCCTGCTTAACCTCTTCCATTGATGATTCTTCTAACGAGTTCATGTATTCACGAGCACAAAGTATTACGCCAGATTGACCATTCATCGCTGCCATGTAGCCACGAATAGCCGTCATTAATGCGAATGTTCTCGTCTTTGCAGAGCCTCGCCCGCCATGTGAACAGCGATAGCGATAGTTACCTTCGAATGCTGGAATTAATTTAGGTGGTATTTCAATCCTCGCTACCGTCATTGTTACCTCCGGCAACCAGAACTATTTTTGTTGGCTGTGGCGTCATGGAGCCATCAGATGATTTAACATCAATATCCTGACTAATTTTATCGCCATACTTTTTAGGGCTCATTCTTGCCAAAGCCCACTTTCTTGTATCAATTCTTAACTTAGCCTTGGCTACTGCCGCCGACTCCTCGGAAACATCATCAGCAATATCAAATAGCTCCTCGAAAACAGCGTCAGCCCTTGATTCCATTGCTTTCGCGTACTGCTCACGAAAGTCAGCATTTTCTCTTAACCAACGCATAATTTTCGTCATGTTTGGCATGCCTTTTTTCTTGCATACCGAACGCAGACTTTCACCATCGGCGATAAGAGTGCATATATCGTCCGCCACCTCTGGTAAATAATCAGAAGGACGACCCATTTTTGTTTTAGTCGCCATATTCATATCCTCATAACAAATTAAAAAGCCCACCTTGATGAGCTTTGTGATTGGTTATTCTGCTACTTCATCGTTGAATAACGTTTTCTTAGCTTCTTGAACACGTTGATAAACAGTGTCTACTTTAGTCACTGTATCGCCGTCTCCGTTGCTATTCATGCTTGAGTTTGTGTTCCAGAGTAATGTGAATAACTCATACTCAAGTTGCACATCGTTAATTAGCTTAATGGCCTTAGCCGTCGCCGTAGTGTTATTGCCTGTTAGCTTAAGCAAGCCTAAGCGGATTTTCTCTTTTGCTGTTAGTTCAGTAGTCATGATTTACCTTGTTGTTATGTGTTTCGTTGTAATCAGCCCACGCTTAGCGATGAACTCACCTACCTTGTCGTAGTCAGGCTCAATACCAAGCGTTAGGCAAAATAATTTCAAAGTGGATATGTATGGATTGACCCACCATTTAAATTTCACTGAAATTGATAGTTGCAATGTCCCTGTTTTCATACCTTGCTACCATTAAGAGCCTTGATTTGCTCTGGTGTTATTGCGATATTACTCGTTCTTAAAAACTCCTTTCCGTATTCTGTAACAATTTTCGCCTAGATTATTTTACTTATGTTGATATTATGCGCACGCCCTTACGACATTTGGGCTATTCATAGAACTAGTAATAAACATTCCGAATTTTTATGCCTCAGCTTACAGAGGCTTTTTTTTATTCTTTCGGAATGCTTTTATCAAACTCATCTCGAAATTGTTCTGGTTTATCGAAACATTGTGCTGCCACGATAGGTATTTCTCCCGTAGATATTAAAAAGCCTCTGAGAAATCAGGGGATAGTTATTATTTGACTATATATATTGTACATTTATAAATCATCAACTAAGCTTACTATTGGTGGCAGATGCTACCGCATTTACATTTTTATCTTTATATAACTAAGCCCCTGCGTCGTTTACAGGGGCTTCATTATTTATCTTGAGTTAATCTTTCCAAGTGATAGCTTTTACCGCCCACATCTGAGCATCCATAATGCGACGAATGGCCTCATTGTGAATCATTAAGGCTTCTTCTGAAGTGGCTCTTTGCATGCTGTCCTGAATTAAATCAATTGTATCTGCTGCATTTTGCTTTACAGCATCAACAATGATATTTCCGCTAGGGTTGAAACTAACGCCAACTAACTTTTGACCTAAAGTCTGACTCATTTTAAACACTCCGTTCTAATGTGATATTGAATTATTTCTAGCCGCTTCAATCTCTCGAATGGCTTTTTTGTCTAAATTGCACTTTGCTATTGAGTTCATAGCATCAACTAGCAGTTGCGGCATATCTTTCCAGTCCATCTGCCCTGGTACATCAGGCTGAGGACAATCAGCGGTTAGGTGAGCTGGTATTGGCACTGGCTGCACGGGCACGTAAATCTCTTTCGTACTTTCGCAACTCACTAACAACATCATCGGGCACAGCAGTATTAGCGCACTCATTGTCTTTGAGCACTGTTTTGATAACAGTCTTAACTTTGACATGTTCTGAGTCCTCTAATTGCTTTGCTTTGATGTTGGCTTGTGAAATTCGGTCAAATATAGAGAGCGCCCGATACACATTAAATACAATGCGGTTACTCTCTATAATCTTTTGGTCTTTCTGGTCGCTTAGTTCTTTCTCGTGAGCTAATGCAGATAAAATCCAGAGTGAAAAAAATAGAAATGCAGCAAGCCAACCAGTGATTGGGCTAGTTATCCATTTCATATCACGACTCTTTAACTGACAATGCAGCATCGCCAATTGGCAGCGATCGATTATCTATTTCCACACCTTCTGGATAACAGTAACCCGTTACACGGTCTTTTTTGAACGCTTTGATGTTGACAGCATCGGATTGATTACCACCCAATACCAGTAATGAGCCTGATTCTGTTTTGCCAACAACGAAACCGACATGACCGCCTCCATCGCGAGAAAAAGTAACAATGCAACCGTATTTTGGCTCGGTTAATTTCACGCCATAATTCAGATATGAACGAGAAGAATCAGAACGCGTTGAACGAATACCAGAACGCTCCAACATGGCATTGACAAATCCAGCGCACCAAGGAACTTTTCTTGCAGTACCAACCAAGCCACGCAGCTTGCTATCAATCCACATCTGATCGACTGCTTTCGAGCCCTCAGTGGTATGCTCTGACACACCAATTTCTTTTCTGGCTTCAATTAGCCATTTAGGTTCAGTCATTATTCACTCCCGCCTTACCTTTAATCATTCCGCTTATTTTTGCCACTCCCCAGTAACCAATCATTACGCTAGCTAAGTAAGCAAAATCAGCACTCATACCAAAAAATGCTAGTAGATCTTTTGCAAACCAGCCGAGGAACGCACACAAGAAACCATCCAGTAGCGTTTTCCACCATCCCCCTCCGTTATACAGCCCGCGCAATATCGCAACCGTACCAGCTAGGCCAGCAAACATTCCTTGCTCTTTGTATTGAGATAGATAGTTAAATACCTGCTCCCAGAATTCAGGGGTGTCTTTCATATATTTCATACTCACCCCCTACGTTGGAGGAATTTAGTTAATAGATAGCCGCGCACAGCTCTTGTGTTAATTGATAACGAGGGTGATTGATTCTGTGGCGGCGTATACGAAGAAAGCCGCACTAGGCGACCTCTTGAAATATTGTTCTGTTGTGACTGTTGGCCAACGATACTTTGAACTACCAAATATCTTTTGGTTGTTGCTCGGTATCGATAAACCTTTGCCTATCTCTAACCTCTTTAATGCTCATGCCAAATACTTTCCGATGACTTGAGCACATCCAACAGCCGCATAACGCAGGGGTTCGGTAGCAAATACCGATAGCCTTCTTATCTGCCACACCTGCCGTGTTGTATTTACTTCTTTTGGATTTGAGGCGCTTTTCATGATGGCGTCTTATTGCTTTACTTCGCATTAATGACTCCAGATGTCAGTTGTTATGAATAACCGAATATATGAACTATCCGGAAATTCCGGAGAGTTGAAATTGTCGCTATGGGGATTCCCATAACGGAACAATATCAATACGTTAGAAACAGCAAAGCCCCACCGAAGTGAGGCTCTATTTTCTTCGACCTCTCAGCCGATGTGGTTGGAGTTCCAGTCCAAATAGACGAAGTGACCAACTAGGCGGGATCGATAACAAGCGCCGCCTCTTTTACCTTGTTATCCGCTCTTGGTTTTACTGCCGTGAGCTTATCACAAACTATACATGTAAATTTCGCAATTGCAATAGATATTAGAAAATATTTTCTATTTATTGGTAATTTACATTAATTAATTTCTCCTCTTCGCGTTTTATTGCATAAAAAAGTTCTTCTTCCAGCAAATCTAGAGCCCATTCAATACGCCTTGTGCTTTGCTGTATGCTTATCTTTTTCTTGAAGGTTAATTCACGAGCCATCTTTTGCGTGTATTTGCAGTCGCAATAACGTTTAATTGCTACGTGACGGATTGGATTGTTTAGTTTGAACGTCTTGTTAATTACTGATTCAATGAAAGCGGCATCATCTGATTCTTTGGCGAGAGCGATGAGGTCGCTTATACTTGCTTTTGGATTGAGTATTTCATGTGATTTTTTAAATAACTCATCCCCCCTGTACCCCATCTTATGTAAATCATTAACAACACCAATAATCCTTTTCCCTTCGTTTTCACTCCAATCAGAACGGAGCATGAGTCGACCAATTACACTACACTCACCACCTTCTGCATAATCATCGCCACCATAAACCTTACCCCAAGTCATCAACATATAACGAACCCATGCTCTTTTGCTTTCTAGTGCGTTCTTTCTTCCAGAACCCCACACGCGCCGTAGTTCGTTTTTACTTGAATAATGAGCGAGTAAATAAAACGGTTCATCGTTTTTCATTTAGCCCCCTTCGCATGCTTATACTTAGTCATCAGTCGACCATTTATAATCGCGTGGTCAGACCCGCATACATCACCAGAATATTTCTTGACTGTTGCCCTATTGCAATTGAGTCGCCTTGCTACTTCACTCATATTCCCGTGCGTCTTGACAAGCAACGCTGGAATGGTTGTTATCTCAGCCTTCATATATCCCCCATCTGATAAGTTATGCCGTGCTGATACCAATCAGGAAGCGTGAACTCAATGCGACCTATTACACCTTCGCTACGTAGCTCCTGAAGCCGTTTAAGCTCACCTTTCATGTGCTGGTATAAATCATCCATCTGCCACGGTTTTAACTTCACCGCCGTTCCAGCTAAACGAGCCACGCTATCAATAGTCATCTCGCTGTAAGTGATAACAGCGTGAGCATTGAATTCGTGTGGGTCTTCACCTAGTTTTCTGTGGCAGCCAGCGCAGTGAGAAAAGGCATTAAGAGGATGGTATCGAGTTGCTTTGTGTCGTCGTGATTTGAAGTGTGAGCAGTGAAGTTTTGAGGGTTCGTGTCTAAAGTATCTTCCGCAGTAGTCGCATTCGTAATCTGTTCGTTCCCTGACTAGCTGCGAAAATACAATGTCGTATTTATCGCGTTTTAGTGCCATATCAGCGTATCACCTCCGCAATTAAACCTGCCACTAAAGCAATGCAAGACCAAATCACAACAAATTTGCCGTATGTGAATAACAGGTCAAAGTTAAACATATGTTTATGAAATGTATCTTTGTACGTTGGGTGATTGTTTTTATTCATCTCCACATCCTATTAATCATTGTTCTCGGTGTTGGCCTGAGCCATTTTTGTGTTGGTAGGTTGACTGATACGTCGAAATATTGAGGATTAATATTGAGCATTTTGACTGGGGAGTAACCTTGCCGCCTATAATGCTCACAAAGTCTTTCAGCCTCTTCGTAAGTGAGAAGCCTGTGTATGTGCGGTTCTTTCATCTCTCTTGTTGCTCCTTGAGTTTCTGTTTGTCACCAATGCGTTGCGCCCACTCCAGCTCTCTCTTTGCGTCATCAGTGAATTTCACGCCATTTTGTGAGCCGAACCAGTGAGCACATTCGATAACATCCGCTATTTGTCTTACTCGCATTTTGCTAGTACGTTCACCGAAATAAACAATGCCGCCACCTAGCCCGACAGCCGAACGTTGAGCCTCACCCTTAATTTGCTTGTTAAGTACAGTGATTAAGTCTTTCCAATCCTCTTTGTCGTACCGTTGACCGTGCCACATGACCTGTTTAGACAAATCAGTAAGAGTTGCCCACATGCGGTCATTTTGTGCCTTGGTTCGTTTAGGTTCGGAGAGCTTTACTTCGAATGGCTTGGTTGAATCTATCGGTAGGTTTTGTATTGCTTCGATGGCGTTTTGCTTGATGTTTTTACTACTGAGATAGTATGTCTTTAGTGACATTTAACCTCCTGTATTTTCCTCAACTAAATTGAAATTTTTACAATTACAGTTAGGGCAAACTAAATCAATCCAGTCCTTTTTCTGTACTTTCTTAAGTTCTTCCCTCTCTGAAACTTTACGACAACGACGACACTTTAATTTATCACTCACTGTTAGCTCTCCTGTTCCATGCTTGCTCAGCTTCTTCAGCATCTGTATATCCAAACTTATTTGACGGGCAAATAGTGTTAGAACAAATAACCAAGTGACCTAAATCCTCGAAGTAGTGATATTCACCACGCCCTCCGCAAAACGGGCATTTCTTGAGTTCGTTCATGCTATTTATCCTGTGGTGGCTCTGGCTTTTCTGGCAAGTTCATCCAATGCGTTACCATGTAAACTTCACCATCCATGTCTCGCATTCCCTCGTTTTCGCCAGATTCGGCATTTTGGAACTTATGGATATCACCTTTCCACCATGCAGTAGTCCGACCATGAGAGCCGAATGTAATATATTTGCCGTCTTCCTGTGGCGTTTCATCACTTCGTTTAATCCAGCTCATCACTCACCCTCTGACATTGGTGGGAGTGGCGATGTTGACCATCCGTGATACAGCATAAATGCACAATAGTTAGCTACATCAACAGGGTCGCCTTTCTGTATATGCCTCATAAGTTGAGCTTTGCATTCCAATTCCCAATTGTTAAGCATCCACTCTTCTGAGTAGCCATATTTCTGCTCAGATTTGTGTAATTTTTCTGCCATAGCTTCAGCAAACTTAATAACAAGCTCTACTGTATTTTCACTAAGATCGGCTGGTATGTTAATTTTTCTTTCCGTTGGATTAGTTCCCTGCATTAGATGCCTCCCTCTGTTAACGTTGTTCCTTTCATCACTCAACACCTCTATCCTTTGTGACCGTAAATTATTGACATAGCGACAATTGATAACAAAAAGTTAGACCACCATGCGCCATACTCACTCGTTGCCGTCATAATCAAAATGTATGTAACGGCGATTAAAAATAACCAATCTGACATCCTAGAAGTCCTTATGATTTGGTGTGTTAGGCTGCATGCTTGCGCCATAACTCCTGTTGAAATACTTTTGCCCCATTGACTAGCATGTCGTTAAAGTCGCCTGTTCCGTCAATCCATCGGACACTGACTTTTTCAACATCGTTGTTGCTTAGAATGTTTCTATTGCCACACTCAAAGGCGGCTGCTAGCCCTGTGCCGTTGCTGTCCGTGTCTGCAAATATGATGAGATGTTTAACGCCTTTCGGTGCTCTAAACTTACGCATGAAATTGGCGTTAAGCGTCGACCATGTATTACAGCCGTAGACTTGCTGGCAGGAAAGGGCTGTTTCTATCCCCTCGGCAATCCCCAGCGTTGATGCTACTGGGGTCATTCGAATAGCGATAGAGCCAGCAAAATCTAAATAATTATCTTCCTGTAATTTGGTAAGGCGTTTATTTCCTTCAAAGTTTGCCTTTTTTTCGCCATCCAAGAACGTCCTATGCAGATAACAACCAGCACCGCGATCATCTGTTGCTATTGACCAGAGCGAGGTAAATCCGTTCTGTTGCGTGCTGCTGTATCTGATATGCTGAGACGGTAAAACGTTGATCCCCCTGCCCATCAAATAACGGTGAGCCGATGTATCTTTAAGTGGGATTAGTGAGGCGAACTTTGCGATAACTTTTGAATGAGTGGCTTTTACATCTGATTGGGTTTGCGGTACTGATTGGCCTGAATAACTGTTTCCGATTAATCGGTCTATCTCACTTGCTAAAACTCTAAAATCTTTTTGCTGGGTAAGTTCCAGTAATTTCCAGCCATCCCCAGCGCCACACGAACATATCCAAGATCCCTTTCCGTTTTTATCATCTATCCTGAATTTCCCTTTCTTGCCACATATTGGGCATTCACCTAAATAATGCTTTTTCCCTGTGATTGGCGGTAATTTGTAATACTCAAATATTTCAGGCCATCGCCCTACTACTGCTTCTACCGTCTTCACGATTACCTCCTAAACTGAGTTGCTCCCGTATGCCTTTCAGGTGTGACCTTGCAGAGTCCATTTTTTCAGACTCTGTTTTTGGCTTTACCTCTTTGGCGTTTTGCTTCTCCTGCATTTTTGCAAAGGCGATATTTTTTGACCGAATGTAATTACTAACTTCGGGTGTTATTTCCTGCGGTGAGTCATGTAAACCACGAGGCCATACACCAAATTTTTTCTTGTACGTGTGAGCACACCAACCATCTGAAATCGGCTTGCCTGATATCTCACGCTGTTTTTGATAAAACTTGATTTGTGACCACCAACTCTGTTTTTGCTCCTTGGTGAATATCTGTTCACCAGCTTTCAGCTTTTTGAGTTCGCGTGTTTCATCGACTTGAACGTTTTCACCCATCAGTGGTTTAAATCCACACTTAGGGCAAACGTAAACGCCTGCGGGCTTCATGTAATGGCACGATGGACACTCTTTAGGTTTTTTCTCAGCTTTTTCTTTCTCGCTGTAACCACTTTGAGTTTTCATTCCGTCATTTTTCTTTTGCAAATCGTCGTATTCGATATCATCAGGAAAGCCAAGTAAGTGAACTGATCCTGAGTGGTCGAATATGAGACACTTGTCTTTTCCCTTTGCTGTTCTCAATCCGCGCCCAAGACACTGAACCCACCTAATTTCTGACTTTGTTGGCCTTGCGTAGATGATGCAGCGAACATCACTATCGAACCCAGCGACAAGGACACCAACGTTGACGATGATTTTTGTTGCCCCACTCTCAAAACGGTTAATAATCAACTGCCGCTCATCGTGTGGTGTGTCTGCGGTCATCACCTCCGCATTGATCTCCGCTCGGTTAAATTCCATCGTGACGTAGTTTGCATGGCTAACATTCACGCAAAAACAAACTGTTGGCCTATCCTCACCATGTTCTAACCAAAACTTGACGATGTTCCCGACTAAATCAGAATCGCCCATGATTTTGGCTAACTGTTCCTCGTTGTAGTCATTGCCGAATGCAGATAGTTTTGATGTTTTCACACCGCTAACATCGGGATTATCTGGCGCATAAAACTCGTAAGGACTCAGATCACCAATTTCGATTAACTCTTTCATCGTCGTTGGCTTAATCAGTGTTTCGTAATATTCCCCCATCCACCCAGCAAATGGCGTTCCTGACAATCCAACCACCCGAATATCCGTATCTCGAATAATTTCGAGTATTTTTTTTCGCTTCATGTGGGCTTCATCGATGATAAGTAAATCGATATTGTCAGGAAATTTGCGACGAATCAGCGTATCTGCTGATGCAATTTGAATTAGCTTATCAGGGTCATAAAGTGGATGATCTCGCCACACATAACTGATTTCATCTGGCGGTAAACCATATTCAACAAACCGCGTTGCTGTCTGGTCTAACAACACTGTGTAAGGCGCTACAAACATAACTCGCAGCTTCCTAGAAACTAGGCCGTCTGCCATGAATGCTGCTATTGCCGTTTTACCAAATCCAACACTTGCAGAAAGCAACATCGTTCGATGCTGATTCCAGTTTCTTCTGAGCATATCCAATGCGGTGACTTGCTTAGCTTTTGGCGTTATACTGAGCATGATTAATTCCTTTTTGCGTTACGCCCGTTTGCCTCCCTCAAGGTTTTTCGGGCTATCTCCTCAAGCTTTTTTGAGTTAATGGCTTCTGCTGCATCATTAAAATCAATAACCTGAGCGCCTTTCCTGTCCATCGTGTAGTAACAGGATTTCGATATATTCCAGCTCCTTCCCCCCCAGTTAAATTCTGGATTTATTGCGTATATGCCACGCTTGAACTTGATTAAACCTGCAACCTCAAGCTCTTTGTTGGCTCTCTGAATACTTCGCGCTGTGACGTTTAACTCGCTTGCAATCTCTGCCGAAGTCGCAACAAAACGCCCATGCCGCCAGTCACAATTCTCAACGATATGTCCGTACAGCTCCGTTGCTACGGGAGACAGTCCAGCCATTCGTTTAAACAGCTCCTTGGCTTTAAAAACTCGTGACCATTTGTGCATAAAATCGTAACCTATTGATTTTTAACAAAGCGACCGAACCTGTCGCAAAAAGCGACAAACCCTGTCGTTTTGATGTTGATTAACTTCATGATTTTTAACGAATTTCTTAATTGCCCTCTCCTTGTCCTTATAGGGGTAAATTCAGAACTCGGATTTTCTTTTTTTTGGTTTTTGAATCAGATACTTATGCCTAGTGCCATGTATCGGCATTGCTACACTTTCCAAGGAACAGGCCATATTTTTGTATTGAATTCGGTGATTCAGGCGACACCTTGAGATGGTTGGTTCATCTGGCTAGTGCCTTGTTGAAAAACTCTCGGATCAGAAACATGCCCATCGAGATAGGAAGCATAGTTTTTTACAAAGTTTCTTAATCGTGTATTTGCTGCTTTTCTGCCAGCATTTATTTTTTTGTAAGATATAGGTTCGTCGTCGAAATGCTCTTGATAAACCTCAGAATATTTAACTGATACTTTTGGCCTTACTGATGGCCTTAGTCTCAATAACATTTCCCTGATCCAGTTTTCATCTTGTTCAAAATAACAACTTGGCATTAAAACATTGACGTTATACTCATAATTATCCATATACTTTTTAACTCCATGAATTTAAAGCCCATTAAAAATAAATTAATGAGCTTATCTATGAGTGATCAAATCATTTGACTAATACTGATTATTCGTCCAGTATTAATGGGTAACTACAATTAGATGTTTAAACTAATTTGAGCCTCATCGGTTGCCGCCTTTGAGGTTTTTCTTTTTGGGTATCTGACATGCTCTAGCATCTGAATTAATACCCTAGCCTCATCACCCTGAATAATCACATCTTGAATTGGCGCATCGAACCCTATTGCGTCCAGCAGTCTTGCTGCCTTCTCAACAAAGCCGTTCTCAGCTTGCCATCTAGTGATTTGGGATTCGTGTACACCGACAGCCTTAGCAACTTGCTTAGGTGTGGTTAAGATGATCCCTTTGCGAATACGAGCCTCAATTGCTCGCACGTTGCGTGAAATTGCGTAGTCCATTTGTTAAATTCCTTTTGACGTAGTTAGTCCGTTGCTCACGATCCTGTGAGTTAAGTTTTGCTCCAACGCATATTCAGAGCGGTTTAGCGATGTTAAAGAACGAGTAAATCTATGCTGCTTTAGGCGGAAAAATGTCATCGATAGTGACGTTAATCCCGTTATTGTTAAAAAAGCTAACTAGCTGTCTGCATACTTCAAGGTCTGCTTTACGTCTGCCATTTTCATAATGGCTAATGTTTCCTTTTGTGCAGCCTAGCTCTTTAGCTAAATCTGTCTGTGTAAGCCCAAGTTTTTTTCTATATCGGCTTATGTAATTCATCTGAACCTCCTTATTGTTCATTACGAGAGTATACATAAAGTATCCGTAATTTCAATATAAAAGTATACATATTGTCTGTCTACATTTATGTATACATATCGTATTATTGGGTTATGAAAATGAAATGGTATGAACTAGCCAAGTCCCTTATGAAAGATAAGGGCATTACATACGATCATCTGGCTGAGCATTTTTCAGTATCGAAAGGTGCCGTTGGGCATTGGATGACAGGAAAGAGAGAACCAGCATTTAGTGAAATAGCTGGGATACTTGCATATGTTGGCGTCAATAACCCGACCATAAATCAAGATGGCACGATTAGCATTGATGAGGAGTCGATTAGTAGAGTTGAACCAACCTATGAATACCCATTACTCTCTAAAGTACAGGCTGGATCATTTACCGAAAACAGTAATTCATATACAGAGAAAGATGCCATCGCATGGATACCAACAGCCAAGAAGGCAAGTGATAGCGCATTCTGGTTAGAGGTTGAAGGTCACTCAATGACAGCCCCGCAAGGAGGTCGTCCTAGCTTCCCTGAAGGGATGCTGATACTTGTTGACCCTGACCAGGATGTAGAATTTGGTGATTTTTGCATAGCTAGATTACACGGTGATGAGTTCACATTTAAGCGATTGATTAGAGAGTCAGGGCAAGATTATCTGGAGCCGTTAAACCCACGGTTTGACCTTATTCCAATTAATGGTAACTGCCAGATTATAGGCAAAGTGGTTAAGTCTCAGTGGCCTGACGACACGTTTTAATATGAAGAGACTGCTAGAGCTGATATCCAACTCCAACATAATGATACTGCTAATTATTATCGCGATGCTGGATATCATTCTATTGTTACTGATTGCATTTGATAGCTAATGACAAACTCAAATGAAATGGTTATGGAAGGTTATATGTCATCATAAGTTAGCGATACTGTATTTTATCGCTTTAGTGATTATTGCTTTCTTAATTGACATTGATGACAAAGACTTCTGGCAACTGTTGTCGATGATTTTTTGAGGTATGACGAGACGTTTTAATATGAAAAAATTATTAGAACTCATCAGTAAAAATAAGCTGCTGATTGTTATGTTAATAATAGCGCTAGCAGTTGGAGCAGTATTACAGTTTGCAGAAGAGCCTTTTGCTTGGATTTCGGTTTTCAATGCAGGGTGACGACACGTTTTAGGGTGTGGCTTAATCTAAATATCACCCTTTCTGTGATAAAAAAATTTACCAAATAGGTAAAGAATGATAGGATAATGGTGTCTTGGAAATTTTATTTGAAAATAGCAAAATTCAAAAAATTTGCGAGCAAAAAAAGGAAGCTGAAAAAAAATTTGGATCCTTATGTGCTCGAAAATTAAGAACAAGACTAAGTGATTTAGAATCTGCCAGTAGAGTTACTGATTTGGTTGCTGGAAGCCCTCACCCTCTAAAAGGAGATCGAGCAGGTCAGTTTGCCCTTAGTCTTCATGGTGGCTATAGACTGGTTTTTAGCCCATCCAATGACCCATGCCCAACTAAGCCGGATGGCGGCATCGATTGGGATAAAGTGACCATTGTTTGTATTGAATATATAGGGGATTATCATGACTAATCTGAGTGCAAGTTTCGCGCCGGACTGGGTCTCCCCACCTGGCGAAACCATACTTGATATTTCTGAAGAGCGCGGATGGTCTCAATCCGAGCTAGCTAAACGATTGGGGTTTAGTGAGAAACATTTAAGCTTGCTGGTAAATGGGAAAGCATCCCTTACCACAGATACAGCAGAAAAATTGGAACGCGTATTAGGTGGATCTTCGGATTTCTGGTTATCCAGAGAAGCCAATTACCAAGCCCATAAATCTAGAATTGAAGCTGCTGAGAAGCATGCTTCATGGGAACCATGGCTAGATGAAGTTCCTGTTAAGGATCTGATGGCTTGTGGGGCTATAGAGAAACTAAGAATAATCTCTAAGCATAAATTAAAAATAGTCGAGTCATGCCTGAAGTTTTTTGGCGTGGCATCTCCTGATGAATGGCGTGATATATATGGCGGAATGCAAGTATCATTCAGAAGAAGCCGAGAAGAGCAGTGCGATGTAGGTGCTATATCATCATGGCTGAGGCTAGGAGAACAGGTGTCTGAATCTATAAATGCGCCTAAGTTCAATAAGAGTAAATTTGAGAAAGCGCTAAAAGAAATACGTGGATTAACCGTCGAAAAGGCCGAAGTTTTCGGGCCTGCCATGAAGGAGCTATTGCTTGAATCTGGCGTAATTCTCGTTTTTGTTCCAGCCATACCGAGATCACATGTCAGCGGCGTTGCTAGGTGGATAAATCCTACAAAGCCATTAATTCAGCTTTCACTATATGGAAAAACGAACGATAAGTTTTGGTTTACATTCTTCCATGAGGCTGCTCATATATTACTTCACTCTGATACCAAAGAGGATAAAAAATCAATTTTCTTAGATGACCCTAACGCTACAAGATCTCAAGATAAACATGAGATAGAAGCGAACGAATGGGCAGGAAAATATTTGATACCAGAGAAGTATAATAAATATCTTCCAGATCTTAGAAATAGAGATGCCGTTACTCAGTTTGCTAAAAAGGTAGGAATTCACACAGGAATAGTTGTCGGAAGATTGCAGCACGACGAGTATATTCCAATTAACTGGATGAATGACCTAAAGCAGAGTCTAAGATTCAAATAACCTAAGTAACTCCAAATAGCCCTCCCCGCGAGGGCTTTTTTGTGCCCTATCCAATCTTACCCATACTTCTAACCACTTGAGCGGCATCACGCAAAGCGCCTTTGTGTAGTGTGTTCGTTACCTCTTTACGACATCGCTCAAGTTCATCAATAATCATTTCTTTGGTTATAGTGTCGGTATTGTCTAGCAATCTAAACACCGCGCCACCCACTTCCATTACCACTTTTACTACTTTCTCGTCATCTAAGTTCATAAGCCCCCCTTTTGGTAATGATTTTTAGACAAATTATCACTGATTTCGTTCAGGTCAGTGTGATTTCCCTCCCAAGATAAATAATTTTTGAAAATAAATTACCTGAAAATACAAATAGTTGACACCATTACGCAAACAAAGTCTACGTTTTGTATTTACAACCATCTACGAATCGTATACATTTAACTCCATCGAAGGCAAGCAACATGAAATATACGCCTTATGCTCTTTAATAATTAGGAACCAGATCTGACTAAGCGTTAGATCACCACTGAGTGGTTTTTGGGGTGATGGTCGAAAAGACAAGCAGTCGCCTTGTGGGCGAAAGACAGCTACCGGAGGCATTCGGCATCACCACCAAAGATCACTTAGGAGGGAGTTATGGCAACAATTACTGTTATTCCAAAGAAAGACAACGCGAAGAGCCGCCGGTTAGCAAAGCAAATGGCATTCTGGGACAGAAAGCGTGAGGAGTATGCAGCGAAGCCTAAAAGCCGCTCAGTGGAAGAAATATGGGATTCAATCATTAAGCCAGTAGACGAAACCGATGTACTGGCAAGCTTAATTATCGGGATAAAAGACATGCCCGATGTACAACGCAAGCAACCACGGCTCCGCAAGCCGATTATGAGTGATGGAAGTGTTACGGCACGTTAAATAGGAGATAGACATGGCAAGTAAAGATATACAAAAACTATTACTGGCAGCTGTTGAAATTGCTGAAAACATAGAAAAGGTTTTATCTGAGCGAGGACTTACAGGAAAAGAAAATGATGTTATTGATGTTTTAAAAGCGGCTTGTGAACAAAACCGCTTCATATCATCTAGCTCATTTGATTCCTAGTTTTTTCGCCATTTCCTCAAGAATATGATTCTGGCGAATGTCTATAGCGCTAATAGCGGAACCACACAAAGAGCATCGTATAAATGCAAGTTGATGTCTGCAATTTTTGATTGTTACATAATTTGATAACTCAAAAGTGATTGAGTTGCAGCTTGGATTTGGACATTTGGTATTAATAGCCATTTTAAACATTCCTTATTTTGACTGTGGAATAACCAATATATCAATTTTCCTTGACTGTGGAAAGGAAGGAAACCACCTCGCCTGACGTGGTTAAAAGCAGGCACAGTTAACTAATTACAGTCCATCAAGGTGGGCTGTGGTGAGTTGATTAATAGATAGGAGCTGCAATGAAATGTAGCAACAAATATTGCCACGATGGCATTGAGTTTATTACCTGTTGCTCTGGTCGTGAATGTGGCTGCATGGGTCAACCAGTAGCGGCAACCAATTGCAAGGAATGCAATAAAGAGAACCGAGAGCCAACAGACGAGCAAGTTATTCAGGAGATGCAATACCTTGAATGGCTTGGTGATTAATAGATAGGAGATAGAGATGGAAACAATACCAACAGGCGCTATAGGTCACACCTACAGCGATGGCGACGAGTTAATTAACCAGCCTAACAAAGAGATGCTACCTGCAATTTTATCATCAGCAAAAGCGCATCAGAAACACGCTGACCACTTTTTACGGGTTGGCGCTATGCATGGTAATCCAGCTTTAATCATCAAGGGTCACTTACACGGAATCGTATCCAGAACTTTATGTAACGTGCTTGGCTTGTATGACTGTAAATCGATTGAGTTAGGTGAGTTAGTCGAAGGTACGCAAGACTGGCTTTCTGAAAGTAGTGGAATCCATCAATTTGATGAAACAATAAAAACAATCATCAAATTCGCATCGTTAGATGATGATGACGTTTAGTTAATAACGGAGGGAGTATGACAA
Source organism: Providencia sp. AGC89 (assembly GCF_053543535.1). Lineage (NCBI taxonomy): Bacteria > Pseudomonadati > Pseudomonadota > Gammaproteobacteria > Enterobacterales > Morganellaceae > Providencia > Providencia sp. AGC89. Next base: position 55,509 of record NZ_JBIXLP010000091.1, read on the forward strand.
TAGATGATTTCCACAATGGAAAGCTACCCATGCCGAAGTTATTTAGAGTTGTTAGTGTTGAGCTTGGCGTGTTACGTAGCTGCCTTGGTAGTGGCTATGGAGTCATATTTGATTGCGACGAAACTGTAATAAGAAAAGTTCGCAGGGTTAAGTCAAAAATAGGCTGGCATTGGCAGTTGGTCAGGGAGCATAAAGACCAAGAGATATGGGATTACTACATAGAGTCAGATAGGGAAAGTCTTAACAATATCAATTATGAATACGGACTGATGAAATAGTTAGGAGGGAGTATGACAGATAAAACAGGTGGAGCAGCTTTTCCAATTCCAGCAACAGAATTGCATGGCACTGATACTGGCATGAGTTTACGTGATTACCTAGCGGCTAAGGCTATGCAGGGCGATTTAGCTTCACAGAGTGTAGGCCTCGGTAGCTTTGATAATGACGCACCAGATGAGGCGCTAGTAAATAGAGCTAAATTCCACTACCGCATGGCAGATGCAATGTTAAAGGCTAGGGGGTGATATGGAGAATAAATTTGTACATTTATTTGAAAGTGGAAATTATCAGTTGCTTGTAAAAAAGACCGAAAGTGACGATGGTAAGCCAAAATTATCACTAATCACACAATATGATGGTGCAGAAGTAGATTTCGGTATCGTAATGAACAATGACGATGAACTTGATAAGGCATTTAATAACTATGAGCAAATCAAGACTGGCGCTGAAATGTACTTAAAGGAACTAAACCAATCAACATCTTTGCAAGACTTCATTAAGCGAATTTATTAGCAGTCGCAAAAGCCCTCGGTCAGTAGTAACCCACCGCACCAACACCAGAACCTAAATAACAATCGCTATCAATCGATAAGTGAGGGTTTCGCACATCCAGAGGTAAGCATGAATATTGATAAATACAAACTTTGTTTAGCTCAACAGCAAGCTGGAATTGCACGTTATCTCAAGGATGAGAACGGATGGAGCGAAGCAAACGAAACATTAAAAACAGCATACGGAGTACAGCATGAACGCAAAGCAGAAACACGCAAAACAGCAGATATTCACCCTACTTCGCGAATCTGAAATGACTGAGCAACAAGTCGAATTACTGTTTGCTGATTGGAAATTTAAACAGCAATGCGAAAAGACAAATCGCATCTTACATCAAGTTAATACTCGTGGAACGTACGCATTCACGTAAGGAGATAGTCATGCGCCCTATTCTGGATATGTGCTGCGGCAGTCGCATGTTTTGGTTTGACAGGCAAGACAACAGAGCAATTTACAGCGATATAAGGGTAGAAAAACACATTCTATGTGATGGCAGGAAGCTAAATATAACACCAGATATTATCGCTGATTTTAAAAACCTCCCCTTCCCTGATAACTCATTCCATCAAGTTGTATTCGACCCACCTCACTTAATTCGCGCTGGCCACAATGGTTGGATGTTTAAAAAGTACGGTCGATTAAATAAAGAATCTTGGAAAGAGGATTTAGCAAAAGGATTTAGTGAAGCATTTCGAGTGCTGCGGCCAAACGGAACATTGGCTTTCAAATGGAACGAAACTCAAATTCCTACAAAGCAAGTGCTAGCCCTTACTGACTATAAACCAACGATAGTTCAGCGCGTTGGCAAGAACGACAAAACTCACTGGATATTATTCATTAAGGACGCAGCATGAGAATTTCAGAGTATGAGCTTAAACAAAAGCAGGATGCCGAGAAGAGACGCAGGGAACGCGAGGAAGAGGCTGAATACTATCGCATGGAAAGTCTTGGCGTTCAGCCTCAATCAGTGCCAACAGGCTGGCTAAGGGGTGAATATGGGTAAGTATTTAATACCTGCATTCCCCAGTCATAAAAGCAAGGATGCTGCCCTGAAATATGCTTTATCAATGATTGATGAAGATATCGAAAGGCGAAGAGTGCGTGACCTAACGGGCAATGAAATTCAACCAGTTGAAAGGATTTCAACACTAGAATTAGCTCATGCCACACTAGTTAAAAGTCAAAACTTAGAAATGTCTCAATTCTACCCTCCTCTACCTGAACACATTCAAGCGCAACGAAGACAGGCTGACTTGGAGCGATATGCAAGGCATTTATTCAAAGATAACTTTGACCCTTATTTAAATATTCCAGAACTACCAATGGGAGGTAGAAAAGTTGGTGACTAAATATAGAGTAATCGATACTGAAACTTGTGATTTTGATAGCGGAATAGTTGAAATAGCAAGTATCGATTTAAACGATGCAGAAATTGATTATAACTCGCAGCAATCCCACTTTGTAAACCCTCAGAAACCAATCTCAATAAGCGCAATGGCTATTCACCACATCACCGATGAGATGGTTGAACTATCCCCGCTTATTGAAGAGGTAATTGATGCTTATAAAGGCGCTGATTATCTGGTTGCACATAATGCCGAGTTCGATAAACGAATGATGCCAGAAACGAATGCGCCTTTTATCTGCACTTTAAAACTAGCGAGGCGTTTATGGCCTGAGCTAGAAAGTCACAGCAATCAATATCTGCGCTACGCACTGAAACTGGATGTTCATGTGCCAGATGGGCTACACGCTCACAGAGCACTATATGACTGCATTGTTACAGCGTCATTATTTAAGCGAATCAAGGATGATTCGGGGTGGTCAGATACGGAAATGTTAGAAATAACTAATCAGCCATCACTATTAAGCAAGTTACGCTTCGGCAAGTACAAAGGGATGACATTTGCCGAAGTTAAGAAAGAAAACGCAGGGTATTTAACTTGGCTGCTAGGCCAACCTGACTTAGACCCTGATGTTGAGTTTAGTATTAATTACTGGCTTGAGAGGTAAATATGGACTTAGACAAACTAGATGAGCCATTCAGCCCTAATGATATTGAATGGAGAGTTCAGCAATCAGGAAAGACAAGCAAAGGTGCTTGCTGGGCAATGGTTCTCGCATATGTGACAAATCGAGCTATTCAAAAGCGATTGGATGAAGTTTGCGGAAAACAAGGCTGGAAAAATGAATTCACCCCAGCGCCGGACAAGGGAGTCATGTGTGGAATATCCATAAAAATTGATAACGAATGGATCACTAAATGGGATGGTGCTGAAAATACCGCAGTGGAAGCGGTTAAAGGAGGCATGTCCGGCTCAATGAAGCGCGCGGCAGTTCAGTGGGGCATTGGTAGATACCTGTATCAACTAGAAGAGTCATTTACCAAATGCGTTACCGAAAAGCCCAAAGATCAAAATGGATGGGTTAGAGCCAAAACCAAGGATGGAACTATATTTTGGTGGCAAATCCCAACACTACCAGCATGGGCGCTACCTTCATCTAATTCTCTACAAAATAACTCTAAACAACAAGTGAGCCAACAGCAGGAAGCCGATAACCCACTTGATGTTTTTACAGCCTATCTATTAAAGGCGACCAATGAAGACGAAATCATGACTAAATATAGGGAAACGTGGGGCGCACTGGAAGGCAATAAGCAACTTCAGGATGAATGCCATAGATTAACAGGCATTAGAATTAACGAACTTAAAAAGGCAGCGTAAATGGCTAGTAAAGGCGTAAACAAGGTAATTCTCATTGGTCACTTAGGCCAAGACCCTGAAATTCGATACATGCCATCAGGTGGAGCGGTAGCGAATCTCACATTAGCCACATCGGAATCGTGGCGTGATAAACAATCGGGTGAAATGCGCGAGAAGACAGAGTGGCATAGAGTGTGCATCTTCGGAAAATTAGCGGAGGTTGCAGGTGAATATCTGAAAAAAGGCTCACAAGTCTATATCGAAGGCTATCTGCAAACGCGCAAATGGCAAGACCTGAGCGGTCAAGACCGATACACAACAGAAGTGGTCGTAAATATCGGCGGCTCTATGCAAATGCTAGGTGGTAACGGTGGCAATAATCAGGCAGGAGGCCAGCAGCCAGCGCGACAGCCTCAGCAGCCACAGCAAGCGCCGCAGAATGAGCCACCGATGGATTGGGAAAGCGACCCAATACCCTTCTAACACTTCCCTATGTGATTTAACCAAAGGATATATTTGCAAGGATGCAAACAGGAGATAGATATGAAAAACAAAACTCAATACTCGTGCAACTATGGAAGCCATAGGACAGGTAAATGCGTCGGAGGTCGCTTATATATCGACAATCATAGTGACTATTACGATTATTCAGATGAAAGCAGGCCTTGTCCCAACTGCAATTCAGACGAATGGCTAAAAAAATATCGCAGTGAATACATTAAAGCTGGAATTAATTGTGGCACGAAAAGAAAGCAATTGAATTTAATAGAGTATACATCATGCATTCCTGACGAAATTAGAGCTAAACACGGGGTGGTAAAGAAAATAGAGAGATGGTTAAGGCGAGGTTATTACTACGGATTAAAGAATCGCCATTAACTCGCAGGGATGCAATGAATAAAAAAGCCGCCACGGAGCTGACGGCAAGGGGACGTGCAGGAATGAAACTTATAATTTATCTGTGTAAGCAATTTAAGAATAGTTAAGCCATGGAATTTAGCAAGGAAGTAGATAAAAAAATGCCGACACAGGGAGAATCGGCGAGGACTACAAAAATAATTAGAAAGTTCAAATTAACTATAGGTCATAAATTAAAAACAATGATGAATTATTTTAATCATATCGATTAAATAGATGCAATAAGAGGAGTGAATGCCAATCCTTGGCAATTAAATTCTAGATAAATCTAGCATTAACGTATCCATCTTTACTAATGGATACAACCTCAGCTAGTAATCTTTGCGGAGGATACAGCGGGACTAAATCAAACCTATCCCCTTCAACAAAATAAGAAAAGGCTTTGTCATTTCCAATAAGAGGAAAATTAACAGTACCATCCAATAACTCAGAATTATGGATTTCAACCGTTCTTAGTTTACTTATTTTTTTATCAATAATGCACGCCATACAAATCATATCATTCACCATTAGTAGTCAAAAGGAAAACCAATAATAACACCATGTTTTTAAAAGAAAAGAAGTTAAAATATGGCTGTACAGATTATTATATTTGTAAGTAAAAATACTTATTATATGGAGTAATGTAATAATGAAAGACAGAATCAAGTTTAACGATGCAATGTTAGCCGCTGTCATGGATGGTAAGAAAACGCAGACACGTAGACCGATTGAGCCACAGCCAAAAGTAACCGAGGAAGAGTTACGCAAGCTTGGCGCATGGCAAGAAGGTTACACCTTATCAGAGCAAGTATGTGCGGCATGGAGGCATGGTTTTGTTGATGTTGATTGCCCATATGGTGAGATTGGCGACATCATCAGCGCTGCTGACAAGGAAGGTAATATCAAAGGGGAAATTGAGATTACTGATGTTTGGTTGCAGCAAGTAAATTATATCAGTGAAAGCGATGCTAAAGCTGAAGGTTTCGAGGGATATGAAAACGCTTACTCATCTGAGTTTGCTTTGATGTGGAATGCAATATACGGAACTGATAGCTGGATTAATAACGAATGGGTATGGGTAATAACGTTTAAAAAGGTGGAGTGATGGATAAATCAAGGCGGGAATTTGAAGCGTGGTTTAGCGTAAATCAGAATAACCATTTAGACCAATTAAAAAGAGACCAGCGCGGTAATTATTTTTACATTGTAACCAGAACAGCGTGGGATGCATGGCAAGCATCACGCGAGAGTTTAATTAATAGTTTGGAGCCTGTTGGTTATATATCGGAAGATGGATTGAATTCATTATCAGAAAATAGCGATGCAATAACCTCTTCCAAGCAGCAATATAATAAAGTAATTCCTATATATAAATTAGATTAAATAACCATGCAAATAATCGGATATGTATTACTCATGCTAATACAGGGTTCTGCTGTGCCTGTATCTGAGCAAATATACACACAGCAAGAATGCGAGAGCCGTGCTATGAAGATAATGCAGGTGCGGGATGTTGAGATAGTTTGCGGGGAGATAATAAGAGATGAAATTTAAAATCGGCGATAAAGTTAGAGTGGTTAAAGATATTCTCGGCTCTAATCTTGTTGGTTATGAATGCGAAGTAACATCGATTGATAATAGTGAAACTTTAAATATTGGAGTTAATTTTCCTGATGGTATTGAAACGTATTTCGCACAAGGTGAATTGGAGTTGATCAATGAATAAATACACCAAGCTCTCTGACTTCGAGATTAATAAAAAGGTTGCTGAAAAGTTACTCATTCCACACTATGTAATTAAAGACAAAGTTTTAAATGCTGGTAATGATTCAGTATACGACCCCTGCAACAACCCTGCGGACGCAATGCCGATTATTATTGATAATGGTATCAGCATGGTTCGAGTTAATAATACTTGGTCAGCTCGTCAATTTAACAATCATTGCATAGAAGTTAATGGTGATAATTATTATCGAATTGCCATGGAAGTTTATTTATTAATGAATGGAAAATAGCATAGGTGAATTATGGATATTATCGACTCAGCAAATGAACTAGAACAATTACACATTCAAGCAGCATTATCAAATCGCCAGCCAATAGTTAAATCAATAAACGGAATGTGCGTATGGTGTGAAGAAATGCCAGCAGCACCAAATAGTGCATATTGCAGCAAAGATTGCGGAGATGATGATGAGCAATATAAGCGGAAAAATGGATGATGTAACGCTTGAGAACGGACGCCGAAAGATAGCCCGTGAATGCAGAGACAAATTAAAGCAACTCAAAAAACTCAGCGACAAACAAAGCACTGCAATACTCAAAGATTACCTTCCGAAGTTTCAATTAACACTCAGCGAAAAGCATAAGAAATTCCCACCGATCATGTGGTTGACTTATTACGTCAACTCTATCGATAAGGAGATTAATAGTGGATGACTCATATTACACAGTAGAAGAATACTCGAAGCTATTGAACCTATCAAAAAGCACTATATACAGGAAGCCATCAAAATATTACATGTTTAGAGTTGGTGGCTCTTGGCGTGCAAACAAGGAAAGCCTAAAAAAGTTTGAACAGGCGCAGTTTAACGACAATAATGTCTATCGGCTGGCTTTGGTCGGTAGTAAGAGGAAAACCAAATGCCAATATACAAAAGAGGCAGCAAGTATTGGGTCGATGTATCCACCCCAACTGGCGAGAGAATTAGACGCTCTACTGGCACCTCAGACAAAATAAAAGCACAAGAATATCACGACAAACTAAAGCATGACCTGTGGCAGCAGGATAAGCTTGATAAGCAACCAGATCGGATATTTGAAGATGCAATCATTTTGGCTCTTAAGGATGCCAAGGGGCAAACAAGCTTTAAAACTAAGCAAGCTTACTCTAAGTATTTTATCGCTATTTTAGGTGGAAAAAAGCTCTCATCAATCACTAGTGATGATATAGCAAATGCAATTCCGGATTATAGCCCCATTACTAAGCGTAAGTTAACAAGTGCAACAAAGAATAGATATCGCTCTTTTGTTTTAAGGGCTTTTTCATTGGCACACAAAATGGGGTGGTTAACCAAGTCATCCTATATACCACGGATGAAAGAGCCCACTGTTAGGGTTCGATGGTTAGAAAAGTGGGAAGCTGAACTACTACTGTCTAACATCAAAGTTAAGTGGATGAAGGATTTTGTTTCTATTGCTATTTTAACGGGTATGAGAAAAAGCGAGATATTATCGCTTAAATGGAAAAGTGTAGACCTAGTTAGAAGAGTTGCTCATGTAACTGCAGATAATGCAAAGTCAGGACGAGCTAGACCGGTTCCTCTAAATGATGTGGCCATTGAAATTCTAAATGGGATTGAAAAAGATGGTGACTATGTGTTTTCCAACGAAGGAAAGCGAAGGAGTAACTATTATCGTGAATGCTATTACCAGGCATTGGCTGATTCTGGCATAACTGATTTCACTTTTCACGACCTCAGACATACATGGGCAAGTTGGCACGCACAAAGTGGAACTCCACTGATGGTGTTAAAAGAAATGGGAGGATGGGAGACTTTAGAAATGGTTCAGAAATACGCACACTTTAGCGGTCAACATTTAACCAAATATAGTGAGCATGTCACAATCTCGACACAGTCGAAGAATGAAGCCAGTCAAAAGCCACATCTAACACTTTTAACTGGCTGATGTTAAACGATTAATTTCACACATCCAAAATTCAAAATCACTTCGACTTTAGATTACGAGTCAGAAGCGGCAATTATGGCAAATATGCCGCTAATCACCCAAGGCAGAACCGTTATTAGTATTGCTCATCGACTTAACACTATTATGCATGCTGATAAAATTTGTGTTATTTGCCATGGGGAAGTGACAGAAATGGATACTCATGAGAATTTACTCAAATTAAAAGGCCTGTATGCCAACTTATGGCAGCAACAGACACAATGATTATGTCTAAAAAAGCACCACCCATACTGTAAGTGGTGCTTTTTTGTTAAATGTGTGTTTTTTTTAACCTATTGAATACACTAGCCTAGTATGCAGCTATAGCACTAGGGGATTAGCTAGGGTATCATTGCGCGCTGAATTACTGGCACACCCCTTTAGCAGTTATAGACATGGCAAAAGAACAAACTGATCGTACTACTCTGGATTTGTTCGCTGAGGAACGAAGGCCTGGGCGACCTAAGACAAGCCCGCTATCACGGGATGAACAATTAAGGATCAACAAACGTAACCAGCTAAAACGCGATAAAGTCAAAGGATTGCGTAGAGTTGAGTTAAAACTGAATGAAGAAGCTGTCGCTGTATTGAACCAATTAGCTGAAGATAAAAATATAAGCCGTAGTGAATTGATCGAAGAAATTTTGATGTCACAACTTGAACAGGTTAATGAAGCGATACGCAAATAGTGTCATCTTGATAAATCACACAAATTTGACAGACTTAGACGCATTTTTTCGCCAGAATAAGGCGTAATATTATATTTATTTTCGTTCTAAAAGAGCTATAGAAGATCAGCACTAACTTCTATCTCCCTTAGAAAAACAAGAGGTTAATCACTTTATGGCAGTCATAGGCATTTTCTTCGGAAGTGACACAGGTAACACAGAAAATATTGCCAAAATGATCCAAGAAAGACTAGGCAAAGATGTAGCAGAAGTTCATGATATTGCTAAATGTAGCAAAGAAGATATCGAAGCTTTTGACATTCTACTTCTGGGTATTCCTACTTGGTATTATGGTGAAGCTCAATGTGATTGGGATGATTTTTTCCCAACTCTCGAAGAAATTGATTTTGAAGGTAAACTTGTCGCCTTATTTGGTTGTGGAGACCAAGAAGACTACGCAGAATATTTCTGTGATGCGATGGGAACCATTCGCGATATCATCGAACCTCGTGGTGCTGTTATTGTGGGTCATTGGCCAACTGAAGGTTACCACTTTGAAGTATCCAAAGGTATGGCAGATGACAATCACTTTATTGGTTTAGCCATTGATGAAGATCGTCAGCCTGAACTAACTGATGAACGTGTCGATGCATGGGTAAAACAAATCTCTGAAGAAATGTCCTTAGCAGAAATTATCGGCTAAGGCATATGAAATAGAGCCTAACCCATAGATCAGCTCACTTGTCGCTCTAAACACATCATTCAAACAAGTGATCTAGTCTAAAATAGCCGATAAAGCATCCTAATAGGATAGGCTCTCAAGAGATTATCAAAATAATGAGACAAAGCATGGTTTCTATTTTTATTTTCCATGCCTATAATTGTAAAACAGTTTAGAAGACAACTGAATTTATGTTAAAAACGTCTCATTATTGTTAAATTTATGATTTAAGATACAGGACAAACCCGCATGACAGACAACAATAAAGCATTGAAAAATGCTGGACTCAAAGTCACTCTTCCAAGACTTAAGATTTTGGAAGTACTTCAAGAGCCTGAGTGCCACCACGTCAGTGCGGAAGATCTCTATAAAAAGCTGATCGACATGGGCGAAGAGATCGGGCTAGCTACCGTATACCGTGTATTAAACCAGTTTGATGATGCAGGTATCGTAACCCGCCATAACTTTGAGGGTGGAAAATCTGTATTCGAATTAACTCAGCAGCATCACCATGACCACTTAATCTGTTTAGATTGTGGCAAAGTGATTGAGTTTACTGACGAATCTATTGAAACTCGCCAGAAAAATATCGCCGCTCGCCATGGTATTAAATTATCTAACCATAGTTTATATCTATATGGCCATTGCGCAGATGGTGATTGCCGTGAAAATGCTGACGCACACGAAGCAAAAGAGTAAAAGAATCACAAGGTATTGCTACCCTATGAATAAATCATAGTAGCGACAAACGAAAAACCCCTGATAACCATGCTATTGCTAAATGTTATCAGGGGTTTTTATTTCCATAAATTATATTGTTATTCACACTATATTGGTGATTAAGCTCACTAATCTTCTGACAACTTTCACTTAAATCGCCAAATATCAGCACAGAGCTTGCATATTTAGCGCTCGATAATAAGTTGCAATTCAACCCAAATCCTTTATATTATTTTACATATGAATTTTCTTATATTAGAAATTATGCTGCCTTTATTAGTATAGGTACATAAATATCATCATAGATGATTTCCAATATATCAATAATATAAAATTTATATGTATTTAGCTTATTAACTCATTATAATTGTATTATCTTAAATTACAGTTATTCTTTAGTCTGTAACGAAGACGTTATATTACATTTTTTTTGTGTAGTCATTTTTTTTGACTAAACTCATTTATGTAGCTTTAGTCATTTTGTAAGAGATTAACTGATGAAAAAAACCTACCTTTTTCTTAATACTAGTTTTTTCTTCTGGTTTCTTACTTTGATAGGATGGTTTTTTAGTTACTCTGCCATCACCTTATTTTCATTTGTATTATCAATTTTGTTCTTGATATTACACTTCAATCAAAAAAAGGTAAGTAAAATGTTCACCAAAAGACAAAACAAACCAACCCCTGAAGTAACCCCAACACCAACCGCTAGCACGCCCGAAGCACCCGCTAAGCTAGAAGAACAGATTACAATAGCAACCCCGACTATAAGTGAAGAGAAATCCAATACCATCATCTCAAGGGATGTCATTTTTGAAGGTAATATTACCTCTAATGAACAAGTACATATTTATGGCAAAGTGATTGGTAACATTATAGGGAAAAATAATACAGTGAAGGTCATGTTAAATGGCCAAGTTACTGGGAACATTACCAGTAAAGAGTTGATTGTTAACGGGCGAGTTGAAGGGGAATGTTTATCTGATTCGATAAGCATCGAAAATAATGGTGAAATTCATGGAACCATTCAATATAGTAATTTATCTATTAAGAAAGGTGGTATTTTATCAGGGCAAGCAAAAGTAAAAGAGGCTACTTTACATAATGAAAAAGTAACCCAATTAAAAGATAGGGTAAAACACGACCTTCACACCCCTACCGATAACATCGATAAAGACATCGCTTCTATATAATTATTAATAAATCTAAGTATTGTTTTAACCATTCAAAAAAGGTGAAATATATTCACCTTTTTTATTCAATCACCATTCCCTTAATATACGTATAATTAACTATTTCATTACATCATTTAATATTTAGTCTGTATGTTATTCCTATTTTTAGTAGATCACTGCCAAAATAATTAATTTAAAGCAGCAATCTACTCTCAAAAAAATTGATATTAAAATACAGTAAATGGCATCATCACCATAAATTTAATATCTTTTTCATCTTGGAAGATATTGCCATAACCACCGCCATAGCTAGGAATATCTGTATGGTTATCATATTTAGTAAAGTGCAACTTAAATAGTGTGTCTTTTGCACGGCCTGATTGTACTGTATATAAAATATCAAAGTTCCAAGCGCTTTCTCTTAAACGCACATCCTGAGCGTATTGTGAGTTAGTGCTCGGTTTTGCATCCCAACCATAAATATAGGATGTCCCAACTTTCCACCCTGCTAAATCCCAATTTTTTAAATCATACATTACACCTGCATACACCGCTTTTTCATTGTTCGCATTCCAATCAGAGCGGCCATCCCACCATATATCCATACGGCCGTTTGACGTCGCCCAACCCGGTGTCATACGTTGTAAAAAATAACCTTGGTTTCCTTCAGCTTTAACATATGTCCCTTCAACCTTAAAATCGAATTCGTCATAGGTATAACCTAATGTCATCGCTTGTAACCATGCTAAACCATCGTATACGTCATTAACGCCACCGTCTGAAACTTTATCTTTCGAGCCATAAAATTGATAAGAAAGACGTAAATCGCGGTCAACTACAGGTACTGCATATGATACCTTCGCAAAATACTGGTCCATATAATCCTTTGCTTGACCGTATGAACCTTCTAACACTAATGAATTTTTAAAATCATATTTAAAACCAATAGCATGTAAATAACTGATCCCTGTTTTACCATCCGCTTCTCGGAAATTGTACATATCACGATACCAAGGGGCTTTATAGCGGTCAGCCCATATGTACGACATGCTAAGTTCACCACTTTGCTCAAAATCAAATACCCCACCAACCTCTACCCCTCGGTAAGTTCCTGGCATATAGCTCCAATGAGAAGCAAGCAGTGTTTGCCCTGTTGGTTGAATATAGCCCCCTCTTCCCCAAAAAGGCCCATACTTCATTTTTGCCGCGGCTTTATAAATACTCACACCACTGCGGTCGCCTTTATATTTTTCATCCCAGCGTGTCTTTGCATCACTGAAACCAATTTCATTGGGAGCCGCAGGCCCACTATTGGATAATTCGATTGCGGTAAAACCAGCCAAATCTAAGCCAATAAAGTCCTGAAAATAACCTGAGGAAAAATCAAGGCTAGCGTTGAAAGTCGAGTGCTTAAGGTTATCTGCATATTTTTTATATTTGTCGCTATTTGGGTCTAAATCTTTACGTGAACGATCCCTTTGCCAATAGTAGAGTCCACCTTTTAGTGTCGAATCTTCCAAAAATTGCTCTGCTTGCATGATAGGATGATAACCAATTGGCAGCATAGCGATGGCTATTTTTAAGACGAGCAGTTTCCTGCCAGTATTGACATGTTTATTAACCATTCTTGTATTCCTCTAATAATTTTTAGTTTTAATTTTTCGGCCGAAATACGATTTAACTTTCCTTTTAAATCTAATAATTCACAATAACTTAAGCTATTTGTGATGTATTTAGCCTATTTTTTGCGACGCGAATTATCAACACAGATACTGGCTTTGTTGCCAAAATATGATCAGCGACACATTAATTTTTTTTAGTGATGGTTATCAATATTGATTACTCAATAAAAAATAAAATGTAACCAATTGATAAATAATGAAAATTAAACATGTACTAATAACAGCCTGGGTTAAAAAACAATTCAATAAATAGCTATCTAATGATTTATTTATCTTAATTTTATAGTAATTGCTTAAGTTATATCACCACATTGACCTAATTGAATAAAAATGTATAACTGGTATAAGCATATTTAGTTGGGTTTTCTTAATTTATTTCACATATTAGAGAAAATGGATGACTCAGAATAACGAACAAGGCTGGAGCGTACTCCTTACGGGTAAAAACCTTTGGCTAACTCTAGCGTTAGCAGGGGGCATTTGCCTACATGCGATTAATGTTTATATCACTATCACAACGCTCCCTTCTGTCGTTAGGGATATTGGTGGTATCCGATTCTATGCATGGAATACAACTTTATTTATCCTTTCATCCATTATTCTTTCTGCACTAACCTCTCGGATTTTAAACCATCTCGGTCCTAAACGGAGTTATTTACTCGCTACTGCTATCTTCCTAATTGGCTCTGTTATTTGTGCCATAACGCCTTCTATGTTTATCATGTTGCTTGGCCGGATTATTCAAGGAGCAGGCGGGGGAATATTACTGACACTTTCCTACTCAATGGTGCATATTGTTTTCCCTCAGCACCTATGGTCAAAAGTATTAGCCATGATGTCGAGTATGTGGGGGATGGCAACATTACTGGGCCCCGCATTAGGTGGTTTTTTTGCTGAATATGATATCTGGCGCGGTGCATTTTGGTGCTTAGTATTTGTTGGGATACCTTATTTATGGCTAACGTGGTTGATTTTACCAAGTCATAATTTAACTGAAAAATGCCCTCAAGACCCAATCCCACTGCAAGCTTTGTTGCTACTTTCTGCCGCAGTATTGGCTATTTCACTTGGAAGTCTAAGTAAAGCAAGTCTAATTCCTATTCTTGGGATGTTAATTGCCATTTTATTATGTATACGATTAGTTAAACTTGAACGGACAGCCGAAAATACACTATTTCCCCAAGGTACATTCCATTACAAAGCACAACTTGCTCCTATTTACCTCACGATGGCGCTATTAGGGCTAAGTGTGCAAACAGAAGTTTTTGTCCCTTATTTTTTACAAACCCTTCATGGTGTTGCTCCATTAATGTCAGGCTACTTGGCCGCCTTAGTTGGAGCAGGATGGTCATGTTCTGCCATTATCTCGTCTTCATGCAAACCCGAACATGCGATAAAAACTATACAAATAGGCCCTTTTATTACCTTTAGTGCATTAGCTATTTTAGCACTTTTCATAACAAACATTTGGCAGATTGAAACGCTGCAAATCTGGATAATCTGCTTAGCATTATTCACAACAGGAGCTAGTATCGGCGCAGCTTGGCCACATTTGCTAACCCGTGTCCTGCAAGTTTCTATCGGCCCTGAATCACAAAAAGCCTCTTCAGCGATTACCACATTGCAGCTATTCTCCACTGCGTTTGGCGCATCTTTAGCTGGGTTAATCGCCAACCTTGCAGGGTTATCAGTACCAGGGGGAGTTGAAGGGGCGCAATCCTCAGCGAGTTGGCTATTTGCTGTGTTTTCACTGATCCCGTTACTTGCCTTAATGACGGCAAATATCGTTGCTAACAGAATGAAAGGTCAGTAACTAGAAGGCGGTAAACTCACCGCCTTCTATGCATGGTTAATATTGTTCAAATAGTTCTTGAATTTGTTTTGCATCCTTCGTTTGCGTCAAGGCTAATTGTAGTAAAACCCGTGCTTTTTGTGGGTTTAACCGTTCTGATGCTACAAAGCCATATAAGTTATCATCAACTTCCGCATTGCGTGTGGTATAGCCTGTTGGTACACGGCTTGAACGCACGACCACAACATCTTCTTTTGCTGCGTTTGCTAAGGCATCAAATACTGTTTTATACATATTACCATTACCGACTCCCGCACTTACTATCCCCTCAACCCCTTCTTCTCTAAGTGCTTTAACTGGTGCTGCGGAGGCATTAGCATAATTATAAACAATACCCACCATCGGTAGTTTTTCGAGTTTACTCACATCAAATACCGCCTTATCACTACGGGGCTGGGCAGCTTGGAAGTACGTCACTTTACCATCATGAATAAACCCTTCGGCTCCCGAGTTCACTGCATCAAACGCTTGTACTTCTGTAGTACTCATTTTCATCACATTGCGGCCTTGAACAACTTTATCATTCATAGCCATTAAAACCCCACGCTGCCCTGCTGATTTGTCTGTCGCTAAAACGACGGCGTTATACAAATTAAGCGGGCCGTCGGCACCTAACGCCGTTGAGGGGCGCATTGCCCCCACTAATACAATAGGTTTTTTACAACTCGTGGTTAAATCGAGAAAAAAAGCGGTTTCTTCTAATGTATCAGTCCCATGAGTGATCACAAAACCATCAGTTTTATCACAATCTTGATTAATCTTTTTAGCCAGTGTTAGCCAAACTTGGTCATTCATATCTTGGGAACCGATATTCACCAACTGCTCACCACTTAAATTAGCAATTTTTTTAGTTTCAGGAACAGCATTAATTAATGCGTCAATCCCGACTTTACCTGCTTGGTAGTTTGAAGAGGTTGCTGAATCTCCGCCTCCAGCAATAGTCCCTCCCGTCGCTAATACCGTAATATTGGGTTGGGCAATTGCTGATACGGCAAACAATGAAACCAGTGTCGCGAGCAGCGCTTTATTTCTGTTTTTCATCTTAATTTCCTTTCATTAATAAACTTCAGTTATTATGTGTATTTGTACTGGGTTTTATGTGATCTATATAATTATTTTACGATAAATAATGAATTTTAAGATGATTTCTCTATGAACGAATAAAAAGCGTGAGGCTGACGACAAAAATCCGTATCATAGCCCGTTTGAAACACCCTACTCACAAGTGACTGACAATGAGCCAAACTTTTATACCCGGCAAAGATGCCGCTCTTGAAGATTCCATCGATGCATTTCAAACCAAATTAAAAAAATTGGGGTTTGATATTGAAGAAGCATCTTGGTTAAACCCTGTACCAAACGTTTGGTCAGTACATATTCGCGATAAAGAATGCCCTCTTTGCTTTACTAATGGCAAAGGTGCGAGCAAAAAAGCGGCATTAGCCTCTGCACTTGGCGAGTATTTTGAACGTTTATCAACTAACTACTTCTTTGCTGACTTTTACTTAGGTAAAGCGATTTCTGAAGGGGACTTTGTTCATTATCCCAATGAAAAATGGTTCCCACTGACAGAAGATGACAGCTTGCCTGAAGGCTTATTAGATAGCCGTCTGCTCAAATTCTATGACCCAGATAACGCATTAGCAGCAAGCCAATTAATTGATTTGCAATCAGGTAATGAAGAACGGGGTATTTGCGCCCTACCATTTACCCGCCAATCAGACGATAAAACGGTTTATATTCCAATGAATATCGTTGGCAATTTATACGTTTCTAACGGTATGTCTGCGGGAAATACAGCGAATGAAGCCCGAGTACAAGGCCTTTCTGAAGTCTTTGAACGTTTTGTAAAAAACAAAATTATCGCAGAAAGTATCAGCTTACCAACGATCCCAGCAGACGTGATGGCACGTTATCCTAGCGTAGTTGAAGCTATTGATACCCTTGAAAAAGAAGGCTTCCCAATTTTCTGCTACGACGCTTCATTAGGTGGGAAATACCCTGTCATTTGTGTCGTGTTATTTAACCCACAAAATGGCACTTGTTTTGCCTCATTTGGAGCTCACCCTGACTTTGGTGTTGCCCTTGAACGTACCGTCACTGAATTACTGCAAGGTCGTGGCTTAAAAGACCTCGATGTATTCAATGCCCCAACGTTTGATGACGAAGAAGTGGCTGAACACACCAATCTTGAAACTCACTTTATTGATTCAAGTGGTTTAATTAGCTGGGATCTATTCAAAGATGATGCGGATTATGCATTTGCAGATTGGAGTTTCAAAGGGACAACCCAAGAAGAATTTGCAACGCTTATCAGTATCTTCAATACCTTAGATGCAGAAGTGTATATTGCGGACTATAACCATTTAGGCGTATACGCATGCCGTATCTTAGTACCGGGTATGTCTGATATTTACCCGGTTGAAGACCTACATATCGCCAATAATGCGATGGGGGCTTATTTACGCGATACTATTATTAATTTGCCGGATAGCCAATGGGAAAAGCAAGACTACCTTGCCCTTATTGAGCAATTAGATGATGACGGTCTAGACGACTTCACCCGTGTCCGTGAGCTACTTGGTTTAGCTGTGGGTAAAGATAACGGCTGGAGCAACCTGCGTATTGGTGAGCTAAAATCCATGCTAGCACTGGCTGGTGGTGACCTTGAGCAAGCATTAGCTTGGGTTGAGTGGACGCAAGATTTCAACAGTTCAGTATTTACTGCAGAGCGTGCGAATTATTATCGTTGTTTGCAAACCCTGCTGTTGCTTTCTCAAGAAGAACAGCGTGAGCCTACTCAATACTACAACGCATTTGTTCGTATGTATGGGAAAGAAGCGGTGGATGCAGCATCTGCGGCTCTTGCGGGTGAATCATGTTTCTATGGTTTGTGGTCCATTGACGATGAACTAAAAGCGTTACCTGCACATCAAGCCTTGCTTGCCGCTTATGAAAAACTACAAAAAGCGAAAAGAGACAACGCATAATAGGTATTAGTTTATTGACGGGGTATCATTACCCCGTCAATATTTAGTTTTATTCTAAATAACTTATAAATCGAGTGAACGTTTCCACAGTAAAAAATCATACTGCTCTAAACGGTCTGCTTTGACTTTATAGTCCCCACTCGCCGTTTCAATAACACGCTCAAACAACCCTTCGCTTATCGTCGGTAATGGGACACCCTCTATAATTGGCCCGCAATCATAATCAATCATATCCGATAAACGCTCTGCTATTGCGCTATTTGTGGATATTTTCAACACCGGAACAATTGGGTTCCCTGTCGGCGTACCAAGACCCGTCGAGAAGATAACCACATTACATCCCGCAGCCACTAACCCCGTAACCGCATCCACATCGTTACCGGGCGTACAAACTAACGATAACCCACTATTTGGCATTGGCTCTGCATAATCACACACCGCACTAATTGGCGATGTTCCCCCCTTTTTAGCCGCTCCCGTTGATTTAATTGCATCTGTTATCAACCCATCTGCAATATTGCCCGGACTTGGGTTATCTGCAATGGTCGTACTAAAGAAATTTGCCGTTTTTTCATAGCGTTCCATTAGTTCAAGGAATTTCTTTTTATCATCAAAAGCGATACAGCGTTTCACCATATCCCCTTCAGCACCACAGAGTTCGGGGAATTCCGCTAAACCAGATGCACCGCCAAGAGTCACTAACCAATCAGAAACTAACCCCATTGCAGGGTTACCAGAAATCCCTGAAAAACCATCAGATGCCCCGCATTTAACACCTAGTTTTAAATATGATAGAGGGACATCAACCCGAGACTGAGGCTTAACTGCTTTCATGCTCTCATACGTTTGCTTTAATGCCGTTTGCATCATTTGTTCCTCGCTGTTCCATTCTTGTTGACGGAAATACAGCGTCGGTTTATCAAAGTTAGGATTACGGGCAAAAAGTGATTCTTTGAACATGTCCCGCTGTGCTTTTTCACAACCTAAACTAAATACAGTGATCCCAATGACATTAGGATGGTCTGCATAAGCCGCAAGCACATCACACATCGTTTTGCTGTCTGACGTTGCCCCACCGCACCCGCTGGTTACAGTAATACAGCGAACACCTTCTATATGTGGAAATAGTTTTGGCTTAGTGATTGCCTCTTGTGCGCCTGCCGTTAAATCAAGTGCGAAACTTTTTAAGCTATTATTGCTGTAACCCAATGCGTTATTAAGAGCATCAGTCAACTTAGTCACATTGCGGTTTTCACAAAACACTAATGGAAAAATTAACCAGTAATTAGCCGTACCAACGCGGCCATCATCCCGTAAATACCCTTTAAATGTACGCCCCTTATATTGTGAAACATCTGGGGCCAGCCATTCATAAGGCTCTTGTTCTAACGAAACAGGTGCAGCATAGTGGCGGATATTATCAACCGTAATCGCCTCACCTTTTGCGATAGCTTTTGTGGCTTTCCCTACTGCCGTACCATACATAGACACAATGCCATCAACAGGGATAGCTTCAAGGGCAAATTTGTGCTTGGCTTTGACCTCTGTCACTAACGTAACGCTTTCATTTCCCCATTGATAAGTCTCACCTGCATGTAAGTCTTTCAGCGCTACAATCAGATTATCACTTTCATCTATTCTTAATATTTTTTGCATGTTTCACCTTCCAGAAATCAAGCTATTAATTTGACGGTAACGCCTTAATATTTTTTTTATGTGTATTCTTTTTTAGTAACCCAATAAGCAATGCGCACCCCACAGTGATCACCGCTAAAGTGACAATACCCGCGGTAGTACTATTCATCATTTTATCGACCTCAACGCGAATGATTGGCGCAAGGAATGAGCAAAATGCCCCCATCGTAGTACAAAAGCCGATCCCTGCAGCAAGTGCTGGGCCGCTCAATAGCTGTGGAGGAAATGTCCAAAAAATCGGTTGCACTGATAAAAAACCTACCGCACTTAAACAGAGAGCTGCAATAGCGAATACCGGACTCGCAAATGCAGATAATGCAAGACCTAAAGCGGCTGCTAGCATACACACAACAGAGATTTCGATGCGACGATTTGGGTACCTGTCAGCAATACGAGGGATAAAATACACCCCGAATGCAGAACAAGCCCAAGGGATTGCAGCCACCAGTGATTGTTTAAAGCCTAGGCTTTCCCCCATGAGGGATGCAACTTGAGAAGGTAAAAAGAACATCAAACCATACACTGAAATTTGGATCGTGCCGTAAATCAATGCCAAGTGCCATACTTTGGCATTTTTCAGTGCAGATAATACCGATGTTGTTTCTGTTTTTTCATTTTCTTTTGCTAACTGCTCTGTCAGTGCTTTTTTCTCTTCATCAGTAAGAAAACGCGCTTTTTCGGGGCTATCATCCAGATAAAAGAATGCAAAGATACCAATAACAATCGCGGGTAAGCCTTCAATAACAAACATCCAGAACCATCCCGGACGACCTAACCAACCATGTAATTCAAGCAAAGCTCCTGATAACGGTGAACCTAAAGTTAACGCAAGTGGCACACCAAGAACAAAAATACCAATCACTGAGCCACGAACATTATTTGGAAAATAAATAGAAGCTAGTAATAAGATCCCTGGATAAAACCCAGCTTCACCCAGCCCAAGTAAAAAACGCAAAATAATAAATTGCGTTTCATTGGTAACAAACCCTGTCATTGCAGAAAGAACCCCCCAAATGACCGTCGTAATACTGAGCCATTTTTGGGCGCCTATTTTATTTAAAATCAAGTTTGCGGGAATGCCAAATAATGCATACGCAGCAAAGAAAATCCCTGCACCAAATGCAAAGGCAGAATCTGATAAGCCAATATCCACTTGCATGGCATCTTTGGCAAAACCAACATTCACTCGGTCAATGAATGCAACAAAATACAAAATAAACATCAGGGGGACTAAACGCTTCCACGATTTGGCTATCGCAGAATTTAAAACGGGATTGTTATAAGCTTTTATCGTTGCCATGATATTTTTTCCCTGTCAGTAAGATGTTCTATGTTTTGGATTCAGGAAAGATTAGAGCGGTGCGTCAGCAAGTGCCAATAGCTGCTGAAGCTGCTCTATCTGTGTACTATTCAATCCAATAAATGGTGATGTGCAATGATCAGAATTAATCACCCCTTTGAGTTGTAACGCTTTTTTAAATGTTGGAATAAATGGCGTATTCACCCCATAAATCGCCATTAATTGGTCGACGCGTTGCTGATATTTTGCGACTAATGCTAAATCACCTTGAGCAAAAGCCTGCATCCATGATGCAAAAAATTGAGGGAAAATATTCGATAAACCGCCGATACAGCCACTTCCGCCAGACAACACGACATGAGCAAAGTTATTGTCATAGCCTGCATAAACTTCAAAATGTGGGAGCCGTGATTTTACTGTTTCAATCACTTGAGCTGTATGAGAAGTGTCAGGAATGGTATCTTTTAGCCCAACAATATTAGTGTATTTATCCGCTAAGCGAAGACAAACCTCAGGAGAAACAGAGTAGCCAGTGCGCTCAGGGAAGTTATAAATAAAAATTTTAGCGGGTGTTTTTTCCGCAATCGTACTGTAAAAACGGTAAACCCCTTCATCGTCTAGTGGGAAATAATACGGGCTAATGATCATCACACCGTCAATTTCCTGCTCATAGGCAAAATTAGCCAATTCAATGGATTCATTCACGTCTAGACGGCTTGCCCCTGCATAAACATGCATTCCTTCTTTTTGATAACCGCCACAAAGTTCTATTAATGCTTTTGAATTCTGCATATTTAATGCAAAAAACTCCCCAGTACTCCCCATCGTCACAAAACCTGACACCTTTCCTTTCAAAGAGTCATAAACGTGTAAGTTCTGTTCAAGATCTACTCGCCCCTTGTCATCAAAAACGGTCACTACGGGGGTAATATAACGACTTTCCATACTTTTTTTCTCCATTATTCTTTTTCTTCATCAATCATTGTTCATATATACAAACTGCATTCATAAATAAAAACACAATCAAATAAACACGAATTCTAGATGGAGTCAAATTTATCCATTAACTTTAACTATTCACTTAATGAATTGATTAATTGAGATTTAATTGATGAAAGGGATAATAACGGTAGATTAAATCTATTTTTTTTATTAAAAAATTTTGAGCAGTATCACGGCTTTTTATTGCTCATATCAGGTTTATTCATGATGGAAATGAGATAAATCGTTTTTCTACGGCGATTTACATCGTGTTATTTTAAACCTAGAATAGCGGCAAAATTAATCAGGGAGATAGTTCAATGTCTACGGAGCACATGCCGACAATTCGAGTATTAGAGATACTTCAAGTTTTAGCGGCTGAAAATACTGGGCTTTCTTTGACACAACTTTCTGATAAAACTAATATTTTAAAGGGGACAATTTACCCTATTTTAAAAACATTGGCTGAGTTTCGGTATATCAATTACGATGATAAGAGCCAGCTTTACTATTTAGGCATTGCGTGCTCAATTCTTTCCCGCTCATTTTTCGAAAAATCATATTGGTTGAAAATGATACATCGAGAGATGACGCAAATTGTTGAAGAGTGTAATGAAGTTTGCCAAATGGGCATCTTAGATGGCGCTGATGTACTATACATAGACAAAGTGCAATCTGCACAAAAAGTCCAACTAATTTCTAACATTGGAACCCGCTTACCCGCCATTTATTCAGCATTGGGTAAAGCGATGATTTTTAACTATACTGACCAACAAATTGCTCAGCTATACCCTTCTGGCTTTACGCCACTCACTCAATATAGTGTGCAAACTCTACCTGAATTGCGCCAGCAACTTAATATTGTTAGCCAAAATGGCTATGCTGTAGACAATAAAGAAATTAACGAAGAAACAACTTGCTATGCTGTGGCATTGCGCCAACGTAATAAAATCATTGCAGCAATTAGTGTATCTATTCCGACCTTCCGCAGTGATAAACAAAAAGTTGATCAAGTCATCAAAACATTGCTCAACAGCCGTGAACGCATCGAACAAGAGCTAAATACATTAGAAGATATTGAATTTTATACTGAAAACTAATTTAGCGTCTTCATAAAAATTTAAAGCATTGGTTGCTTCCATCAAAGATTATTTTCTTATAATTGGCATAATTGTTAGATAAATATTGCTCGTTAATATAACTAACTAAAAAGTGGTATATCAGATTAAAGTTATACAAGTTAGGGGGATATATACACATAAGTTAAATTAAATATTAAACGGATCATATTCATCTTAAATAATTAACATTTGCACGTATTTTTTTACTTAATCATGGCCTTAAGATAGCCTTTATAAAAATATTTTATAAATTTTAAAAAATATTTTTATGTTATTTTTCATTTAGTTACAGTTAATTTTAACATTTAATTAACCATTTTGACCGCTTTCTCTAGAGACTTCATGATCCACATCAAATTTCTCATTTATCCCCTTTGTTACTATTATTGCGTGCTATAATTAATCAACTTTGTAAGAGAGTGTTGGTATGAAAGCTGACAACCCTTTTAATTTACTGCCACCAGCTGTAATGGCGCAAGTCGCAGATGATGCGGCCTTTTATAAGGCGAATAAGCATCCTGCAATTACTTACTTGTCAGCATTCACTGCCGGTATTTTTATCTCTATCGCATTTGTATTTTACATCACTGCAACTACAGGGGCGGCTGAAGCGCCTTATGGTTTTACTAAGCTCATTGGTGGGATTTGTTTCTCCTTGGGTCTGATGCTAGTCGTTGTATGCGGTGCCGACCTTTTCACTTCTACCGTACTCACTATTGTTTCGAAAGCCACAGGCAGGATCACTTGGGGACAAATGTTCCGTAATTGGTTTCATGTCTACATTGGTAACTTAATTGGTGCATTGTTCTTTGTCGCAATTATCTGGTTCGCAGGGCAATATACTGCAGCAAATGGGCTATGGGGTCTTAACGTTTTACAAACCACCAGCCATAAATTACACCATACTTTTGTTGAAGCTGTTGCATTAGGAATTTTAGCAAACTTAATGGTCTGCCTTGCGGTTTGGATGAGTTATTCAGGTCGTAGCTTAACTGATAAACTGGTTGTTCTTGTTCTGCCTGTTGCTATGTTTGTAGCAAGCGGTTTTGAACATAGCATTGCAAATATGTTTATGATCCCATTAGGGATTATGATTAAAGAATTTGCTCCTGCTGAGTATTGGGCTCAAATCAATATGTCACCAGAGCAGTTTTCGCACCTAACAGTCGGAAACTTTATTACAGATAACTTAATTCCAGTCACTATTGGAAATATTATTGGCGGCGCGATTTTAGTCGGCCTCATTTATTGGTTCATGCATTTACGTGGTGGCCAAAAACATTAATAGCCACTGACACACACAAAAAGATTTATTAAGATCCTTAAAAGATCCATTGTTAAAAGGTAAAAGTATCATGTCCGAGTTAAATGAAAAATTCGCTTTAGCATGGCAAGGTTTTAACCAAGGTAACTGGCAGGATAACGTCGATGTACGTGATTTTATCCAGAAAAACTACACTCCATATGAAGGTGATGAATCTTTCTTAGCAGGCTCTACCCCAGCGACTGACGCACTGTGGGATAAAGTCATGGAAGGGATCAAAATCGAAAACCGCACTCACGCGCCAGTTGATTTTGACACAGATGTTGCGTCAACTATCACTTCCCATGATGCTGGTTACATTACTAAAGAATTAGAAAAAATCGTTGGTTTACAAACTGACGCCCCTCTGAAACGTGGTCTTATCCCGTTCGGTGGTATCAAAATGGTTGAAGGCTCATGTAAAGCTTATGACCGCACTTTAGACCCAGAAATCAAAAAAATCTTCACTGAATATCGTAAGACTCACAACCAAGGTGTTTTCGACGTTTACACACCAGACATCTTAAAATGCCGTAAATCAGGTATCTTAACAGGTCTACCGGATGCATATGGCCGTGGTCGTATCATCGGTGACTACCGTCGCGTTGCACTGTACGGTATTGATTTCCTGATGAAAGACAAATTTAACCAATTCACCTCTTTGCAAGAAAGATTAGAAAAAGGTGAAGACCTGCAAATGACTATCCAACTGCGCGAAGAAATTGCTGAACAGCACCGCGCATTGGGTCAAATGAAAGAAATGGCTGCAAAATACGGTTACGATATTTCTGCACCAGCAACAAATGCACAAGAAGCTGTACAGTGGACTTACTTCGGTTACTTAGCCGCAGTGAAATCACAAAATGGTGCAGCAATGTCATTTGGTCGTGTTTCAACGTTCTTAGACGTTTATATCCAACGTGATATCGAAGCAGGTAAACTGACTGAACAACAAGCGCAAGAACTGATTGACCACTTAGTCATGAAACTGCGTATGGTACGTTTCTTACGTACACCTGAATACGATGAGCTATTCTCTGGTGACCCAATTTGGGCAACAGAATCATTAGCGGGTATGGGTCTTGATGGCCGTACTTTAGTCACCAAAAATACGTTCCGCTTCCTGAACACACTGTATACCATGGGCCCATCTCCAGAGCCTAACATGACTATTTTGTGGTCAGAAAAACTGCCATTGAATTTCAAAAAATATGCGGCAAAAGTCTCTATCGATACTTCATCAGTTCAATATGAAAACGACGACCTGATGCGTCCAGATTTCAACAACGATGACTACGCTATTGCATGTTGTGTTAGCCCAATGATTGTTGGTAAACAAATGCAGTTCTTCGGTGCTCGTGCTAACTTAGCGAAAACCATGCTGTATACCATCAATGGTGGTATCGATGAAAAACTGAAAATGCAAGTTGGTCCTAAACATGCGCCAATCATGGACGAAGTCCTTGACTTCGATACTGTGATGAATCAAATGGATGGCTTTATGGACTGGTTAGCAACTCAGTACGTCACTGCACTGAACTGCATCCACTTCATGCACGACAAATACAGCTATGAAGCTTCTCTAATGGCGCTGCATGACCGTGATGTCTATCGTACAATGGCATGTGGTATTGCGGGTCTGTCTGTTGCAGCTGACTCACTGTCTGCGATTAAGTATGCCAAAGTTAAACCAATTCGTGATGAAGACGGTATTGCAATCGACTTTGAAATCGAAGGCGAGTATCCACAATTCGGTAATAACGATTCTCGTGTAGATGATATCGCGTGTGACTTAGTTGAACGTTTCATGAAGAAAATTCAGAAACTACCTACTTATCGTAACGCAGTACCAACTCAGTCAATCTTAACTATCACATCTAACGTTGTGTATGGTAAGAAAACAGGTAATACCCCTGATGGTCGTCGAGCAGGTGCTCCGTTTGGCCCAGGTGCAAACCCTATGCACGGCCGTGACCAAAAAGGTGCGGTTGCATCGTTAACTTCTGTTGCTAAACTGCCATTTGCTTACGCGAAAGACGGTATTTCTTATACTTTCTCTATCGTACCAAATGCATTAGGTAAAGATGACGATGTTCGTAAAACTAACTTAGCAGGTCTGATGGATGGTTACTTCCACCATGAAGCGTCTATCGAAGGCGGTCAGCACCTGAACGTTAACGTTATGAACCGTGAAATGCTGTTAGATGCAATGGAAAACCCAGAAAAATACCCACAACTGACTATCCGTGTATCTGGTTACGCAGTGCGTTTCAACTCACTGACTAAAGAACAACAGCAAGACGTTATTACTCGTACTTTCACCAGTACAATGTAATAATTAGCTTATTAAAATAAAGTAAATTAAAGGCCCCGTTTTATGGGGTCTTTTTATCTATACCAGCAACGATATTTTTCTCTCTAAAGTTTGCGGTATGACGGATATTTTGGAGTGCCTGCTATGTCTATCGATGATACTAAAACTAAAACAATAGCGACAACTAATGTGACAGAAACCCCTGCCGTACTTGGCCGTATTCACTCTTTTGAATCATGCGGTACCGTCGATGGTCCGGGGATCCGCTTTATTGTCTTTTTCCAAGGCTGCCTAATGCGCTGTCTGTATTGTCATAACCGCGATACATGGGATACCCACGGCGGTCAAATTGTGACTGTCGATGAACTAATGAAAGAAGCAGTTACCTATCGCCACTTTATGAATGCAACCGGTGGTGGTGTTACCGCATCCGGTGGCGAGGCAATTTTGCAGGCAGAATTTGTCCGCGATTGGTTCCGCGCCTGTAAAAAAGAAAATATCCATACTTGCTTAGATACGAATGGCTTTGTGCGCCGTTATGACCCTGTTATTGATGAACTAATGGATGTTACTGATTTAGTCATGCTCGATTTAAAACAAATCAATGATGATATCCACCAAAAATTAGTGGGTGTATCCAACCAGCGTACACTTGAATTCGCTCGCTATCTGGCTAAACGTAATCAAAAAACATGGGTTCGCTATGTCGTTGTGCCAGGTTGGAGTGATGATGACCACTCAGTGCATCTGCTAGGTGAGTTTACTAAAGATATGAGTAATATCGAAAAAATCGAGTTATTACCTTACCATGAGCTGGGTAAACACAAGTGGGAAACTATGGGTGAAGAATATAAACTTGATGGGGTGAGACCACCAACAAAAGAAGTCATGGAGCGTGTTAAAAGTATTCTCGAAAGCTATGGCCATAAAGTGATGTATTAATACTCGTTGGGGCTTGAAATAAAGCCCCCCTTACCTTAGCGTATTGCAACTGGCTCTGTTAGTTGGGGTTGGTTTTATCAAGCAATACGCAGGTATAAAACAATTTATCCGATGCAAGTTTCCATTTCCGTATATTGTTTTTGAATTAATAACGAATATTTGGAATTGGTAATCAAACATAGAAAATGCTGTTTTACGTACCGTTCAAATACTGCAAAAACAGACCAACCGAGAATAAATCTGCGACTATGTGTTGATGCGACGTAGCCAGCCTCCCTTAAATCTACAAATAGCATAATTCAATGATAGAGCGGCCTTTGAATTTAATTTCTTTATTAACAGTTAGTAAAGAAGCTTTATTAATAAAAGCTTGAACTTTTATTGTGCCTTTTATATTAGAAAAAAGAGCAGGTTGCAAACTCCCTAATTTTGCCCAAGATATGATTTTATTTGAAGAATCATTAGGTAATAAATCACCATTCGCATGTTGCCAAATGATATTTTGGTCTCCACAAGATGCATTACCTGATATTGGCTGCACTCTCTCTGCCTTATTATCTACATATAAAGAACCTAAATCTAACGCTATCGCATATCCACCAATAGGAACACCTTCCTGAGTATTACCTAATCCCCCTGCCATCATATTGTTATTTAATAACTGAACAGGAGGAACTCCATAACCGCTAACACCTTCTTGTTTATTTGGCGCAAGTGAACGTTCAATTTGATTAAAAGTTTGGAGTGCTATAGCAGTTTTCCCCGAATCACATTGTACAGTGAAGTTAATATTTTTTTCGGGTAATATTGTATAAGAATAATTACTTAACTCATTTCTATTTATAGCACCATAGTCAATTGAGGTAGAATCAACAATAAGATTACATGCTGTTGTCATTTCTGAATAGCTAATACTTAAACTTGTACTTCCACCCAACGTTTTTAACGGTATTTTGTTCCTAACAACAACACCTTTTTTACTCAATGAATTAATTTTTAAATCAACAAGTAAATTGAAGGAAAATACTTTTCCTTTTTCACCCTGTGCGGGTTGAATACGTAGATTGGGATGAATTTTAACATCTTTTTGTGATGAGTTGATTCTATTTGAGCTATTTAATTCAATAGCATCGATTAAAATAGGTTTCCCATCAAGCATCGGATTATTTACATTTAAAATAGCTTCAGATGTATTATTTGAAAAGGTATTGCTAATCGTAGAAAAATCAATATATGGGGTAGTTTCTTCACTGCACTCTACTACTACAGGAACAATCCGATTCCCCGCATATACCACACCATTTTGTTTTTTTGTATTAAAATCAGCTAAGGTATCATAGTTAACCTCATCTGTTCCCAAGTTGATGTTACATGTCCCATGACCATCTGATGCAAATGCACTAAAAGATAGGCAAGTTAGTAGCCCTGCAATTAATTTTATCATTCTAAAGCCTTTAGTTAGCCATAAAGCAAATAGGGTTTATTATTGTAAACAATTCAGTTTTCGAAATACCAACATCACTAGTGAGATTAATAGTGCATTTTTTATTATTGCCTACGTCAACAAAATAACTTGTCGGCAAGGATAGATTATCGATAATAATTCGCCCAGCATTGTCAGTTATGGTTAATAAATCACCGTTTTTATCATATACTTTTAAATTTTTAGAAAGTTTCTTCCCATTAAATGATGGAGTTAAAATAGCACGGTTAACTTGATTAATGTAGAAATTAACCAAGGGAACACTTCCATTAGCAGGTTGAAATTCTATAATCCCATAGGGAGCATTCATATTTTTAGGTAATTTTCGGTAGTCTATCTTAGCATAATTAGTTCTATAACTATCTATACTTGGTATTACCGCGTAACCTTTACTATTAGTCATCACTGTTCCTGATGAAGATTGTATTGGAATATTTTCTTGGTTTTCTGTTTTTGCTATAGCAAATGTATTCGCTATTCTTTTCGATGAAAAAATGAGTTCATTATCAAAATAAACCATGCCGCCGGATAACGACCCATAGTAACTACTGGTATTATTACCTTTACTAATATTACCCGAAAGTAAAGTGACCGGTGTAGTATAATTCATATTCAATGAGACATTTTGATTACTTGGTTCTGTATTTTTATTCGCACTAATCGAATAACTTAAGTTATCATAATTATGGTTGCTATATCGCGTTCCGTAACTTTTGTTATTGTCATACTGATTCATCCAACTCGATAAATTTTGCCTATCCCCTAACGAAATATCGACATTTAAATAAATAGTGTTATCATTTGTGTGGTTATATAACCTTCTCTCATATCCTAAATAAACATTATATTTATTTGCATATAAGTTGTTCCAATTAGCATTATAATAATTAATCGTTCTGTCACCAAGAGAACGGTTCCAACTTAATGAAAATGACCCTAAGCTATTGAAATGTGTATTTACACCAATACCATATTGAGTTTCACTGCTGTTTACATGATTTGAATACATTATTGTATCGTAATCATTCAATGTTTCGTTAAAGTCTTTGTATTCTTTACTTCTATATAAAGAGTTCGCCGCTAAATTAGTATTCGCGATAACTGGATAATTATAACTTAATGTATAATACTCACCGTATTTGTTGTCCATATCTTTAGATATATTAGTTGTTATAGTTGCTAGTGATAAATTCGGAAATTCATAAGTATTACTGAGCCCCACACCTTGGTAATCTTTTGATGCAAGCCCCCCGACAACAACCAACATATCTGGACGTAGATTAAACCCTTTACTGACATTCATAACATAAGGCTTTTTATCTGCTTTATTTTGGTTAACTTTACCTAAGCCAAATGTTATATCTTTATTGATACTATTTGAGGCTAATATAAATGAACTAGCAGGAACGATAAATGTACTTTCTTTATTACTTTGGTTTATAACCGTTACTGATAAATCCAACCGATTATTTAATAGCGGGAGGTTTTCTAATGTATAAGGGCCTTCTGGGACAGTTGTTGTATAAATTAAAATTCCCGCTTGCCTTACTTCAATCACAGAACGTTCAAATGCGATACCATTGACGATACCACCGCCTTGAGATGAGCTATCTAATGCCAATTCCGGAACTAACTGAAAGCCAATAACTTGCCCAGAGCTAAAAAACGAATTCGATAAATTAATCTGGCCAACCTGCAAGTTTTTTTTAAGAGGTTCTAATGTTTTCTCTGCATATAAGGTTTGATGATCAAAACTCGTTTCGCCATTAAAATACGTATATGTTTGGTCGCTTCTCACAATCCAATTGTATACATTGAATCCTAATGTAAGATTTGAATTAAAAAATGACTGAGAAGCAAAATCACTTTTAGTAGAAAAATATTTTATATCATAATTGAAAACGCCTGATTTCCCTGTGTGAAGCCAATCATTTGTTGATTTATTTTTTAACAGTGATGGCGATGCGTAGATATTGACGCGTAAATCACCAGGTATCAGTTCTACCTCTAAATTATCGTAGTCCTTTATTGTTGGACACGTTGAATTAATTTTGGATAGTTCGATATTTGTAGTATTAATAAACTTAGTATCAAGACAAAGCTCTCCTTGAGAGTTAAATAAAAAAGAACTCTGACCAATATATTTATCATTTAAAAACACACTAACGATATTTTCGCCTTGAGGAAAATGAGCCTTTTCACTATATAACTTTGCAATATCACTAGGTATTCCTTTGTGTTTTAGTGCATCTTGGTCGAAGACTACTTCTTTCGCATAGGAAGAAGTAGTCACAAATAGCAAAATTGCAACAATTTTATTCTTTTTTTTTCTAGTCATTTTTACTAGTTATTTAACTTGATAGAATATTTTTGCGTGGTTGAATACCCCCATTGAGTAAATGGTTGTATAGTAACCCCATCAATCAGTGTCGGCGAACGTTGAGATGTAGTTAACTCTATAGATTGATTAGGTAAAATATAATTAGATGGTAACACCCACTCAATATTCCCAGGCTTACTCAATACACTATTGCTTAATCTTACGATATAAGGGCTAGGGTTAGTTACGATTAACGTATTTTTTTCATACTTCCATTTTAACAATTCCCAAGGAGTATCATTTTCAGGCAAATTTTTGGGTTTTATAATAAGAGGAAGATTTTGTCGAATAGTAAATTTGATCTGTTCAGCATCAGGATCTGCTTGTGGCGGGATGCCTTCAAAAATAACTCTCATTAATACTTCATGCTTTAAATCAGAATTACTTGTGAGCATAAAGCGTATTAATTGCTTAGCTTTAGGCTCAACTCGAATAAGTTGAGGAGTAGCAATAACCAGATCTTGGTATTCAGGATCGACATTTACTAATTCTGTTGTTAATAGAACAGGATAGTTGTCTGTATTAGTCACAACAATCTCACCATCTTGACTTTTTTCATTAACAACAACGACTGACGTAGCAGGTAATATACCTGCTGCAATTGATAGCTGTGGGATTAGTAATACAATTATAAGTAATAAATATGTTTTTATTTTCATTTTAGTTGCGTCATTTTATTATAAGGTAACTAAATTAATTTAGTTACCTACAAATTTTAGATATAATTTAATTCAATTGTTGATAAACCATCGAGTAAAACAGGTTTTGATTTACCGACTGTAGCTGCCTCTTCACTTACATAAGCTTGAACCTGTAAAACTCCATCATAAATACTCGCTTCAATAGGCGTTGTTTCATTTGCTTTCGCAAAAGAAGTTTGTAAATCCATATTATTTGAGAATAGGTTTCCGCCCGAAACTTTCCAAGCTTTGCTTTGAGTATTATAGTAAATATTCTGAACTTCACTACCTGAAATAGTTGTTAGCTGATTATTGCTATCCAATGTACTCACATTCAAGCTATTCGCTTTGTAACGAACAATATACCCGCCAATATTTATACCTGTAGAGGTTTTACCTAATCCAGCTACACCATTTGAGCTATTTCCCGCACCAATATCTAATAATTTAATAGGAAGTGCAGCAAATCCTCGAGAATTCTCAGTTGCGCCAGCAACTGTACCAACTCGTTTACTAGATGCAGATAATTTAACAGGAGCATTAGCTGAACAACGAATTGTAAAACTGGTTTCCTGTATTGGTAAGGCGGCAAATTTGCCACCAAAGGCACCATCTACAAATGTTAATGTATCAAGATCAATCAAACCATAATCAATATTACCACCACCAGCAATATCTAATTCACAAGCTGCAGGGTCAATTCGACCTGTAACGCTAATATCTATAGAACCAACGCTAGCCGCTGAGGCTGTAAATGAGCATATCATTGCTGACGAAATGAGGATTGGTAATAGCTTTTTCATACTTGTTTTCCATATAATTTATTAGTTTGGCTTATATCTTATGTTTTATCCCAAAAAAGAGTAGAGAAATAATGTTCTATTTTGTAAAATTTAACTACATATTAATAATATTATAGACCTTGCTATACGCAGAATAAAACACCAACAATTTCAGATTAAATACGATAACTTATTACTTTGGCATTCTCAATATGACACACTCTATGATTTAAATTAACATCATTAACAAAATAGCATCATTTTATGACTAAGTTTTTAATGATGTTAATAATGATGTTAGTAACATTTTGTTTCATTCAATACCCCAACTGCTAACTAATAGTTAAAAATAATAACTAATTTATCGTGCTAATATTTTAATATGGGAGAGTTCATAATTTAATTTACTACTCATAATACAATAATATAATTTTACGCTTGGGTTTTGCATAATGTTAACAATCTTATATTTAAGCAAATCAAGGTATTGAATACTCACCCTCTATTTCTTAGATTAGTGTTTTATTGGTACTGAAAAGCGCTATCTCAACTATAGCAATCGCTGGTTTAAAGGTCGTGCTCTAGTCTAGAGCAGCTCTAATTTATGTTGATGATGCGACAAGTTCACTGATGTAACTGAGATTTGTTAAATATGGAGCCACTTTTAGTTATTTTGAAGCAACTACAGTGATATAGAAAAGCATGACAACCTCCTTTCGTGATACAGAAACAAAGCAAGCATTTTTCAGATCAATAATAAAAATATAACTAAAGGCGATGAGCACACTGAATTTGGAAGAACGATGCGCGACTTAATATCCAAACCATTTGTATTCAGACTAGCTCAGATAAAGATCGTGTCGAAGTGCTCATTTAACCCTTCACGACTGGCTAGTCAAAGAGTTCAGGCATAAAGGTATCAGTTGTATGGGAGAATTGATATTTTCCCAATAGAACAACCTCCACAGCTGTACCATAAAAAACATACCCAATATGCTAGGTACTGGCTTTATACCTATACTCCCACTTCACCACACAGGTACATATCTTGACTTAGTTTTCCTACTAATTTTGATTAGTACAAACCCTACGTTCAACAATATAGTGCGATTAACCCGAAAAAATTAATATAAATACCTTATTTCAATATACCGATTACGTTCCTTTTAAATAAAGGAATTACAACGTATGTTTCTACTGAAAGAAATTAAACCATCAGATATCTGCCCAATATCGAGTATTAGTTTATAAAAATTACCAATATTAACCATGTTGTTTTCATGGGTAATGTATTTCAATTAAGAATGATTTAATGCTATATTAATGTGTTATAAAAACAAAAAACAGTATTTTATACCAACTTAAAAAGCCAATTGTTTGTTGTCATTGATAAAATATTGTCTATTTGGATTTTTTAACAAAATACTTTTTATTGAAAAAATAATTAAACATAAATACCTTACCAGAATTGTCTGCTTTATAATGTACTCACTTATCTGCATACTACTGCCAATAAGTAACAAGAGTGACATAAACTCAAAACACTTATCTATAATAATATATTGCTAACTCACTACGAAAAATAGGTTCCTTTTTTATCATGAATAATGAAAACTTTAGTGCAGATAACAACCCTGCACCTACAATTGACCCACAAAATCAAACTGATACTTTTGTTTTCCATGCTGAGCCTCGCGCGGTAGATGCTGGTGAAGGGGTTAACTGGATCAGCCAATCATGGTCTCTCGTTAAAGAGAAACTGGGTATGTGGATCTTGATTAACATCGTACTATTTGCATTAATCTTTATCATTTCGATGATCCCTTTCCTTAATTTACTGATTACCTTTATTACTCCTATTTTTATTGGCGGTATTATTGCAATCTGTGAAAACCAGCGTAAAACAGGTCAAGCTGAAATTGGCTTACTATTCGCCGGTTTCCAAAATAAATTCGGTACCCTATTTGCCGTTGGTGCAATCAACTTTGCCGCTAACTTAGTGGGTATGATCATCGCCTTTATTATTGGTGGTTCCGCTATGTTTGGTTTATTGATGGAAAGCAACCAATATGGCTCACCATCTGATGCTGCAATCCTTGCGTCTTCAGGTACATTCTTCTTTGCAATCATTATTATGGCTGTTGCTGCATTAGTCGGTACCGCATTAACTTGGTTTGCACCTGCACTGGTAATGAACCATAACTTTACTGTTGGCGCTGCAATTTCTGCCAGCTTACAAGCTGTTAAGAAAAACATCCTGCCAGGTATTCTGTTCTTTATCGTTATTTCAATCCTAATGATAATCTCAGTTATTCCTTTAGGTTTAGGTCTGTTAGTTTCTATGCCAATTATGTATGCTTGTTATTACAGCAGCTACCGTAGCCTGTTTTTCTCCCAAGTAAAATAAGCCAAGGTATGATGATTTAGCGATTTTGCTAAATCATTAAATCTAAAAAAGGAAAGCATTTGCTTTCCTTTTTACTATCCCCTACAAATCCACATATATTCCTTTAAATAATAATTTTCTTCCTCCTTTTTTAAATTAGAGTTGTTTTCCATTTATTTCGATATCACTGATTTGCAACTGTGTTAATGTCGCTAATGCAGGAAGCATCAGCCATGGAGAGGAACTAACTTATCTTACATTGCAATCTGTAGGTGAATGAATGGGTGGGTTAGAAAATGAATTAAATATTGGCATATTTAGTCATTCAGTGAAAGGGGGCTCAGGTTTAACCTGAAGATACTTATTCAGAACACGTTAAATTTACAAAAAAAACGCGACCACTATGAGCCGCGTTTAACTTTTGAAAGAATAACGGAAATTAACCGATATATTCTAGGCCTTTCATATATGGGCGTAATACTTCTGGAACTTCAATACGGCCATCTGCTAATTGGTAGTTTTCTAAAATCGCCACCAATGTACGACCAACGGCTAAACCAGAACCATTTAGCGTATGAACTAGTTGAGTTTTCTTATCACTCTTACCACGGAAACGCGCTTGCATACGACGTGCTTGGAAATCCCACATGTTTGAACAAGAAGAAATCTCACGGTATGTATTTTGAGCTGGTAACCATACTTCTAAGTCGTAAGTTTTGCGTGAACCGAAACCAATATCACCAGTACATAAAATCACTTTACGGTAAGGTAAGTTCAATAATTGCAGAACCTTCTCAGCGTGACCTGTTAGCTCTTCCAGTGCATCCATCGATTTTTCAGGGTGAACTATTTGTACAAGCTCAACTTTGTCGAACTGGTGCATACGGATAAGACCACGAGTATCCCGACCATATGAACCCGCTTCAGAACGGAAACAAGGTGTATGTGCAGTCATTTTTAGCGGAAGATCATTTTCATCTAAAATTTCATCCCGTACTAAGTTAGTAACAGGGACTTCTGCTGTTGGGATCAACGCATAAGTGCTGCTGTCTGCTTCTTCTTCCAACGGTTTGGTATGGAATAAATCTTCACCAAACTTTGGTAATTGGCCGGTACCGTACAGCGTATCATGATTGACCAAATACGGAACATATAGCTCTTGATAACCATGCTGCTCTGTATGTAAATCCAACATAAATTGGGCTAACGCACGGTGCATACGGGCTATTTGCCCTTTCATCACCACGAAGCGTGCACCGGTCAGTTTTACCGCAGCAGGGAAGTCTAGGCCCCCTGTTAATTCGCCTAGGCTAACGTGATCTTTAACTTCAAAATCATATTCACGAGGTTTACCCCAACGCGCAACCTCGACATTGTCGGAATCATCTTTGCCATCAGGAACTTGGTCATCAGGAATATTCGGGATACTCAATGCAATATCACGGATTTCTTGTTGCAGCTTGTCTAATTCTGCCTTAGCAGAATCCAATTTTTCGCCTAATAAGTTAACTTCTTGACGTAATGGCTCAATATCTTCACCACGTGCCTTAGCCGCACCGATAGTTTTCGATCGCGAGTTACGGTCTGCTTGCAGGGTTTCAGTTTCAACTTGTAAAACTTTGCGGCGTTCTTCTAATTCACGCAGCTTTTCCACATCAAGGGTAAAACCCCTGCGAGCCAGTTTTTCAGCAACCGCGTCTAGCTCCGTACGCAGTAAATTTGGATCGAGCATGCTTATCCTGTGATAATTGTTAGTTATTGATGGTACTTAATATAACGCATTCCAGCGTTATAAATAAAAGTATAGTAATTGGCTATATAACCTTACCGCATTGCCCAGTTTAGCGATAGCGTTTTATGGCACTATTTTGATCCTGTTGGGCTAACCAGTCTAATTTTTCAGCAAACTTGCTCTCTTGCCCTCGTTTTTCAGGGTAATAATAACGCGTTGCCTGCATTGGCTCAGGAAAGTAGTTTTCCCCAGCAGCGTAAGCATTAGGCTCATCATGAGCATAACGATACCCTTTCCCTGCCCCCATTTCTTTTAACAACTTAGTTGGGGCGTTGCGTAAATGCTCAGGGACGTCGTAGTCGGGCTGCATTTGAGCATCTTTAATAGCTGCTTTATATGCGGTGTAGACAGCATTACTTTTTGGAGCACAGGCAAGGTAAATAATCGCTTGGGCAATTGCACGCTCACCTTCTGCGGGCCCCACTCGGGTAAAACAATCCCATGCAGAAATGACCACTTGCATAGCCCGAGGGTCGGCATTCCCGACATCTTCAGAAGCTATTGCTAACAAGCGGCGTGCGACATAAAGTGGATCTCCCCCCGCCGTAATGATCCTTGCATACCAATAGAGCGCGGCGTCAGGGGCCGAGCCTCTTACTGACTTATGCAATGCAGAAATTAAATCGTAATAACGGTCACCTTTATTATCGAAGCGTGCAGTACGTTCACCACTGACTTCTTTCAGTAAGTCAGCGGTCAAAATACGTTGGCCTTGGCTATCGGCTTCAGCCATATCGGCCATCATTTCCAATAAATTCAATGAGCGCCGAGCATCGCCATTAACTAACTGTGCAATAATTTTACGTGTACTGTCAGGTAGAAGAATATTTTGCCCACCTAGCCCTCTTTCTGTATCAGCTAAGGCTTGTAACAATACTAGCTCAATATCCGCTTCTTCCAGTGACTTAAGTAAATAAACCCTTGCGCGCGAAAGTAGTGCAGAATTCAACTCAAATGAAGGGTTCTCTGTTGTCGCCCCAATGAATGTGATAGTGCCATCTTCGATATGAGGTAAAAAAGCATCTTGCTGGCTTTTATTAAAACGATGAACTTCATCCACAAATAAAATTGTTCTGCGGCCTGCGCTACGGTTTTGGCGTGCTTTTTCTATTGACTCACGGATTTCTTTAACACCTGAGGTAACAGCAGAAATACGCTCTATGTCAGCCTGAGCATAATGGCCAATCACTTCAGCAAGAGTCGTTTTACCTGTCCCCGGTGGCCCCCATAAAATCATGGAGTGCAAATGCCCTGCTTTAATAGCGCGTGGTAATGGTTTCCCCTCCGCTAACAAATGCTTTTGGCCAATGTATTGCTCAAGGGTTTCAGGCCGCATTCTTGCTGCTAAAGGTTGGAATTCATTCTGCGAAAAATCGAGAGACAGGTTACCCACGAGATCCTCTTTTTTACGTCTTAAAAATAAAGAAGTGCAAATCACCAGGCCATTAAAACCTGATGATTATTGTCGTTACTATTGGTTATTTTGCATTCGGTCGCTGGTCATCTAAGGTCACCCCTTTAGGCATCGTAAATTTGAATTTACTTGCATCAACAGGACCATTTTTTTGTTCTTTTAACTGATAAGCACTGACTTGCCCATCCTGTTCCACTGCCGAAAATTTTTCAATTGTCCCCTCTGGTGAG
This sequence comes from Providencia sp. AGC89, assembly GCF_053543535.1. Taxonomy (NCBI): domain Bacteria; kingdom Pseudomonadati; phylum Pseudomonadota; class Gammaproteobacteria; order Enterobacterales; family Morganellaceae; genus Providencia; species Providencia sp. AGC89. The sequence goes on from NZ_JBIXLP010000091.1 coordinate 94,285, forward strand.
ACTGTGATTGAAAAGCGTTTCAAGGTGCCATTAGTTTGCTTTGGTTTTAAATCAAACGTGTTACCTTGCTGAATAATTGAATACTGCTTCCAATCTTTAGGATCATTACGAGTGATTAATAAAAATGGCGTGTCTTGTGTGGCATCGGCCAAATTAGTTACCGTAACTTGTTCAACAAAAGGGTTATAAAACCACAAGTTTTTGCCGTCCGAGACTAATACACTTTCATCAGGTGATGTCATATTCCAATTGAATAAATTCGGGCGTTCAAGCCATAAATCCCCAACACCTTCTTGAACAAGATCCCCTTCAGGGCTAGTCACCTTCTGTGAAAAACTGGCTTGGAAGCTATTGACCTTGTTCAGACGAGCTTGTAGGTCTTGGCTGGCGTCGGCCAGTACTTGGCCGATATGTAAACTGAAGGCGAGTACGCCTAATAACATCATTTTTTTCATCGAACAATGACCTTAAGTTATGACCCTAAGAGGTGTGATAACGTTATACACCCCTAAAATTAAACCAACAATCAGCACACTAAATGATTAAGCTGTTAACCTATTTTTAATGCCCCATTGACGGTGGCGCAAGGACTTCACGATTCCCGTTATGACCTTGTTCACTCACAATACCTTGGATCTCCATTTGCTCAACAATCCTTGCGGCGCGGTTATAGCCAATCCTAAATTGACGTTGAACACCGGAAATAGAAACACGTTGTTTTTCAACCACAAACTCTACAGCTTGGTCAAATAATGGGTCAAGTTCTTCCCCACCACTATCATAGCCCCCACCTTCGTTATCATCACTACAAGTGGTAATGTTATCAATATATTGTGGTTTCCCACGCGCCTTCCAATCATTCACAACCGCATGAACCTCTTGGTCACGAACAAAAGCACCGTGTACACGCATAGGGATTGATGAGTTTGGCGGAAGATATAGCATATCCCCCATCCCTAATAGGGACTCAGCACCGCCTTGGTCAAGGATAGTACGAGAGTCTATTTTACTGGAAACAGTAAATGCAATACGAGTAGGGATGTTTGCTTTGATCAACCCAGTGATAATGTCGACAGACGGACGTTGCGTTGCAAGAACAAGGTGAATACCTGCTGCTCGGGCTTTTTGTGCCAATCGAGCAATTAGCTCCTCAACTTTTTTACCTGCCGTCATCATTAAATCAGCAAATTCATCAACCATAACAACGATATAAGGTTCTTTTTTCAGCATAGGATGTTCAATTTCCATGCTATCACTAGGTTTCCAATGCGGATCAGGTATTGGACGCCCCATCTCTTCGGCTGCTTTAATTTTATCATTATAACCCGCAAGGTTGCGTACACCGAGAGCAGACATTAGCTTATAACGACGTTCCATTTCATTCACACACCAACGTAATGCATTAGCGGCGTCTTTCATGTCGGTAACGACTTCTGTCAATAAATGCGGGATCCCTTCATAGATGGAAAGCTCCAACATTTTCGGGTCAATCATAATAAAGCGGACATCTTCGGGCTTCGCTTTATACAAAATACTGAGGATCATGGCGTTGACACCAACGGATTTACCTGACCCAGTGGTACCTGCTACTAATAAATGCGGCATTTTTGCTAAATCAGCAACCACGGGGTCACCTTCGATATCTTTACCTAACACAATCGTTAATGGCGAAGGGGTTTTCCTAAAGTCATCGCAGTCTAAAACTTCACTTAAATAAACCGTTTGGCGTTTTTCGTTAGGGAGTTCAAGCCCAACGTACGGCTTACCCGGTATCACTTCCACAACACGTACTGCCACTGTAGATAAAGAGCGTGCAAGGTCTCGTGATAATGTTGATATACGAGCGGCTTTCACGCCGGGTGCCAAATCCAGTTCAAAACGCGTGATCACAGGCCCTGGGGAGAAACCAACAACCTCAGCTTTCACCCGATAGTCATTTAACCGAGCTTCGATTAACCTAGCGGTTTGCTCAAGTTTAAACATGTCGACTGGTTCTTCCTGTTCAGGTGGGCTCGCCAGTAAGTCAAGGGATGGCATTGGTGTTGTTGGTTTTGGTAAAGGTTGATCATTTCGCACCAAAAACGGGTGGAATAAGCTATCTTGCTGTGGCTGCTGTGGCTGCTGTGGCTGCTGTGGCTGCTGTGGCTGCTGTGGCTGCTGTGGCTGCTGTGGCTGCTGTGGCTGCGCAAAAGTGTGTGCCGATGTTGACGAATTGCCAAGACCTTCATGAATATTATTTTGTGAATTTTCCGAAGGAACTGGCACCGCACTAAATGAAGGCATAAATAATGGGTCAGCTGGTTCATCGTCTACCAGATCATCAACTGGAGAAAAACTACCCAGCACGGAAAACTCTTTTTTCAAATCAACCTTAGATTCAAAGTGATCAGATATCTGGGAATGTTCATCTTCTGCAAAGCTATTTTTGTACACGTCATCGACTGCAGGAGTGGATTCAGTTGATGCGGGTATTGTGTGAGTATTATTAGAAAATGCTGACGCTGATGGCCAACGATGCTCAATTTCTGGCTGCGTCAAAGAACCTGATTCAGATGGTTCATCTTGCTGCTGTTGTTCTGCAACGCTCGGTTGTGCGCTAAATACCGGCGATTCATAGTCAGTTTCATCGATATCACCATAACGCTCTCGTTGTTGCTCTAAGAACTGAGCTCGTAGCAATTCATCTTGCTGTGCTTCCTCTTTCGTTTCAGAGGACTCCTGCTCACCTGCGGACCACTGTTGATACGCTTGCTCGCGTTTTAACGCCTCTTCTTGGCGGCGTTGCAACTCAGCATCACGCTGAGAAGGGATACGGATACCGTAAAGTTCACGACGAGTAGGTAAACGAACAGGGTTTGGCCTTGGTAATTCAGGCTCTACTGTTTGTTTTACCTGGGCGTGGCGTTCAAGTGCGGCAATGGAAATCCCCGCAGCAGCAATGGCCGCTGGGTCTGAAACACGCTCCGTCACTGTTGAACTTACAGCACTCGCGACATCACTAACATTCATCGATGGCGATGAAAGTGATTGTGGCTCAAACGAGTTATATTGTGGCCTTTGAGGCTCTATTTGATTATTTGACTGTTCTTGATGAGGAACATCAGCTTGATTTTGTGGTGTTATATGTTCATTAGCGTGATATTCAAATGGCGTGGATGTCGCGTTTGATTGATGAACAGGAGGTTCATCCGATATTGGTGCTGTTTCCTCAAAACCAGAACCTAATTGAGGCTGGTAATCTTCAGGCACTTCAAAATGATAGGTATTAGGCTCATCAATAGCAGAAAACGATGGCACCGTTTCTTGTTCCGGTACACCTTGAGCCGCTATTGGCGTTGCCCCTTCAGTAACCGCTGTATTTTCGGTAGACTCTGCCTCTGGTGCAGAGGATACTTCTGTCACCAACTCGGCAACAGTAGGCGCAGAAAATAAAACGTCATCTGGGTCTATAGTATCTGGGTAATTGTTAGCCCTATGCTCTGCTTCTTGCGCACGTTGTAACGCACCTTCGGTTTCTTCGACATCTACATCATAGTCATCTAAGTCATCACCCCTCGCCCTATTTGTTAATAAAGCGATAGGAAAAAGGACGGCAGATCCAATTTTTTCTGCAATTGTCAGCCATGACCAACCTGTAAATAACGTAAAACTAATAGCCCATAAGAACAGCAATGCAAGTGTTGCACCTAATGAGTTAAACCACGGCATTATTGCGTTACTAAACACGCTACCAATAACACCGCCTGAAGCAAAGTTAGGTAAATCATCAAAATTCAGTGCAGCTAGCCCACAAGAGGATAAAATTAGCGCTAACCCACCAATTAACCTTAGAGAAAGAGAGAAGAAATCAATATAGCGACGCTGACTTTCGTATTGGAAAATAGCCCAGCAACCGAGAATTAATAAGGGAGGAATTGCAAAAGCAAGAATACCAAAAGCAGAAAAAAGAATATCCGCGCTCCATGAGCCAACACTACCACCTAAATTCTTTACGGGCGCATTCCATGTGGTTTGGGACCAACTTGGGTCCGAAGGGCTGAAACTCAATAAAGCAACCATTAAAAAGATAGCGCTCAAGCAAATTGCGAGCAAAATAACCTCTAATAGCCGCCTACCGCTACTTAATTTTTTAAATTTGATGTGTTTATCTTCTGTGTATTCTTGGCTCATTATTGTTTCTTTGCTGACTGATGTTCTTTACTGATTTATGTTTATTCTAACATTAATCGCCTTGCTGTGCCTGTTTTACCGTTACGGAAGTAAATCAATGCATCACAGGAACGACAAGTTTCAGTATTTCATCTAACGCATAAGGATTCAATTTCTATTTCCCGTTAAAAATCCTAAATATTTATAGATTTAAAATCAATTAATTGGAAACAATACTCCTTGTTTACTAAGTAATTTTAGCAAACAAATGTCAACGCGGTTAGATTTGCGATTAAATGAGACACTTGAGGGTGAATAACACAATGTTTTTACTGTATTAAAACGGAACAACGCTGAGTAAACTCAGCGTTGAAACTGCAGTGCGACAACAAAGCTGAAAATGCTGTGCTGAAGTGAGGTTAAAAAAGTAAAAATTAGCGTGTTTTAATCACTAAACGGTTACTTTGTTTAACTTCTTCCATAACCACGTAGGTACGAGTATCGTTTACACCAGGTAAGCGTAAAAGAGTTTCACCTAGCAGCTTACGATATGCGGACATATCTGGCACACGCGTTTTCAACAAGTAGTCAAAATCACCAGAAACAAGGTGACATTCTTGAATTTCTTCAAGCTTTTGAACTGCTGTATTGAATTGCTCAAACACGTCTGGTGCACCACGATTCAGTGTAATCTCAACGAACACTAATAGGGATGCATCTAAGTAATGTGGATTTAACAAGGCGGTATAGCCAGAAATAAACCCTTGTCTTTCAAGACGACGCACACGCTCTAAACACGGTGTCGGTGATAAACCAACACGCTTAGACAATTCTACGTTAGAAATTCGCCCGTCTTTTTGTAATTCGTTTAATATATTCCTGTCGATACGGTCAAGGTCTTTGCCTGGACGCTTTTTATTGTCAATCATCTCTTAATCTCTCTTTCTCTAATTGTTATTTTCTACATCTATAAAATAGCACCTTAGCCGCACCTTTTATATTTAGGGAACCGTGTTCAGGAGCAAATTTTATTCATAGTGCTGAATTTCGTGTGAATGTAATTATCACCCACAATTTTGACTCATTTTTTAAGTTTGTAAGTAGCGTAAAGTTAACTTTCCAGTAAGAACAAAAATGCGCCATTTCCATTGACCTGCTAGATAATTAACTCTTACACAGATGTTTTCGCAAATGCGCAGCCGATTGTCAAAGCAAATGAATAAAAATCAGTACAAGATTTCGCTTTTTTTTCCAGTAAAACGTTTCGCAGCCTTAATTCAAGATAATTCCTAAAAATTGTGAAGCGTGACATATTCAACTTTTTGCTACATTTTTTTACAATTAGTAGGTATTGCCTATCATAGAAATTAGTGGCATGACACTCACTCGCACTTAAACCACTTTTGTTAACCTGCTATTTCTCCTACAATCCTGTTAACGCTTTTTTTTAGATTAAAAGAGGAATTCATGAGCACAACCACACATCGCAAGTTAATCATTCTAGGTTCAGGCCCCGCAGGTTATACTGCCGCAGTCTATGCTGCACGCGCAAATTTAAGCCCAGCCCTGATTACTGGGGTGGAAAAAGGTGGTCAGTTAACTACCACCACTGAAGTTGAAAACTGGCCAGGCGACCCTGAAGGGCTTACTGGACCGATGCTAATGGAGCGCATGCATGAGCACGCAGTTAAATTTGAAACTGAAATCATCTCTGACCATATTCAAAAAGTAGATTTAAAGCAACGCCCTTTCCGACTAATCGGTGATGAAAATCAATATACTTGTGATGCCCTCATTATCGCAACAGGAGCTTCCGCTCGTTATATTGGTTTACCTTCAGAGGAAGCCTTTAAAGGTCGTGGGGTCTCTGCTTGTGCCACTTGTGATGGATTTTTTTACCGTAACCAAAAAGTCGCCGTCGTTGGTGGTGGAAATACCGCGGTTGAAGAAGCACTATATTTATCGAATATTGCCTCAGAAGTTCATTTGATCCACCGTCGTGATAGCTTCCGTGCAGAAAAAATCCTTATTAATCGTTTAATGGATAAAGTCGAAAACGGCAATATTATTCTGCATACCGACCGTACTTTAAACGAAGTACTCGGCGATGACATGGGGGTTACGGGTGTACGCCTTGAGTGCACTAAAACCCACGAAACAGAAGAAATACCTGTAATGGGAGCCTTTATTGCTATCGGCCATAGCCCAAATACCGCTATTTTTGAAGGACAATTAGACTTAGACAATGGTTACATTAAAGTCCAATCTGGCACACAAGGTAATGCAACCCAAACCTCAGTAGAAGGTGTTTTCGCCGCTGGTGATGTAATGGACCATATATACCGCCAAGCCATCACCTCAGCAGGGACAGGCTGTATGGCAGCATTAGATGCAGAACGTTACCTTGATGGGCTTGCTTCTAAATAATCTATAACGAACACCTAGGCTTTAATCTTAAATAGATTAAAGCCTTTTTTATTCTTTCCTACTCTCCCTAGTTTTTCTTAACAACTTGCTATTGCTCTATATTTTAAGAGCAAGTTTATATTGCGTGCAAAACATTCAACCTATACTGTTTTTACATAAAATTAACGTTAACAAGGCACAAATATGGGGCAGCAATTAGGGCGTGATGATATTCGTGGTTATGCCTATTTTATTATTGTAGTTCTCGCAATAATCCAAGGTGTTATTATTGCAGCTACCACGGATTATTCTATCCGTTATGATAGCCAGTTAAGTACAACAACAGTGTATCTACCAGTCTTACTCGCTATTTTTGTTCCTTCGGTCATTAGCTACTTAATTACTAATGCGAAATCCGCCATTTTTTATCTCAATATTGCAATTACAGTCGGGTTAACTTGCTGGATTAACTACTGGCACGCCCAAGATTTTAAAACGCCAACAGAAGCAGACCCATTTTTTGCCTTTCTCACACTGACTGTTTTATTCTTTTTCATGTTGCCATGGATGCAAATGTTACAAACAAGCGCAACATGGAAAATCAATTACAGTTGCTTAATGGGTTTATATATTAAAAATACTTTCCTAGGTATTTTATCCTCTGCCATTGGTGGGCTATTAGCGTTAATTATAAAGCTAGCTAGCTTTTTATTTGGCATTGTAAACCTCAATTTTTTGCACGATATCCTAGATAACGAATTAGTCTATTGGGCAGGCTTTGCTCTTGGATTCAATATCAGTTTGGTCTTTTTAAGGGCTGTACTTGATATTCAACTTAGTAATTTTGCCAGTTTTATTGCTCGATTTTTCTTACCGTTGCTTAACCTAGTCGCTGCCATTTTCTTAGTGGGTTTTGTGATTTCATATTTCTCAGGTTTAGCCTCCGTCGGTCTAGGTTCGGCAGTCATGCTGTGGTTTATTATCCTGAACCTTATTTTTATTAACTTCGTATATGGTGATGGCAGTACACAATACCGATTCCGTCCGGGGCTAAATGGTTTTGTTCTCCTTAGCATTATTCTGCTCAATGCATTTTCAGCACTGTCTCTATACGGGATCATTGCACGTGTTAACCAATACAGTTGGAGCATTGAGCGCTTATACGCTTTCACAATTGCCTTGTTTTTATCCGCTATTGTCCTTGCCTATAGCCTTGCAATTCTTCGCAAAAAAACAGCATGGATGGCATCTCTAGGTACTATCAACAAAGTCGGTATTTTGTCTTTGCTAGCGATTATTTTGGTCATCAATAGCCCGATTGCCGATTTTAAAAGGATCACGGTCAACAGTATCATAGCGGGGGTTGAAAACGGCAAAATTAAGGTAAATAGTTCTTTAGCATACGACTTAAAGCATTTAGGTGAATATGGGGAACAAGCCTATAAACAATTAGATAAAAACCCAGAATACACAGAAGCGTTTCAAACTAGCCCATACAATGAAGAACAACGTAAGCCATTGAAAGGTGTGTTAATACAAGCTAAAAACAGCCCTAAATTACCAGATAGTTGGTTTGACCTCGGTGAAAATCTCACCGGCGAATGGTATTGCACATCACAGTATGAGCCATACTCATGCATGGGCTTTATGGCAGACGCCAACCAAAATGGGCAAAATGATGTTGTTATGTGTTATACCTACCCCACCAGTGCCAGTATTGAATGCAATATTTGGCAACAACAGGAACAAAGCTGGGAGTTAGTCGATAACCAAACTCGTTTGTTTAATACTGTACAAGCGAAAGACAAAGCTTGGGATAATTTATTAGACGGACATTTTCAATTAAAACCTAAAGAATGGTTAATGATTGACCCTACCCCTTAATTTTTTCTAAAAATGTAGATGGCTTAACAGAATGTCATTTAGCCATCTACATATCAAATAAAAATACAGTAATATCTCAACCAACCTCATCTTTTAAGACTGACTGAAATATTAAATTTACCTTTATAAAACAATTTAATAACAAAACACAGTTCACTTTAAATAAGGTGCTTTTATTATGTAACATATCCTAATGAAGCTGTTATGATGGAGCCTAAATAACTCGAATTACCGAGCAAGATCAAAAATACTGGTTTTCATATCGTCATTAATTATGTTGCTAGGTCACTCTATTATCTTTCTTGTGCAGTTTAAAATAGGGACTAGCGCAATATAGTAATGATGAAAGCGACGTTAGGTTGGCATAATCTAACTACACTCAATAACATTAAAACTACACCTGCTAACTAAATCATTATGGATAAATCAAGACAGACTGAATTGGTACGTTGGTTAAAACAACACAGTGCTCCCGCGAAGCGCTGGTTGCGGATCTCTATGCTGTTGGGCATGCTTAGTGGCTTACTGATTATTGCTCAAGCGTGGTTTTTAGCCGTTATCCTACAAGCATTAATTATGGATGGCACTCCACGGGAACAACTTGTAACGCCTTTTATTCTACTAATTAGCGTCTTTATTCTTCGTGCAATTGTCACTTACATACGAGAACGTATTGGCTTTCGCTGTGGGCAAGTTGTACGCCAAGAAATCCGCACAATGGTGCTAGATAAACTCCAAGAATTAGGCCCCGTTTGGGTCAAAGGGAAACCAGCGGGAAGTTGGGCAACCATTATTCTTGAACAAATCGAAGATATGCAAGACTACTACTCCCGCTATCTACCTCAAATGTATTTAGCGGGTATTATCCCCATCATGATTTTGATTGCTATCTTTCCCTTTAACTGGGCTGCTGCGTTAATTTTATTCGTGACCGCACCGCTTATTCCTATTTTTATGGCATTAGTTGGGCTTGGCGCTGCGGATGCTAATAGGCGTAATTTCATTGCATTAGGCCGCCTCAGCGGTAGTTTTCTTGATAGGTTGCGAGGCCTCGATACTTTACGATTATTCTTCCGTGAAAAAGCAGAAATTCAGCAAATTCGTGAGTCAACTGATGATTTTCGCTCTAGAACCATGGAAGTACTGCGGATGGCCTTTCTCTCTTCTGGGGTCCTCGAATTTTTTGCGTCAATTTCTATTGCGGTTGTTGCCGTCTACTTCGGGTTTTCATACCTTGGTGAAATGAACTTCGGTAGCTATGGTTTACCTGTCACACTGTTTGCGGGTTTTTTAGCTCTCATTCTTTCCCCTGAATTCTTCCAGCCATTGCGTGATCTCGGCACATATTACCATGCGAAAGCCCAAGCGGTTGGAGCTGCTGAAACGTTAGAAACATTGCTAAATAGCGAGGGGGAACAAAAAGCCCAGCAAGGTACAAAAACCCTCCCAAATGAACCTATTCGTATCGAAGCCAAGCAGCTAGAAATTTTATCGCACGATGGGGTGTGTCTTGCAGGGCCATTAGATTTTAGTATTGAACCACAGCAACGTATTGCTTTAGTAGGCCAAAGCGGTGCGGGCAAAAGCTCTCTACTCAATCTACTATTGGGTTTTTTACCCTATAACGGCTCAATCACGGTAAATGGCATTGAATTAAGTGAATTATGCCCCGATAAGTGGCGTGAATTGCTTGGCTGGGTTGGGCAAAACCCACATCTACCCGAACAAACACTGATTGAAAATATCTGTTTAGGTAAACCTAACGCTTCTGAAGCAGAAGTTAAACATGCTATTGATAATGCTTATGTCTCTGAATTTTTACCGCACTTACCTGATGGCTTAAATACACGGCTTGGCGACTACGCCGCTCGCCTTTCTGTTGGGCAAGCACAACGAGTTGCTGTTGCTCGCGTTTTATTGAAACCATCGCGTTTATTGCTGTTAGATGAGCCCGCCGCAAGCCTTGATTCTCATAGCGAACAACGGGTTATGCAAACACTAAACCAGCTATCAGAGCAACAGACGACCCTGTTAGTCACCCATTTACTGGAAGAAACTATCGATTACGACCAAATTTGGGTAATGGCTAATGGCCAAATCATTCAACGGGGTAATTACAAACAACTCAGTCAATCTGAAGGGGCGTTTGCCCAGTTACTTGCCCACCGCAGTGAGGAGCTTTGATAATGAAAGTTTTATTACCCTTCTTAGCCCTTTATCGCCGTCATTGGTTTTTGATCACCTTAGGCATTATTTTAGCCATTGTGACCCTACTTGCCAGTATTGGACTATTAACTCTTTCTGGTTGGTTTTTAGCAGGTACCGCAATTGCCGGTTTCCCTGGGCTGTACTACTTTAATTATATGTTACCTGCCGCAGGTGTACGTGGCGCTGCTATTTTCCGTACTGCTGGTCGCTATGGAGAACGCCTAGTTAGTCACGATGCGACGTTTAAAGTTTTAGCTCACCTACGTGTTTTTGCATTTAGTAAAGTACTTCCACTCTCCCCAGGTGGGATCAGCCGCTTTCGCCAAGGTGAATTACTTAACCGCCTTGTTGCCGATGTAGAAACACTTGATCACCTCTATTTACGGGTGTTATCACCAATTATCACTGCATTTTTCGTGACTTTCGTGCTGATTTTTGGCTTAAGTTATCTTGACCCTCGCCTTGCGTGGACACTGGGAGCGGTCATGTTATTTTTATTATTTACCATGCCAATAGTCTTTTATCGTGCGGGTAAACCAATTGGTCGAGAACTGACTGAATTACGTGGAAATTACCGCACTATTTTAACGTCTGCACTACAAGGGCAAGCGGAATTAACATTATTTGGCGCAACATCGCGTTTTCGCCAAACCTTGTGGGGAATAGAAAATAGCTGGCAAGCTCGCCAACAGCAACAAGCTGCGCTTACAGGGCTATCACAAGCGGTTATCTTGTTTGCATCGGGTATTACCGCAACATTATTGCTGTGGATGGCTGCGGAGCATGTAGGAGGTGATACAAAGCCTGGCGCATTAATCGCATTATTTGTTTTCTGCGCCTTAGCAGCCTTTGAAGCGCTAGGCCCAGTTGCTGTTGCTTTCCAACATATGGGCCAAGTTATTGCTTCTGCCACCCGAGTTTCACAACTGATGACAGCCAAACCGGAAGTGACTTTCCCTACCCAAAGCCATTCAATAGAAACACTAGAAAGCTTAGAGGTTGAAAATATTTCGTTTACTTATCCAGAGCAGCCTTTTGCTGTTCTGAACAATGTCTCCCTGTCTTTGACTAAAGGCCAACATTTTGCCTTGTTAGGTAAGACTGGCTGTGGAAAATCTACTTTGCTTCAGCTTCTTACCCGCGCATGGGATGTCGACAGTGGAAGCATTACTCTCAATGGTCACCCCATCAATGAGTTTAGTGAACAAGCCTTGCGCAGCGTGATGTCCGTAGTACCACAGCGCGTTCATGTGTTTAGTGATACTTTACGTAATAATTTATTATTAGCAAAAGAACAAGCGACTGATGCAGAACTTAATGAAGTGCTTCGCCAAGTTGGGTTAGGTAATTTGTTAGAAAACGAATTAAAACTCAATGCATGGATGGGCGATGGTGGCCGCCAATTATCTGGAGGGGAACAACGCCGCTTAGGGATTGCTCGGGCACTATTACACAATACTCCATTGGTCCTTATGGATGAACCGACAGAAGGGCTTGATGCACAAACTGAGCAACAAATTTTAGCACTGCTAAAAGAAAAGTGTGCAGATAAAACCTTGATTGTCATTACTCATCGGATGCAAGGTCTAGAAGAAATGGATAACATATGTGTGATGGATGATGGTAAAATCGTCGAACAAGGCACCCATCAAGCGCTGTTAGATATGCAAGGTCGGTATTACCAATTCCGCCAGCGCCATTGGGTACAGCAACCCCTTTGAGGCGCATATGTACCAATTAGATGATGACTCCAATTTATTTCCTCCCGTGTCTGAAGCGATGCGGGAACCGAATGGTTTATTAGCCATTGGGGGAGATCTTTCATCAAAAAGGCTGCAAGCTGCTTATTATGATGGTATCTTTCCTTGGTTTAATCCTGGAGAGATGCCTTTATGGTGGTCACCAGACCCCAGAGCTGTGCTAATGGTGGGCGATTTACATATTAGTCGTTCAATGAAAAAAGTGTTAAAAAAACAGATTTATCGCATTACGATTAACACTGCTTTCAAGCAAGTTATTGAAGCTTGTTCTGTCCGTCCCGAAGGTACGTGGATTTTACCTGAAGTACAAGCCGGTTATCTGGCTTTGCATCAAGAAGGGATCGCACATTCTGTTGAGGCTTGGCATGGCTCACAACTTGTTGGGGGGCTCTACGGCGTGAACATGGGTCACCTATTTTGTGGGGAATCTATGTTCAGTAGAATGAATGATGCATCCAAATTTGCTTTTATTACATTCTATTTTCATTTTTTGCGCTATAATGGGCAGCTTTTTGATTGTCAGGTACTTAACCACCATACCGCCTCGATGGGCGCAAAAGAGATATCCCGTAGGGATTTTTTACATATTCTTTATCGGTGGCGTAACAAAGCGATTGACCCCGCCTGCTGGTTACCGCAATCGATTGAAATACCGCCAATTTTTAATTAGTGAAAATTGGTTTTTACAATAATTTTATTCCCCATGAAAAAATAAAGATCGTGTTAAAATGCGACACTTCTTTACTTAGTGCGGGTTTTTGGGCATTATCTTGCCCGTTAAAAATCACGGTTATTAGACTTAGAGGATTAGATGGCCAAAGAAGACAATATTGAAATGCAGGGCACAGTTTTAGATACCCTGCCAAACACAATGTTCCGTGTTGAACTAGAAAACGGTCACGTAGTGACTGCTCATATTTCTGGTAAAATGCGTAAAAACTATATCCGCATCCTGACAGGCGACAAGGTAACTGTAGAGTTAACTCCTTATGACCTGAGCAAAGGCCGAATCATTTTCCGTAGCCGTTGATATTCTCTTCAGGCAAGGCCTGACATTACCACAGGTGCATGACACACCTGTGGTCTATTTCGTCAGAATACCGCATCCTCCGGAGAGGCCTTGTGCACGCTACTGAAGCTGTATGTCAGTGTGTTACTTTTTTCATCAAGCCCGATACTTACAGAGCCGCCATTGGTTAATGAACCAAATAGCAATTCATTTGCTAATGGTTTTTTCAGGTTATCCTGAATTGCGCGCGCCATAGGTCGGGCGCCCATTGCTTTATCATAACCTTTTTCACACAACCAACGGCGAGCCGCTGAGCTCACCTCAATGGATACCCCTTTCTCATCAAGTTGTACTTGTAATTCAACAATAAACTTATCAACCACTTGCGTGATAATCTCAGGCGTTAACGAATTAAACCAAATAATGCCATCTAGACGATTACGAAACTCTGGAGAAAATACTTTTTTAATCTCAGACATCGCATCAGTACTGTTGTCTTGGTCAGCAAAACCAATGGAACGACGTTGTGTTTCTTGCACACCAGCATTGGTTGTCATCACCACCACTACATTACGAAAATCAGCCTTACGGCCGTTATTATCGGTTAATGTGCCGTGATCCATTACTTGCAGCAGAATATTAAACACATCAGGATGTGCCTTTTCGATTTCGTCCAATAACACCACTGAATGTGGATGTTTAATAACGGCATCAGTCAGTAAACCGCCTTGGTCAAACCCGACATAGCCCGGAGGTGCACCAATTAAACGACTAACTGTGTGGCGCTCCATATACTCAGACATATCAAATCGTAATAGTTTGATATCTAGTGCTTTAGCTAATTGAACGGTGACTTCTGTTTTACCAACCCCAGTTGGACCTGCAAATAAAAACGAGCCAACAGGTTTATTGTCTACCCCTAAACCTGCTCGATTCATTTTAATGGCTTCCGATAATGCATTGATCGCATTGTCTTGGCCAAATACGAGCATTTTCAAACGCGAATCAAGGGTTTTCAGTTTGTCTTTATCACTCGATGAAACCGTTTTTTCTGGGATACGTGCAATACGTGCCACCACGGTTTCTATTTCAGGTACACCAATGGTTTTTTTACGCTTACTTGGTGCAATAAGCCGCGTACGGGCTCCAGCTTCATCAATAACATCAATTGCTTTATCTGGTAGGTGCCTGTCTGTGATGTATTTAATAGATAAATCCACAGCAGCTTGGATAGCTTTAGCGGTATAACGCACATCATGATGCGCTTCATACTTAGGCTTTAACCCAGTGATGATACGAATAGTTTCTTCTGGTGTAGGTTCAACAATATCAATTTTTTGAAAACGACGCGCTAACGCCCTATCTTTCTCGAAAATACTACTAAACTCTTGATATGTCGTTGAGCCAATGACTCGAATACGCCCGCCTGATAGCAAAGGCTTAATCAAATTAGCGGCGTCAACTTGGCCACCGGATGCAGCACCCGCACCGATAATCGTATGTATTTCATCGATAAATAAAATACTCTTCGGGTCTTTTTCTAGCATTTTTAGCAGCGCTTTAAAGCGTTTCTCAAAGTCCCCGCGGTATTTGGTGCCCGCTAATAATGAGCCAATATCTAATGAATAAATAGTGCAACCTTTCATCACTTCTGGGACATCGTCTTGCTCAATACGCCACGCTAAGCCCTCTGCGATTGCTGTTTTACCAACGCCAGACTCCCCGACTAATAGTGGGTTATTTTTACGGCGGCGACATAGCACTTGGATCGTACGCTCTAATTCTGCCTGCCGTCCCACCAGTGGGTCGATATTCCCTTTTTTAGCCTGCTGGTTCAGGTTAGTCGTGAAGTTATCCATATGGTCTTCTGAGACCGGCTGTTCTTCATTTGGAGTACTACTCGGGGAAATATCTTGTTCAGATGAAGGCCCCTCACCTTTTACTGTGCCATGAGAGATATAATTGACGACATCTAAGCGACTGACATCATGCTTACGCAATAAGTATGCCGCTTGAGATTCTTGTTCACTAAAAATAGCGACTAAGACATTCGCACCACTGACCTCGTTGCGCCCAGATGACTGCACATGAAAAACAGCTCGCTGTAATACACGTTGAAAACTCAGAGTAGGTTGGGTGTCTCTGTTATCATTTTCGGGTAACAAAGGTGTAGTTTGCGCGATGAAGTGTTCCAGTTCTTGGCGCAGCGCGACAAGATCAACCTTGCAAGCATCTAGAGCTTCGCGCGCAGAGATATTACTCAATAACGCCAGCAATAGGTGCTCTACTGTCATAAACTCATGGCGGCTATCTTTCGCTTTTGTAAAAGCTACATTTAAACTAAGCTCCAGTTCTTGATTGAGCATAAGCACCTCCCAAAATTGATATTAAACCAGTCAAACTTTCTCTATAGTGCAAAGCAAAGGGTACTCATGTTCACGAGCAAAAGTATTGACTTGCGCCGCTTTTGTTTCAGCAACCTCTGCGGTAAAAATTCCACAAACTCCCTTTCCTTGAATATGGACATCTAACATTATCTGTGTAGCGCGTTCTTCATCAAAAGAAAAGTATTTTTGTAACACTTCGACAACAAAATCCATCGGAGTATAATCGTCATTATTTAATAATACCTTATACATCGATGGTGGCTGTAAGGTTTGCTCTACTTCATCTTTAAAAATGACGTCTGTTTTAAATGTGCCCAGAAAATCGCTCATTACTTTCTTGCTCAGTCTTACTAAATGTTAAATTTCAATTTTAGCATAGTCTTTATTATCAACGATTTCACCAATCAAGTTGATAATGCCATCAAACTATACGGTTAGATTAGTATGTCATTTTTTATCATATGTACTATAAACCACAGTGTAGCATGGCAATCGCTCTCACTTCTATGATTTGCAATCTGTGAGCCATATCAAATATCACAGAAAATAGCCGTCAATGCTTATCGAATTCTTAACACTTTACCATAATTACTGAGACTCGCCTCTTGACCTTATAAGGCAATTTACTACAGTATGTTTTACGAGCAATCAACAGAGTATTTATACTTAGTTGTTGTGTGTATTTTATACATGTCTGTAAAACACTATTTGCAAACCTAAAGGATAAAATATGGAGACGGGTATCGTTAAGTGGTTCAATAACGCAAAAGGCTTTGGTTTTATTTGCCCGGCTGATGGCGGAGAAGATATTTTTGCTCATTATTCCTGCATTAAAATGGATGGTTATCGGACTTTAAAAGCAGGTCAAAAAGTGCAATTTAGCGTAACGATTGGGCCAAAAGGTAATCATGCGGATCTGATTATTCCAATTGAAGTTGAGAGTACTCTTCCTGATAATACTGAATCAAATTAATACGTTGTACAATTTAACACTTTGTGCAATAGAGCACAGTTAATTATTTCAATATCATTGATGACGTCAATAATTAACTGTGGCTATTTATAACTTAACTATCAGATAATGGTTTTTTAGCCGCACAACCACCCGCTGTTTGCAGATGGGACATATCACCATACAATGACGTTAATAATGCATATTGTTCAACGTCATAAAACTTACATTGGTTTTCTGTAAACGCTTTTGCAACTTCAATCATAAATTTTACAGCCGCCGCAATATCAACTTCATGGCTAGCCCCTGTGGAGCAACCCGGTACGACGGTATCTGAGCAAATGGCCACACCAACAACAGGAGCTGATGTTGACACCGCAGGTTGTAAAATACTATTAATATGATGAAGGCCATTACCGTAAGGCGTTATGTCTTGAATAGATAACGGGAACGTGACTGCCTTTTGCCCACTACTCCACTCCATTAAGCGGATCAAATCTTCAGACACAGGCAGGATATAACCACTTTTTACTGTAGGGGATAACGCATACCCCTTGTGGTTCAGTAAACGATTCCCTTTTGTCGTATCTACCGACAAAATTGCATCCGCCTCAGGAATTGCTTCATGCTGATTCATCGTCGCATCTTCAAGGGGAGAATCCATAAAATCAACAGGTGTATGAGGGCGCGTTGGGGCATTAGGGCAAATATGAGTTGTGATAATCACATCCCCTGCCAGTTTATCCCCCTTTTCATGCATTTCTGCTAACTTAAGACCTGCCGCAACTGCAGCTATGGCTCCATCAGCATCAGAAACAACACCAATTCGAGATGGCCTAGCACCAATACCACCTAAGCGGCCGATAATCCCCAGTGTTGGAGCACCTTTACCTTGTGATTTACCTTGTGTGCCAGGAATATGAATACGGACAAAATCACTTTGACCTTTAAGATCCTTGACTGTTTTAGACGTGACATTAATTTGTGGGAAACCCTGGAATAATGCAACAATGTCTTCACCCCTAACACTAGCGCTATCGATTAAATCGTAAACGCAAAGAGTTTGTTTTAGACTCATTGTATTTCCTTCAATTTTAATTATTTTTTATAAAAATGAAGGGCTACTTTGGGGATAACTAGCCCAATAAAGCTAGGTTTCCCCATTTCACCCCATGTGAAACCACTTATTGCTGAGGTCTCACCTTTTCCTGATGAAGGCGTTATTCACGCACTTAAAATAAAGTACTAACGATATAAACTGCTTATAATTTACTCTTTACTTTCACTACTTACTTTTACTACCTACTTTACTACATGACATAATTTCACTACTTTTTGATACTTTTTTGTAGCCAGTAAGGGTCGCCAACCATACAACCTAGATAAGCAGCCTTATGGCAAAGATTAGTGGATAATTGCTCCATAACCTCTTTGTTCATCTGCATTTCAGGCAAACTTAAACACAGTGCATATAATGAATTTTGCGATGGGTCAAAAACGGTACTGGATACAGAAGCAACACCAGCTACAGATTCATTCATCGAGAACTCCCAGCCACGCTCAGCAATGAGGTTCATTTGTTGAATCAACCTTTCTTGCTCATCTTTTGACTCACGACTAATAATTTCTGACCTTTCATTCAACGGTAGCCTAGATAACAACGCACGCCCCGTAGAAGTACCAAGAATAGGCAAACGAGTCCCCGGCTGGGTAACCACTTGCAACATACTATTGCCAAAACGCGCATGGACAACACGCACCATGTCATCATCAAGTGCGGATACATAGCTGGTAAAACCGCTATCTTTAGCAAGCTCATCAAGCGCTTCAAGCATCATATCGATTAAAGGGTTCATCCCCCTCGCTCGGTGAGCTAATTCCATAATCAATAAGCCAGGCCGATAAATTGGCGCATTATTTTTCTTTTCTAACAGCCCTAGTTCTGCCATCTGTTTTAAAAGGCGTGATGCGGAGCTCTTTGGCATACCTAATTCATTTACCAACGTTGTTACTGTTAGCTCTGCGCCTGTACGCAGGAACAGTTGATAAACATCAACGACACTAGATAAAATACTCATGACCCTAAACCTTGGGTTAATACACCGTAACTTTGTGGTTTTCTATCTCTTAGATAAGGTACTTTAAGGCGTGTATGCGCTTGGTCTAAGAAATCAATTTCACCAATTAATAGCTCTTCACCTGCATGAGTTGCTTCATAAAGAACTTGTCCACGAGGGCCTAATACCTTGCTTCCACCAAATAAATGGAGGTCTTCTTCATGGCCCCAACGGTTTACAGCAAGTAAGTGGGTACCATTTTCCAGTGCTCGACAAGCGCTGTTGATATCCCAAACGTCTTTATCTTGTACACACCATGCAGAGGGGGCTAATAACAATTCGGCCCCTTGTAGCGTTAAAATACGAGCGACTTCAGGGAACCCCATGTCATAGCAGATCATGATGCCAATTTTCCCTATTGGTGTGTCAAATACAGGGAAGCTGTCACCACGACCAAACCACTGTTTTTCTAAACCAAAAGCATGGACTTTGCGAAATATACCGCTAACCCCTTTACACCCTGGGTTCCAAACCCCCACAGAGTTATATATGTCACCTAAATAGTCGCCACGCTCAACAAAACCGCTAACGATGGTAATATTAAGGCGGGTCGCAAGTTCACTAAATAAGTTATAGGTTTCGCTGCCCTCTGAATCACTTAAGTCCCAGAGTTTTGTAGTTAATAAATCACCACGATAACCTGTTGTTGCTAATTCAGGGAAACAAACCAGCTTCGCCCCTGAATCAGCAGCTTGTTGGCACATTAGCGCCATGCGCTGCAAATTATTCTGCTTATTACCGAGTTCAGAATTAAACTGAGCCAAAGCAACTTTAACTTTTGTACCTGACATTGCTTAATCCTTATCCAAATTAGAGACTTGGCGAAAATGCACAGCTTCAACACCTTTTGCTTTTGCCTGCCAGCTCATGGCAACCCAATAAGCTATAGCCCCCGTAACTAATGAGTTAAGTGCTGGAATACCGTAATCTGCATTAAATGGCCCTAACTCTGATGTTCCCCATCCGACTATGACGGCAATTAACCAGACAATTAAAGTAATGGGGTTATACGCTTCGCAACTAGGCGGCAATATGCCCTGTGCACGCGTAGTATCTAGCTCTTTGCGGTCTCGTTTTAAGATATAGTAGTCAACAACCATAATCCCTGCGACAGGAGGGATTGCTATTCCAAGGTAAATTAAGAAGCCAATAAAATTGTCTAAAATCCCTAACATTGAAGCGATGGTCCCAAAAATACCAATCACCCACGTTAAATAACGGCGGTCAAAACGTTTATTAAAAATCGCATTGAGTAGTGTTGAGAAACCTAAAGATGATGAGTATAGATTGATATCATTCATTTTTATTGTTGAAAAAATAACAATCGATGCACCTAATAGGCCAGTCAATGCCATCATTAAATCAAACACTTGGCTAGTACGTAATGAAAGTGCCATCAGTACCGCTATCATGTTTACCAGAAGCTCTCCAAAAAAAGTGCCGATGAGCGTCATCCAAAACACATCTTTAGGGGCTTTCATAAAGCGGCTGATGTCTGGTGTTGTCACCGCTGCAATAATAAAACCGCCAGCAACCATCGTGATTGCAGCTGGCATTGTCATTAGTGGCCCGGCGGGTTCAGTGTCATTGATAAGAGTACCAATATCCTGACCTGATAATAAATTATACGTCGCCCAACCTAATGCGAATAAAAATAGCGGCGTTGAGATATTTGCAGTAATAGATAAAAATCGATACCCATATACTGTAATAACCGTCACCGCAATACCTGTAATAAGTGACCAAGTCCCTGGTGTTAGCACGTTAGTCGCTTTATACATACCATCCGCGAAGAAGCCATTTTGTACGCCAAACCAACCCATTAAAGAAATGGCAATTGCGCCACCAATCAGAGCTGAACCTAACTTACCAAAACCCGCCCACCTAGAGAGTAGGCTAATCGACATACCTTCGCGACATGCAGCCGCCCCAAGCCCCCAACTGACTACCTGCAAAATTACAGAGCCAAGCATGGTTGCCCAAAACGCCTGCCAAAAAGTTAACCCGTACCCGAGCGCCGCACCTAACATGACTTGTGAAACACAAGCTAGTGCACCAATTCGTAGAATTAACACTTCATAGAATGGTCTACGAGCACTTTGGGGTACCCGAGCCAAAGAATAATCTTCACCTACTTTATTCGCCATATTCGCACCTGCTGTGTGGTTGTCTTTGCTTAGTTTTTTACTGGCTTTATTATAAGTTCCATTATGTGGAACTAGGTTTCATTTATTCTACAAGCAAATAATATCCATGATCGCTACCAATTCGCAAGTAGAATTTATCTTTTCAGACAATATTTTTATTATGAAATATTTAAATAAATGAGGGAATACATATAGCGAGAAAAAATTTCATTGATAAATGAATAGGTTAAATTTGGAGCATTTAATTAGCAGAATTTAATCGAGGAACTCAGTTCCATTAAACGGAACTGTAACATGATGTAAATATATTCTTAAATAGGCAAAACTTCAATGCATGAATACCCTACTTATAAGGAAAATGATATCTATATTGATTGGAAAGGTCAGATATTAAACCGCCTTAAAAAACACTAAAGCAATTTCCTCTGTATTGTATAACCCAATACAGAGGAAAATATTAATAGGTTAATTACTCCCTCGCTAATGCATCAATCGGATTTAATCGAGCGGCATTGCGTGCGGGTAGAAAGCCAAAAATAACCCCGATCGCTGTTGAACAAGCAAACGCACTCACTAGCGCCATAGGGTCAAAGGAAAAAGTCCAGCCGGGCAATGCCATTTGGGCCAATAAACTGATGCCATAGGACAATCCAATTCCTAGCAGCCCCCCCATTAAGCATACTAAAATGGCCTCAATCAAAAACTGCTGCATGACATCACTGGTCCTTGCCCCCACAGCCATACGAATGCCTATTTCACGAGTTCGCTCCGTCACCGAAACAAGCATGATATTCATCACCCCGATCCCCCCGACCACGAGTGAAATAACAGCCACTAAAGTTAGGAATAACTGCATTGTTCTCGTTGTTTTTTCAGCTGCTTTAACAAAAGTATCAAGGTTAAAAGTAAATATATCTTGCTTACCATGACGCAATGTCAGTAAACGAGTTAATTGTTGCTCTACCGTTTTAGCGTCATAATCCTCTTTTACCCGAACCGTGAAACTATCATAATAAGGGCGATTAATAATTTTACTGTTCACTGTGGTATCTGGCAGCCAAATTGATAATGACTTGCTTGAGCCAAAAGCTGATTTTTTCTCTTCAAGCACCCCAATAACGGTAACAGGCATATTACCAACTAACAAAGTTTCGCCCACCACACGCTCTTGCTTAGGGAAAAATCGTCGTTTCGTGTTCGCATCAATCACAACAACTTGCGCACGCCTATCCACCATATCTTGCGTAAAATTCATGCCTTCTGAAAACTTTGACGCATAGACATCAAAATAACCGCGCCCAACACCTAAAAGCTGTGCCGCCGCATCTAAATTTCCCTTTCTTAGGCGAGTCGAACTATTGATTTCTCCTGAAATCGCATACACATAAGGTTGTTTTGCTAAGGCTTCAATATCTGCGGCTTTTAAAGACTGACGATTTTGCGCATCATCACTGCCAAAATCTTCCCCGGGATAAATTGAAATGGTATTAGTTCCAATTGATTTTATATCATTCAAAACCATATCTTGTGCTGCATCACCAATAACCATAATCGATACCACCGAAGCGATACCAATGATGATCCCTAACATTGTCAGCAAAGTACGCATTTTATTGACGACCATTGCACGCCAAGCCATCAATAAAGCTTCACTAAACCGACCATATACCTGACTTAAAGACAGTTTACGGCTAGCAGCTTTTGGTAGCGAATTAGTACGAACAGCTGCTACCGCCCCCGAATCACGAAGAATTTCACCATCCTTAATCTCAACAACCCGCTCCGCTTGCTCAGCTATTTTTGGGTCGTGGGTGACAATAATTACGGTATGCCCCTGAGCGCAGAGGTCTTTTAAGATTTTCATCACCTCTTCGCCAGAATGGCTATCGAGTGCGCCTGTCGGTTCATCAGCTAAAATGATTTGCCCACCATTCATCAGTGCCCTTGCAATACTGACTCGTTGCTGCTGGCCACCAGAAAGCTGACTAGGACGGTAGTTGATGCGTTCACCTAACCCTAAGCGTTGTAATAATTGCGCGGCTCGTTCGCGGCGCTGTGCCTTCCCTGCTCCCGCATATATAGCGGGGACTTCAACATTTTGCTCTGCACTTAAATGACTCAATAAGTGATAACGTTGAAAAATAAAGCCAAAATGTTCGCGTCGAAGCTCAGCAAGTTGGTCGTTATCTAAAGTGGCAATATTTTGCCCGTCAACGATGTAATCCCCTGACGATGGTTTGTCTAAACAACCAATAATATTCATCAGTGTTGATTTACCAGACCCTGATGCCCCAATAATTGCAACCATTTCACCTGCATTAATTTTCAGTGAAACATTTTTCAAGACTGTAGTTTGGTTTTCACCTTCACCGTAACGACGGGTGATCCCTTGAAGCTCAATTAACGCAGACATTTTAGTTCTCCGTGTCACTGTGCCCAATGATCACTTTGTCACCATCATTTAACCCCTTGACGACCTCCACATACACATCATTACGGCTACCAATCTCAATTTGTTTTTTCTCTACTTTATTACCTTGCAGAATATCTACCTCATAAGTTTGTGGCGAAATTTGATCTCCCAATGCAGATAGAGGCAATAACAAAACGTTCTTACGTGAGTCTAATTCGATTTTGACCTGTGCCGTCATTTGTAATTTTAATAAATGTTGTGGGTTAGGCACTTCAAACCGCGCATAATAGAAAATAGCATCATTGATTTTTTCAGGTGTCGGCAGTATATCCTTTAGCTGGCCTGAAAATTTTTTATCTGGTGCGCCAAGCACCGTAAACGATGCCCCTTGCCCTGGCTCTAAGTAAATTACGTCAGCTTCAGAGACTTCAGCTTTCACCAACATAGTATCCAAATCAGCAAGCGTTAAAATGGTTGGTGCCTCTTGGGCTGCGATTACTGTTTGCCCTTGTAATGTTTTAATAAAAGTAACAATACCGTCCATTGGTGCAGTAATTTGCGTGTATTTTAGGTTCGTTTTCGCGGTGTCTAAAGTGGCTTGGTTACGTTTAATTTGCGCTTGATAAGTCGCGACTTGGGCTTTTTTTACTTCAACGTCGGTTTTTGCTTTGTCTAAATCTTGTTGTGCAACCGCTTGTAACTTTGCCAAGCTAACATGACGCTGGTACGTGACTTGTGCCAAACGCAACTCAGCTTGAGCTAAGGAAAGGTTAGCTTCTAACTCGCGAGTCGTTGCTTCGGATTCAATCACATCATTTTGGGCTTTTTTAGGGTCAATAACGGCAAGTAAGTCACCTTTTTTGACGTAATCGCCTTCTTTAACATATAACGTTTGTAGCTGACCACTTACTTGGGCTCCGACATCAACTTTACGTACCGCATCGAGTTTACCTGTAGCGAGAACTTGCTTATCCAAATCGCCTCGAGTGACATCAACGGTCTGAAAAACTTCTGGATCGTTATCATTAAAGAGAAACCCAGCGATACCAGCGGCAACAATAATTATCACCAAATAAAGAGGCCACTTTTTTTTAGGCTTTACCTTCATTTATACCTGCTTCCTATGAACAAAAAGAGGGCTGCGCCCTCTAAAATAACTTACTGTAAGATAACAATAATGTTTCAACTTAACATATTGGCTTAATTCAATATGTTCATAATATATAACTTAAGTTATCAATTGATTAAACACATAGCAGGCTAAACTTTTCCTAGGTTAAATAATCAATCAACAACATACCTATTTTTGTTATCTCAGCTTAATTAGCTTTTCCCCTTGCAAGCCATGCAACACGAGAAAACATATTTTTCAGTTGCAGTGGAATGCTATCAGGCCCTAACTCTGCCGCCCGATTTACGGTGGCTAAGGCTAAATCAGGTTTTGAAGTACGGGAAATCGCTTTAATGATCACCCGTCTGGTTGAGACTTTTGCATTATCAGGAATATCTGCAATTTCATGATATAGGCTTCTGAACCCTTCGCGATATAGGAAATGTTCCATATCTGGAGCGGTTAACATCGTTAGCCTATCCCTATCTGGCGAATTGATTTTATTCGCATAATGCGTTGCAGTAGCGGCATATTTACGCCCCGCTTCATCACCATCCGTCAACACATGCCATTCAATCCCCATTTTATTGGCAAATTTCAACAGCGGCTTCAAGCCACTTTGTGCAAACGCAATAACTTTAATGCCTTCCGTTTCAAAGTAATAATGACATTGGCTTGCAAACTCGCTCATTAGCCAAATTTCAGTTTCCCCTTCAACCAATAACCAACAACGAGCAAAAAGTGCAGATGGCCGGTTAAATCGAATATGGAAAGAGATTTTACGTAACTCTTCAGGGCTTAAATCATTTTGATTTAAACGATAAGCAGATACTTTATTCGTATTGCGCACCAAACGACACAAATCTTCCAAAGGCGCCAGTGAAAGTAGCTCACCTGAATTGGTTGTCGTGATACGTTGAAGTGAAAACAGGCTAAATAACCCCCAAGCAATAGAGAGCATAATCGGATGTAGTCGAGTTTCAGGGTCTTCAACAATAATCAATGGCCTCGCATGTTTATCTAAGTGAATATTACCTTTGGCTTGTAATAATGAATAAAACATCCCTAAGATAATTAAACGGATATTTCGTTGGTTTGGTTTTGCGATAAGACGATTAATATTGTCCAGTGCTTTCCAACCTTGTTTGCGAGGTTGAATATTTATGAGTGAATTGTCTGTCTTAATAATATGTGCAGTTTGCCCTGAAAAATAATGGCTCAATAATTGCTGCATTGCATCGATACCCGCCCCTAAATCATCATCACTCAGGCGCTCAGGGTTCTTAACTAACGCACTTGTTAATTCCTTAATATGAGCATTAAACATATCCCGCATTTCTTTTTGCCCAGTCACTATTATTTCTGGGTTAATCGACTGTAAGAAACGAGCATCTCGTAAACGGATAACGGGGTACAGCCGAACAATTTCTTTTATGTATTTCCCTACATTATCCAAGGATAATTTATTACCACCTGAATTTAAGAAGCTTTTATCAACCACGACAGTATTGTCATCTTTGAGTTCAGCACTCACTCGGTAAAAAATATGCTTAAGGTCATCACCATTATCGACCCAAACGGAGCTAAGATTATGGAAACGATATGACTGATGCCGGCCTTTACGGCGCTCACAAAATTTTAAAACAATCTGTAATGAACGATAACGTGAATCATCATTCCCTGCTGGATGATGAAAGTCATGTAAAGTGAATTGATAATCTTTATGCTCGGGGGAGAGAAGAATATCAAGAGCATCAAGTAAACTGGATTTACCCCATGAGTTCTCACCGATTAAAACTGTGCTGTTATTAAGTTCTAAAGACAGCCGGTTAATCCCTCTAAATCCATATATTTCCACACGTTCCAGATACATATCTCTCTCCTTGGAATATTTTTAATTCACTTGGAACCACCAGTACAAGATAGCGCCAATGATTGAGCATACTAAAGGACAATATTTAGAGCTTACCGATTAAGCTTGTTTATTACTATATATATGTACGAGAAATAAAAAATCTTCACAACAAAACAGCTAACTGTATTGAGCATCTAATTGCAGTGTTATAAAATAGTAAAACTTTTATTTTTAGTATTTTTAACTTGCTTTTCGATGAATTAACCAATAAAAAATTTTATGGCGAAAAGCCCTTTTAGTACGGTGCGTTAAATCAGGTTTGTGCTGCGATAACTTAAATAAAGAAAAATAAGCATAACGCCTTGTTTATATTTACCTAGTCGATGGGATAACCTCTAAGGATGCGGCCATGTATTCAGGACTTTTAATTATTCTTCTACCGTTAACTTTCGGTTATCTTATTCCTATAAAAAACAAACAAATACTCCATCGTGTCCATCAATCATTGAACTCAATGGTGTATGTTATTTTATTTTTAATGGGTATTACGCTTGCACTGCTCGAAAACTTAAGTGTTCACTTAATTTCTATTTTAATTTATGCCGTTACCTTCTTTGCCTGTATATTTTCACTAAATGTTATCTCGCTGTTATTGTTAGATAAACTTGACCCTTGGAAAATTCCTCAGCATAAACAAGAAAAACCTCCTTCACGCCTCAAGATGGTATTCGAATCCTTACAGCTCTGCGGTGTACTGCTTTTAGGGTTTGTTGTTGGGCTAACTGGCTTTGATTTTCTACACTATGCAGATAAAGGCAGCCAGTTAGCGTTGATGCTACTGCTTTTATTGGTTGGGATTCAGCTACGTAATAGCGGCATGAGCATCAAGCAAATTTTAATTAACCGCAGAGGCACAACAATTGCCTTCGTGATGGCAGTCAGTGCGTTGGCTGGTGGCGCGCTTGCTGCATTTTTATTAGGTATTCCTGTTAAAATGGGGCTAGCTCTTGCTTCTGGGTTCGGTTGGTATTCCTTGACGGGGATTGTCTTAACCGATGCTTACGGCCCTGTAATGGGAAGTGCAGCATTCTTCAACGACTTAGCTCGTGAACTTGCTGCAATTATGTTGATACCAATGATTATTAACCGTTATCGCTCAACCGCACTGGGTATTTGTGGCTCAACCTCAATGGATTTTACCCTCCCCGTTTTGCAACGTAGCGGTGGGGTGTCTATTGTCCCAGCAGCCATTGTTCATGGCTTCGTACTTAGTCTTATTACGCCAATTCTTATGGCCTTCTTTACATAGGTAAAATTTCAGTCACAATAGCGGTTAATTTGCGTGAAACAGGAAATTAACATGACAGATAAACAACGTGTTTTAGTGTTGGGCGCTAGCGGCTATATTGGGCAAAACCTAATTCCCCAGCTGATTGAACAAGGATATGACGTTATTGCTGGGGCTCGTCGTGTTGATTGGATGCTATCTCAAGGTTGGCATGATACCCAATGCATTTATGTTGACCTTCACGACCCCGAAACTTTAAAAGGGGTAATGGAAGATATCGACATTGTTTATTTCCTAGTACACAGCATGGCAGACCAAGCTAATCTGGTTGAGCGGGAACGCGCAGCAGCACGTAATGTACAACAGGCTCTTGAAGGCTCTAATGTTAAGCATATTATCTATCTTAGCGCATTGCAGCACGGCCATACCTATTCACCACACCTTATCGCAAGGCGTTTAACCGGCGATATCTTGCGTGAAAGTCATATCCCTGTGACTGAAATCCGTTCTTCTATTATTGTTGGGCCAGGTTCAGCAGCCTTCGAAATTATGCGGGATATGGTTTATAACTTGGCTATTTTAACCCCACCACGCTGGGTGCGTTCAAAATCATCTCCAATCGCCCTATCCAATATTCTATATTATTTAACACAACTGGCAAAAACGCCGGTAACAGAAAGCCGAATTTTCGATGCAGGCGGCCCTGAATATATAAGCTACCAAGAGCTATTCAAAAGATTTATCAAAGTCAGCGGTAAACGCCGTTTGCTGATCCCTATCCCAATTCCAATTAGTATGATTTCGGTGCATTTTATTAGCCTTATCACCTCAGTACCACCTTCAATTGCTAAGGAGCTAATCCAAGGCTTACAACATGACCTTCCTGCTGATGATAAAGCACTACGCGAGTTGATCCCTCAAACCTTAATTTCTTTCGATGACGCAGTCAGGGCAACCTTAGCGGAAGAAGCGGATGCCGTCGATAATGCAGATTGGGGATACGACCCTGAAGTTCGCAAGCGTTGGCGACCGGGCTATGGTTTTTATCCAAAACAAGCAGGTGCAACGCTTGGTACCATCGCTAGCAGCGAATCTCTTTGGCATGTCGTTCAACAAATTGGTGGCAAAGATGGTTATTTTTATGCCAACGGCCTTTGGAAAACCCGCGCCATCATGGATGATATGATGTTGAATAAAATTAAATATGGGCGTCCCAATCGCGAAGAGCTGCAACTTGGCGATGAAATAGATGGTTGGCGTGTCATAAACCTTGAACCTAATAAGCAACTTAGTTTGCTATTTGGTATGAAGGCACCGGGCCTTGGGCGGCTGACATTTACTATTCATGATAGCGGTAACCGCCGCTCAATTGATGTTAGAGCTTGGTGGCACCCAGCTGGCTTCTGTGGTCTGCTTTATTGGTTTGCCATGATGCCAGCACACTTATTTATTTTTAAAGGTATGGCGAAGCGAATTAGTGAACTGGCTTTTGAACGGGATAAACAACTCGCTAAGCAACAGCCGATAGAGCATCCAACTGAGAAAACAGAATAATTTTAGCGTAAAAACCAAATTTTTATGCATAAATTATTGCATAAATATGCTCATGGGATTAATATCGCAGGTAGTGAAAAAAGATATTATTGGTAAGCATGAGCATTCAATTAAAAAACATCAACTGTTTCTATGGTTCCCATCAGGCTCTCTTTGATATCAATCTAGAGTGTTCTGCAGGTGAGACCATGGTATTACTCGGGCCAAGTGGAGCAGGTAAAAGCTCTTTACTGCGTGTTCTCAATTTATTGGAAATGCCACGTTCTGGCCATTTAAATATTGTCGGTCAGCAATTTGACTTTTCATCGGTACCCGATGCGAAATCTATCCGTGAATTGCGTCAAAATGTCGGCATGGTATTCCAACAATATAACCTGTGGCCTCACTTGAATGTGATGGATAACCTAATTGAAGCCCCTTGCCGTGTATTAAAGTTATCGAAACAAGAAGCACAAAGTAAAGCGGCTAAGCTGTTAGAACGCCTACGTTTATCTCAATTTGCTGACCGCTATCCTTTACATTTATCTGGTGGTCAACAACAACGTGTTGCAATTGCAAGGGCGCTTATGATGGAGCCTAAGGTTCTGTTGTTTGATGAACCAACGGCTGCGCTTGACCCTGAAATAACCGCACAGGTTGTCGATATTATCCGCGAATTATCAGCAACAGGCATTACACAAGTTATCGTGACTCATGAAGTAGAAATTGCACGTAAAACCGCTAGCCGTGTAGTGTACATGGAAAACGGTCATATTGTAGAACAAGGAGACGCCAGCCATTTTGCGGCGCCTCAAACTGAAGCATTTGCAAATTATCTGTCACATTAATAGATATAGGATTAAGCAATGAAAAAAATTATATTAGCCGCGCTACTAGGCGCAGTAACCCTATCAGCAACTGCTGCAGAAAAAGAAACCATTCGTTTTGCAACGGAAGCAACTTATGCACCGTTTGAAATGTTTGATAAAAATAACCAAATTGTGGGTTTTGATGTGGATTTAGCCAATGCAATGTGCGAAAAAATGAACGCAACTTGCACATTTACTCACCAATCATTTGATAGTTTAATCCCTAGCTTGAAATTCCGTCGTTTCGAAGCATTGATGGCTGGTATCGATATTACCCCTGAGCGCCAACAACAGGTCGATTTTACTGAAACCTACTACCCTAACTCTGCTGAGTTTATCGCAGTAAAAGAAAAAATCTCTTCGGTTGATCAACTAAAAGACAAAAAAATCGGTGTGCAAAATGGGACAACTCACCAGAAATACATCATGGAACAACATAAAGGGATGACAACCGTTCCTTATGATAACTATCAATCTGCCATTTTAGATTTACAAAATGGCCGTATTGATGCTGTCTTTGGTGACACCGCTGTTGCTGATGAGTGGTTAAAAGCGAAAGGTAATGAAAACCTAACGGCTGTTGGCGAAAAAGTCACTGATCCACAATACTTCGGTATTGGTCTAGGTATTGCTGTTCGTAAAGGAAATAAAGAGCTACTGGATAAAATGAATAAAGCCTTAGCTGAAGTTAAAGCAGACGGCACTTATGATGCTATCCACAAAAAATGGTTTCAACAGTAATTGATATAATTAATGAGCAACTTTCTATTTTTAACAAGTGCCGCCGGTATCACCGTCGGCCTTGCTGTTTCTGCACTGGTTTTAGGGCTGATCCTCGCCATGTTATTTACTGCGTGGGAGTCCGTCCGTTTTAAACCTATTGCCTTTTTAGGGACTTGCTGGGTTACTTTGATCCGTGGTCTACCTGAATTACTGGTCGTGTTGTTTGTCTACTTTGGTACATTACAACTGATCAATTTGCTTGGTGATGGGTTCGATATAAACCTCGGTTTTTGGCAAACCACTATTCAAATTGACCCTAGCATTTTCTTTGCTGATAGCGGTGAATTTGATTACACCCCATTTGTCTGCGGTGTCATTGCCCTCGCCTTGTTATATGCGTCTTATGCATCACAAACATTGAGAGGAGCTTTAAAAGCAGTACCTTATGGTCAGTGGGAAGCCGGTTTTGCATTAGGTTTAAACAAACGCACTATTTTCTTTCGGTTCATTATGCCGCAAATGTGGCGCCATGCACTTCCTGGATTAGGTAACCAATGGCTTGTATTATTAAAAGATACTGCGTTAGTTTCACTCATCAGTGTTAATGATTTAATGCTACAAACAAAAACAATCGTTAATAGAACTCACGAACCTTTCACATGGTACGCCATTGTAGGGTTGATTTACCTTGCTATTACGTTAGTCAGTCAAGTTATCTTAAAACGTATTGAATTGCGTACCACTCGCTTTGAGCGAGGTGAATCAAAATGATTGATTTAATTTTAGATATTCTTCCGGGGCTACCAACCAGCTTATCACTGACGTTTAGTGCTCTTATTGTGGCTTTTCTTTTAGCGATATTATTTACTTTAATTCTCTCGCTTAAGACCCCCGTGGTTTCTCAAGCGGTTAAAGTCTATATCACGCTATTTACTGGCACGCCTTTATTGGTACAGTTTTTCTTAATATATAATGGTCCAAGCCAGTTTAAATCGTTGAAGGATTATCCAATGCTCTGGGAGTTTATCTCGACCCCATGGGTATGTGCGATGCTCGCATTAGCACTAAACAGTGCAGCGTATTCCACTTTGTTATTCCATGGCGCAGTTAAAGCCATTCCATCAGGCCAATGGCAGTCGTGCCAAGCCCTCGGGATGAGTAAAATGCAAACCATGCGTATTATTTTGCCTTATGCCTTTAAACGTTCGTTATCGTCCTATTCCAACGAAGTCGTTCTGATTTTCAAAAGTACTTCACTTGCCAGTACGATTACAATGCTAGATGTCATGGGCTACAGCCAACTGATCTTTGGGCAAAGCTGGAATGTCATGGCGTTTGTTGCTGCGGGGATTATTTATTTAGTGGTCAATGCAATTTTAACAGTGCTAATGCGTTTAATCGAGCGTAAGGCTCTAGCCTTCGAACACCGCAATTAACAAATTATAATTCAATTGGTTATATAAAAAGCTTGGGTGCCCACCAAGCTTTTTTATTCTATCGTTCTTCATTCATATTGATAATGAGACCTTAGCTCAAATATGTACGCATATTATCAACTTAAGTCTTATTTTATTTTTAATAATGTTAATACTTCAAAATGTGCAGTGTGTGGAAATAAATCAAACAGTTGTACCTTACAAACTTGATAGCCAGACAACCACTTCAAATCTTGTGCCATCGTTTTTGCATTACAGCTTGAATAGAGAATATATTCAGGTTGCATATGAGAAAGGTAATCACACAGTGCTTTACCTATTCCTCTACGTGGTGGATTGACTAAAATAAGCTGCGGAATATCCTGATTAGCAGTAGCAAAACGCGTAGAGTCGAGGGCTTTAAATTCAACATATTGTAGCCCTAGTTCATTCGCTGATTGTTGAGCACTGGCAATTGCAGGAGCACTGATTTCAATGCCAGTTAAGCGGGTCTCTTTTTCAGCGCAGTGCAACCCAAAACCCCCAACCCCACAAAACAAATCCCACAAGCTATGAATATTTAATGCTTTTACCCACTCTCTCGCGGTTTGGTATAGCTTAGCTGCAACAACAGGATTAGTTTGGAAAAAACCTTGTGGTCGAATAAACAAAGGAACTTGATTAAACTCCTCACGCAATGTGTGTTGCGGGGTTAAGAAAATCTCTTCCTCGCCTTCGAGTATTGCCATATGTACGGGCTGAATATTTGCCGTAATCACCTCAAGTTGTGGTAATTGCTCTTGTAACCAAGGCAATGCATTTTTGAGCTGAACCAGTTTTTTCTCTGAACGCAGCACAAAGCGCAGCATAAACCTACCCGCGTGTCGGCTTTGTGTTAACAAAAGATATTTCAGTTCCCCACGTTTGCGTTCAATGTTGTACGGCGTGAGCCCTGCTCGAGCGATAAAGGGGGAAAGCACACTAAAGATATCTGAAAATGAGGCGGGGTATAATGGGCAATCCGTTAGGTCGACACCGACCCCATTTTCTCCGATAATCCCGAAAATTGGCCTTTCAACACTCCCACTAACCACCATTTTCGCTTTATTACGAAAAGCGACTTGTAAGCCAGTGACGGGGGGTTGAAACTTAATAGCTTCAATTTCTGGTAATAACGCCTGTAGTTGCCCCTGCTTTGCAGCAATTTGTTGTTCTGGTGTCAGTTCTAACCATTGGCACGAGCGACATGCGCCCGTGAGGTATTTTTCACAATGCATAACAAAAAGTTAGTGAAGGATTATGGAAGGTTTATCATCATCAGGAGAAAACTCCGACTCATCTTCAGCAGAGCCGTCATCCTCACTAAAATCACCTTGATTGGCATACAAGAGATTATTACTAAAGATTTCATAAACAATAGCAGAAATTTGGTCTTCTGCTTGCTGCACAAAAAGGCAAAACTGTCGGTAAGTCATTCCTGCTTCTAAGGAAAATGATTGACTCACAACGAGTTTAGGTAAGTTTTCATCGTTAATTTCAAGAAAAACTTTAGCTGTTAATGAACTGGCATTGATTTGGCTGATATTCGCCACAAGCGTCACAATAGCCGTTGGTTTCAACTCGGCTAATGCAGACAGTACCAAAACATTATTTAAAATATCGAGCTTCGCATCAAAAATACCCTCTATGTTTTGCATATGAGGTAAATGCAATGCTGCGCAGGAATCACACTCGAAATAAGAGGTTTTGAGTTGGTCTAGCCATTCACGTAACTTTGTGATGTCAGGGTAACAAATAGAATCCATGGGCAATAAACCTTCTTCAACTCAAAATAATCATGCAATATCGGTTTGTTAGAGCCTTGATTTCACCTCTAACAGAAAAGCGAATAATTTTCACACATTGTAAGCCGAAACGCTAGCGAAACCACGTTTTTTATGGCTATTCATCGTGTTTATCATCAAAAGATTCTGGTTTTTGGCTGTGCTTTTTGGTCGATTGTTTATTATCAATCCCTAAAAAACTTAAACTATGGATAGCGCGCCAAATAATATGAATGACAGCAGGAACTAAACAGCCAATCCCAACCATAATAATCGCAATTATTACCCCTTGCTGCATTAAAGGTTCAGGTAATGTCATATAATCATTTAATGTCAGTAAAACGATTATCAGGAGTATAATTCCCACACCTTCTAATACCAAAATAGGTTTGGGCATATCCGCTAATGAGCGCATAGTCCCTTTAGATTCCGGTTTGTTACTCATTATAGTTACCTTTCCACTGTTACATCGCTATCATACTCTCTCGATTATATGTCATACCTATAGGTATAACAGGAAAATTCGACTTTTATTTCACAATTTATGTAGGCATAGTATTGAATATTACGATTAAAATTCGAGTTCAAGATAAAAGGAGATACTATGTATACTGTTATTTTTGGTCGCCCTGGCTGCCCCTATTGTGTTCGTGCGAAAGAACTTGCTGAAAAACTGAAAAATGAACGTGACGATTTTGACTACCGTTATGTCGATATCCAAGCTGAAGGCATTTCTAAAGAAGATCTGTCTAAAACTGTCGGTAAACCTGTTGAAACTGTGCCACAAATTTTTATTGATGAAACTCATATCGGCGGTTGCACTGATTTTGAAGCTTATGCAAAAGAAAATTTGGATCTATACAAATAATTAGCCCCTCAGATTTCTCTACTCAACAAGCAAAGTGGTTCACTTATTGACAAGTACTCACACTTTGCTTGTTCTTTTTGTGCTATTTCATTTAAATTTCATAAAAAAGTGCATTTTTTTTCATCTGCCTGAGAACTTTCTTTTTTAGATGGGGTCTTAATTTATGCCACTGCTTTTCTTTGATGTCCCCATATTGAGGAGCCCGATAGCCAACTCTATGTTTTCATGCTATCGGGTTTTTTGTTTCTAATCAGCAAGTTCCCCTTGTAATGTAATAATTAACCTGCGTTTTCCGCCGTAATTACGATGTTCACACAAGTAGATCCCCTGCCATGTTCCAAGATTTAAGCGCCCTTTTGTCACAGGGATAGTCAAACTAGCTCCTAATAAACTACTTTTAAGGTGCGCAGGCATATCATCACTTCCTTCATAAGTATGCTTAAAATAAGGTTCATTTTCCGGCACTGCTTTATTAAAGAAACGCTCAAAATCTTCTCTAACGGTATAATCTGCATTCTCATTGACTGTCAAAGAGGCAGATGTATGCTGAATAAAAATATTCACTAAACCAATATCGATTGAACTTAGTTCAGGCAATTGCTGAAGGATCTCCTCTGTGACTAAATGGAATCCCCTTTGTTTTGCATTGAGCTGTATTTCTTTTTGCCACCACACGATTTTTCCCCTTCCTCAACGACGCGAAAACACTTTACCGCGTTAAATAATCATTGAGTAATTGTTTAACCGCAAGTAAATTTGTCGCACAACGCTTTCAATAATAAGACAAAGGGACTTTACCTGC
Source organism: Providencia sp. AGC89 (assembly GCF_053543535.1). Taxonomy (NCBI): domain Bacteria; kingdom Pseudomonadati; phylum Pseudomonadota; class Gammaproteobacteria; order Enterobacterales; family Morganellaceae; genus Providencia; species Providencia sp. AGC89. Next base: position 130,004 of record NZ_JBIXLP010000091.1, read on the forward strand.
TAAGTCGGAAACTTTAATCTCTCCCTCTTACATGTTTGCTCTGTCTTATTTACTAACTGTCCGAGGTACTGAACTGTGCTGGAACAACTGAATCTTGATCTTTTCAATTTGATCAATGCCACACCAGAGACCGCGAGTGGAACCATTGCGCTAGCCAATGTTATTGCCAAGCGCTTAATCCTTATTTTTCCACTTTTTACTGTTGCCTGTTGGTTCTGGGGTGCCCAGCCAAATATGACCCGCCAACGTGCTTTTGCATGCAAAGCAGCGATTGCTATTGTTGTAGGTTTAGCCATTTCTTGGTTAATTGGCTATATTGCCCCACACGATCGCCCATTTGTCATGGGAATTGGAACAAACTTCTCAGATCATGAAGCCACACCATCATTTCCAAGCAACCATGGCACCATTGTCTTTACTTTCGCCTTTGCCTTCCTTTTCTGGCTAAGAACTTGGGTGGGGTTAGTGATGATGATACCGGCTATCGTGATTGCGTGGTCACGCATTTACCTAGGTGTCCATTGGCCTTTAGATATGGCAGGTGCCTTTATATTAGCAATTGTTGCCTGCGGAATTGCACAGGTTATCTGGTCTATTGGTGCAAATAAAATCCAAGAACCTATAACCCGGCTTTATAGTTTAATTTTTGGTTCTCTTATTCGCAAAGGTTGGTTCCAACCATAGTCATTAAAAAGTACTGGTGTTAATTAATACCAGTACTTTTATTCATTTTAGAAATTGAGCTAAATCAAAGTTTCTGCTTATTTTCTTCCTCTTCTTTAAAATTATTTTTAAGTATTAAACATAATTATTAAAACAATTAATTAACAAATATTTTGTTACGCTTTTTAATTATTTTTTTCGACGCAAAAAAAGTCACAAAAAATGACATGAAAATATCTATAAATAATTAATATATGATTTTATCCCCAACAAATTACCCTCTGGTTAATCACTCACTAAACCATTCCAAGAAATAAAAATATAATGTTAAATAACAACATATTACATAAGACAAAAGTCTAATTTATTGCCCTAGCATTAGAGTAAAACTTCATACTTAGATTAGCGTGGATTATATTTCAATCAGTTTAATGCTGATTATTAATATAATAATGTTTTTCCAGCAGAATTTAATTCTGTTTGTATTTAGCTTATTTAGAATTCATTAAATCAATATATAAACGTTTTAAAAAATAAACCTAACGCAAATTTTATTAACAATTTTATAAAATATAATAATTCCTTGCAAACTTGGTGGATATTTCTCTTTTGAGAGAATGATCACGGTACTTTATTCTGTTAAACTATAGATTCACACACTCAAAAACCATTTTTAAAATTTACTGATAAATTTACAAAACTGATTGAAGATAAAATTAGTATTACTTTTAGTTTTATTTCTAATCAGATTGTTACGTAAAAGAAAACGATTGTTATTTAGTAATTGTTCGTACCAAAAGATTAAAACGTCGTAACGCATTTGAACGTTACGCTTAAATGATTTTTTTGACTTTTATTTTCGGAGACTATTATGGATGCAACAAAAGTTGGTTCCATCGACAAAACAGCCTCGCAAACAGTAAACAGTAATGCTTGGCGCAAAACTGACACAGTATGGATGCTGGGTTTATATGGTACAGCTATCGGTGCTGGAGTACTGTTTTTGCCAATCAACGCAGGTATGAGCGGCTTATTACCTGTTTTATTGATGCTAGTTTTAGCCTTCCCTATGACGTTCTTTGCTCATCGCGGTTTAACTCGGTTCGTTCTTTCTGGTTCGAAACCTGACACAGATATTACTGGTGTTGTAGAAGAACACTTTGGTCGTACAGCAGGCAACTGGATCACCCTACTTTATTTCTTCGCGATCTACCCTATTTTGCTGGTTTATGGTGTATCTATCACCAATAACGTGAATAAATTCCTAACCGAATTATTAGGTGTTGGCGCGCCACCTCGCTGGTTACTTGCCTTGATCCTTGTTGGTGGTGTAATGGCGATTGTTGCTTTTGGTGAAAAATACATAGTCAAAGTCATGAGTATGCTGGTTTTCCCATTTATCGCTGTATTAGTTGCCTTTTCTTTGTATATGATCCCTCATTGGAGTGGGGATGTACTGAATACATTAACCTTTGAAGGCATCACTGAAGCCACTAAAAATACAGGTGGGCAAAGTATTTGGATCACTATTTGGTTAACAATCCCAGTGATGGTGTTTGCATTTAACCATTCTCCTATCATCTCGGCTTTCTCTGTCGCAAAACGCGAAGAATATGGCGATGCAGCGGAAAAAAAATGTTCACGTATTCTTGCTTCTGCACATGTTTTGATGGTTTTGACTGTCATGTTCTTCGTCATTAGTTGTGTGTTTACTTTATCTTCAGCAGACCTAGCACAGGCGAAAGCACAAAATATCAGTATTCTTGACTATTTATCTGGCTACTTCGATCAACCATTCATCAAATACGCAGCTGCAATTATTGCATTCATCGCAATTATTAAATCTTTCCTAGGGCACTATCTAGGTGCTCGTGAAGGTTTCAATGGCCTAGTTGAACGTGCTTATCGTGCAAAGGGTAAAACCGTTGATGTTCGTAAGCTAAACCGTGGTACCGCAATCTTCATGCTAGTCACTACATGGATAGTTGCAACATTAAACCCTGGCGTACTGGATATCATCGAAAGCCTCGGTGGGCCTGTTATCGCCATCTTATTGTTCCTGATGCCAATGTATGCCATCAACAAAGTGCCTGCAATGCGCAAATATGCCGATAAAATCAGTAATGTATTTATCGTAATTATGGGTCTAGTCGCTATCTCTGCGGCAATATATAAGTTATTCTTCTAATTGAAGCTACCAGGTCGTTATTATGAAAATAGCGACCTGATTTCAATGACTTTCTACAAAAGGAAGCACTGAATATGATTAGTGTATTTGATATCTTCAAAATAGGCATCGGCCCTTCAAGTTCCCACACTGTCGGCCCAATGAAAGCGGGCAAACAATTTGTTGATGACCTTATTCAACAAAACTTACTTACCACCACTACACGTATTGCGGTTGATGTATACGGCTCGCTTTCCCTGACAGGTAAAGGCCACGCCACAGATATGGCAATCATTATGGGGCTTGCGGGTAACTTACCCGATACTATTGATATTGACGCTATTCCTGCGTTTATGCGTAATGTCGAGCACACAGGTAAACTTCTTTTAGCCCAAGGGCAACATGAGGTCGATTTTCCGACCGAAGGTGGGATGAACTTTCATCATACCAACTTGCCGCTCCATGAAAATGGAATGACTATCACGGCATTTGCAGGTAACGAAATTCTATACACTAAAAATTACTATTCCATTGGTGGTGGCTTTATCGTTGATGAAGAGCATTTCGGCCAAGAGAATGAAAATGCAGTTCAAGTCCCTTATCCGTTTAAATATGCGGCAGATTTACAAAAGCATTGTAAGGAAACAGGTTTATCCCTTTCTGCACTGGTAATGCAAAATGAATTAGCTTTACGCAGTAAAGATGAAATTCAACATTATTTATCCTCCGTTTGGGATGTAATGAAAGCCGGTATTGAACGCGGCGTGACAACGGAGGGTTTATTACCCGGTCCATTACGTGTCCCTCGCCGTGCCGCAGCACTACGCCGCCAACTTGTCACAACCGATAGCACAAACACAGACCCTATGGCGGTCATTGATTGGATCAACATGTTTGCTCTTGCCGTCAATGAAGAAAACGCTGCCGGTGGCCGCGTTGTAACAGCTCCAACTAACGGCGCCTGTGGCATAGTCCCCGCCGTGTTAGCCTATTATGATAAATTCATTCGCCCTGTGAATGAGAACTCCTACACTCGGTATTTTTTAGTCTCAGGGGTTATCGGTGCTCTATATAAAATGAACGCATCGATTTCAGGTGCTGAAGTTGGTTGCCAAGGGGAAGTTGGTGTTGCTTGTTCAATGGCGGCTGCAGGTCTCGCAGAGTTAATGGGCGGTAGCCCTGAGCAAGTGTGTATCGCCGCGGAAATTGCGATGGAACATAATTTAGGGTTAACTTGTGACCCCGTTGGCGGGCAAGTTCAGGTCCCTTGTATTGAACGAAATGCAATCGCGTCGGTGAAAGCAGTTAATGCGGCGCGTATGGCATTACGGCGAGTCAGTGACCCGCGTGTTTGCCTTGATAAAGTTATTGAAACGATGTATGAAACAGGCAAAGACATTAACGCAAAATACCGTGAAACCTCCCAAGGCGGGCTAGCCATTAAACTGGCACACTGCGAATAAATACTTGTATACACTATCTAGCCCTAATCCCCCATAGTGGGGCGGTTAGGGCTAGTTTTAGCTAAAGATAATCACTTACCCAAAGATTGCACTCCACCAGCCGCTGATGGTTTTCATGATATAGTCCCAAATACGACCAAAGAACCCGGCTTCCTCAACAGCAGATTTTGCCACTAAAGGATGTTGCTCAACGACTTCACCATTCAGAATAAAGTTAATCGTCCCTACCGCTTGGTTTTTCGCTAAAGGTGCTTCAAGGGAATCATTTGTAAGCTGAATATCTACTTTTAAATTTTGTAGCTGCCCTTTAGGGATTGTGATAGAAACATCATCAGCAACACCGAGTGAAACCTCCGAGGTATCCCCAAACCAAACCCGTTGTTTCTTCAATGTGGTGTCTGCTTTTATTGGTGTCACCGTTTCAAAAAAGCGAAAACCCCAAGTCAGTAACTTCTCACTTTCTGAAAAACGCACTCGGTCACTTGGCGCCCCTAACACAACAGAAATTAAGCGCATATCACCTTCCGTGGCTGATGCCACTAAATTATGCCCTGCGCCACTAGTGTGCCCTGTTTTTACGCCATCAACTTTTAAATTTTGGTTCCACAACAAACGGTTACGGTTAGGTTGGCGAATTTTATTAAAGGTAAATTCTTTCTCTTTATGCAATACATATTCATCGGGGACATCACGGATCATCGCTTGTGTTAAAATAGCCATATCGCGTGCTGTACTAAATTGCCCTTCAGAATCTAGGCCATGAACTGTTTTAAAGTGTGTATTCTTTAAGCCTATTTGTTGCACATAATGGTTCATTAAACTGACAAATGAATCCTGGCTCCCCGCAACATAATCAGCTAAAGCGATACTGGCATCATTCCCTGACTGGATAACAATTCCTTTGTTTAAATCCAATACTGAAACACGGTCTTTCGGCTTCAAAAACATGAGTGAAGAGCCTTTTAATACCGGGTTTCCTGTCGCCCATGCGTCTTCCCCCACTGTTACCATATCCTGCGGCGTAATTTTCCCTGATTTAACTGCCTGACCTACCACATAACTGGTCATAATTTTAGTCAAGCTTGCAGGGTCTAAACGCTCGTCAGGGTTTGCAGACGCTAGGATTTTGCCACTTTTATAATCCATTAGAACGAATGCTTTTGCATCAACTTGAGGAGCAACCGGGGTCTGAGCCGCATACGTACTCCCACTTACGGCAATCAATAGACTCAACCCAACCCCGACTTGTCGGGTTTTTAGGGACAACATTTTTTTACTCATCGGTTATTCCTTCACTTATTCATAAAACATTTAAAATAAATATCATCTTGCTCAACATCACTAAACGATGAAACCACCGCTGTGATCAAATGCGATAACTCAATCTAACCAAGCCTAATATAAGACTTTATTTTCACTGAGACCACCTATAGGAAATAAAGATTTGCCTACGAGTGAATTTAATCTATCTTAACCATGGCTGATGACAAAAAAATCAATTTAGGAGGCTGCAATGTTAACTGTCTGGGGACGCGTCAACTCTTCCAACGTTAAAAAGGTACTTTGGTGCTTAGAAGAATTAAATGTCGCTTATAATCAAAAAGATGTGGGTGGCCCATTTGGTGGGTTAGATACACCTGAATATAAAAAAATGAATCCAAACAGTACAATTCCAACTCTACAGGATGATGACTTTGCACTGTGGGAATCAAATGCAATTTTACGTTACCTTACGGAAAAGTTTGATCACTCTCACTTATTGATCGCTAAAGACCTGCAAGAGAAAGCCGCAGCGGATAAATGGATGGATTGGAGTAGTGCCAATCTGTTTGAACACATCAAGCAGATGATGAACAAAATTGTCCGTGTCCCACAAGCAGAAAGGGACCCAGAACTCGCTAAGGTAATTTATGGCAACATTAATAAATTATTGCAAATTGCCGACGATGCATTAGCAAACCAAGCTTACTTCAGTGGCGACAAATTTGGCATTGCTGATATTGCTATCGCACCGCTATTTTATCCATGGCATGAAATCGTTACCGACCGCCCTGAATTCAAAAATTTAGAGCGTTGGTATCAGCAATTAACCACACGCCCTGCATTCAAAAAAATTGTTATGATCCCAATTAAGTGATTATAGCGTCATATTCATCAAGTCAGGGTTTGGATATTGATATTCAAACCCAAGTTCTTGGCAAATCTTATTACCATTAATTACTTTACCTCCTGACTCATTTATTTCATCAATAAATTCAGGTGGTACTAAGCCAATCGATTTAGCCGCCTTGGTATAGAATTCCGCGCGTGTGGGGTGCGTTGGTGCACACAAGTTAAAAATATGGCCGCCATCAGGCTGCTGAAGCAATAGTAAAATTGCCGTGATAACATCATCTTGATGCACCATATTCACCGGTAGGTTAGCCCCTTTAACCCCTGTTTTACCCGCTAAAAACCGGCCCGCATGGCGTTTCTCTCCCACTAAACCGGCGAGTCGTAAAATATCCACTGAAATGTTCGGCAATTGGTGTAACCAGCGTTCAGCCCTTATGAGTGCCGTCGCTGAGGTTGTTGACCCATTAAGATTCGCTTTTTCCGTGATTTCACCATCTTGCTCCCCATATACCGAGGTAGAAGAGGTAAAAATCACTTTTGGCACTCGAAAAGTGACTGCACAATTAACTAAAGTTTCAATCGCTTCAACGTATTGGTCCACATTCACTTTTGAAGGCGGGAGCAAAATGACCAAGGCATCGCTCTCCACCATAAGCTGAGTTAAATCTTCACTGTCACACTCAATTTCAGGGGTTAGCTTTAATGCATAGCATTCTATGCCCACAGCACGGGCGGCCTCTATGCCATCAGGTGTCGTCTTAGTTCCGACAACTTGAATACCCTTTGCTAATAAAGCCTGAGCCAATGGTAACCCAACCCAACCTAGCCCAACGATGGTCACTTTTTTCATACAATCGATCCTCCATTGACTCATTCACTGAAATTCACTCTAGGTTATCTGAAAACCTTAAAACTTCCGAATACATTTTTTGAGGGATTTATCACTATAAATCCTACTCAACTAATTATTATTGGTTATTTTTTAAAAAAAGGTTGCATTCATAGGGGGAAATCGGATAGGTTGAATACCAATGAGTATTTAGTTAGCACAGTGAATGTTTAGTCATTCACGTAAATTAGAGAACGGAAGACATTATGAATCGTATTTCACGCAACCATCATCATCACCATCATCCTGATTAGTCTTTCGGGCGATGTGTGCTGGAAGACGATCAATGAATCTTCCGGTGGCTGAAATGCGAATTGAGAAAACCCTCGGAAGATTATCTTCCGAGGGTTTTTTTATTTTAAAACAAAAATTTATTAAAGGAATATGGGGTAAGGTTATGTTGGATAAATCACGTTTACGTATTGCAATTCAAAAATCAGGTCGTCTGAGTGAAGAATCAAGAGAATTACTATCTCGCTGTGGGATCAAAATTAATTTACAACAACAACGTTTGATTGCTTATGCAGAAAATATGCCTATTGATTTACTTCGTGTCCGCGATGATGATATTCCAGGGCTGGTTATGGATGGCGTTGTTGACCTCGGTATCATTGGTGAAAACGTTCTGGAAGAAGAGCTATTAAATCGCCGTGCTCAAGGTGAAGACCCTCAATATAAAACACTACGTCGCCTTGATTTTGGCGGCTGCCGCCTATCACTTGCTGCACCATTAGATTTCAACTATACCGGTGCAGAATGCTTAAATGGTTCCCGCGTTGCAACTTCTTACCCGCACTTATTAAAACGTTATTTCGACCAAAAAGGCATTCAATTTAAATCATGCTTACTTAATGGCTCAGTTGAAGTTGCACCACGTGCAGGCCTATCAGACGCGATTTGTGACTTAGTCTCAACAGGGGCGACATTAGAGGCAAACGGGCTGAAAGAAGTGGAAGTCATTTACCGTTCAAAAGCCTGTTTAATCCAACGCGATGGTGAAATGTCGGCAGATAAACAGCAACTCATTGACCGCATGATGACCCGAATTCAAGGCGTTATCCAAGCTCGCGAATCTAAATACATCATGTTACACGCGCCAAGTGAAACACTGGAAGAAATTATTGCACTACTGCCTGGTGCTGAGCGCCCAACTATTTTACCTCTAGCGGGTGAACAAAGCCGTGTAGCAATGCACATGGTTAGCTCCGAAACTTTGTTCTGGGAAACCATGGAAAAACTGAAAGCATTAGGCGCAAGTTCAATTCTTGTTCTGCCAATCGAAAAAATGATGGAGTAAATCGTCATGGAAATGGGATTCAACCAGCCAATTCGCTGGGCAGATTGTAACGACCAACAACAAAGTGCATTGCTGATGCGCCCTGCTATTGCTGCCTCTGGCAGCATTACTAGCGCGGTCAGTGACATTATCGACCAAGTCCGTCGTGAAGGTGACCTTGCCCTTCAAACCTTAAGCCGTCGTTTCGATAAAACCGAAATCGACACCGTGCGTATTGCAGCGAATACGGTAGATGAAGCTGAAGCTCGTCTTGGTGATGAAATTAAAACTGCAATGAAAACGGCAATTGGCAATATCCGTCGTTTTCATGAGGCGCAAAAGCCTGTACCAATAACGGTAGAAACCCAAGCTGGTGTTGTTTGCCAGCAAATCACGCGCCCAATTGATGCGGTTGGCTTGTATATTCCGGGTGGTTCCGCGCCATTACTGTCAACGGTTATGATGTTGGGAACACCAGCCAATATTGCGGGTTGTCGGAAAATTATCCTGTGCTCTCCTCCACCAATTGCTGATGAAATTCTGTATGCAGCCAAGCTGTGTGGTATTAGCGATATTTTCCAAGTAGGTGGCGCACAAGCGATTGCCGCCATGGCATTTGGCACCCAAAGCATTCCTACAGTGGATAAAATTTTTGGCCCCGGTAATGCCTATGTCACAGAGGCAAAACGCCAAGTCAGCCAAAGCCATGATGGTGCTGCCATTGATATGCCAGCGGGCCCTTCTGAAGTATTAGTGATTGCGGATAGCGGAGCAAACCCAGCGTTCACCGCATCTGATTTACTATCACAAGCGGAACACGGCCCTGATTCACAAGTCATTTTATTAACTAACGATGAAAACTTTGCCCAGCGCGTGATTGAGGAAACAGAAAAACAATTAGCGCAACTTTCTCGTGCAGAAATTGCAAGGGAAGCACTGAGTGCCAGCCGTGTGATCATCGCTGATTCGATCGAACAATGCGTTGAAATTAGCAATCGCTATGGCCCTGAGCATTTAATATTACAAACCCGCGATGCTGATAACCTAGTCGACGCTATCACTAGTGCAGGGTCAGTATTCGTTGGTGACTGGTCACCGGAGTCTGCGGGGGATTACGCATCAGGGACTAACCACGTTTTACCGACCTATGGCTATACCTCGACTTATTCAAGCCTTGGCCTTGCTGATTTTATGAAACGCATGACCGTACAAAAGTTGTCTAAACAAGGCCTATTAGGGCTAGCCAACACCATCGAAACTTTAGCTCAAGCAGAGCAACTCACCGCTCACAAAAATGCCGTTACCTTACGCGTTAACGAACTAAAAAAACAAAATCAGGAGTAAGTCATGAGCCAAAAATTTAATGCCGCCAGTCTTGCACGTGAAAATGTTAAAACCATGACCCCTTATATGTCTGCACGGCGCTTAGGTGGAAATGGTGATGTCTGGCTCAATGCCAACGAATACCCCATTGCCCCTGATTATCAATTCAGTGAACATAACCTTAACCGTTACCCTGAATGCCAACCGGTTGCCGTAATCAATAACTATGCGGCTTATACGCAAATTACACCAGAACAGGTGTTGGTTTGCCGTGGAGCCGATGAGTCCATTGAGTTGTTGATCCGCGCATTTTGTGAGCCGGGAAAAGATGCGGTGATGTTTTGCCCGCCAACCTATGGCATGTACAGCGTCAGTGCAGAAACCTTTGGTGTTGAACAAAAGAAAATCATGGCGTTGCCAGACTGGGCATTAAACGTTAATGCAATCCGTGAAAACTTATCTAATACCAAACTGATTTATATTTGTAGCCCAAATAACCCAACGGGCAATATCATCGATAATAAAGATTTACGTGAAGTGTTAGATATGGCAGCGGGCCGTGCATTGGTGGTAGTTGATGAAGCCTATATTGAATTTTGCCCGCAATATAGCGTGACTACTTGGTTAGCAGAATACCCAAATTTAGTTATTTTAAGAACCTTATCAAAAGCTTTCGCTCTCGCTGGGTTACGTTGTGGTTTTACCCTTGCTTCACCTGAAGTTATTGAAGTGCTATTAAAAGTGATTGCGCCTTATCCATTATCAACACCGGTTGCCATGATTGCGGCTCAAGCCTTAGATGAACAAGGCATAACCACCATGAGAAACCGCGTAAAAACCGTAACAGAAAACCGCATCGCCCTCAGTGAAGCCCTGCGTGACTTATCGGTGGTTGAACATGTTTATCCGAGTGAAACTAACTATATTTTAGTGCGCTTTAAAGATGGCAATAAAGTGTTTAAAGCCCTGTGGGATCAAGGCATTATTTTACGTGACCAAAGTAAACAACCTGGTCTTGAAAACTGTTTACGCATTACTATCGGGACAGAAATTGAAAATACCCGTGTTATTGAAGCTATTGCAGCACTTTGCTAATTAGGAATGACTCATGAGCCAGAAAATTCTTTTTATCGACCGTGATGGTACCTTAATTACTGAGCCACCGACGGATTTTCAAGTCGACAGCTTAAACAAACTCGCCTTTGAAAAAGCGGTCATTCCTAGCTTACTTGCTCTGCAAAAAGCCAATTACCGCTTAGTGATGATAACCAACCAAGATGGCTTAGGCACCGATAGCTTCCCAACTGCTGACTTTGAACCACCCCATAATTTAATGATGCAAATTTTCACTTCTCAAGGCATCACGTTTGACGAAGTTCTAATTTGCCCTCATAAGCCTGAAGATAACTGCCCTTGCCGTAAACCTAAACTTCAATTGGTAGAACGCTATTTAGATAGCAATGTATTAGATAGCGAAAACAGCTATGTGATTGGTGACCGCGAAACCGATATTCAGCTTGCTGATAATATGGGGATCAAAGGCTTACGTTATAATGCAACTGAGCTTGATTGGGAAGCGATCACAGCACAACTCACTAAACGTAATCGCCATGCACGAGTAGAACGCGTTACCAAAGAAACGAATATACAAGTAGAAGTTTGGTTAGACCAAGAAGGTGGCAGTAAAATCAACACTGGGGTTGGCTTCTTCGACCACATGTTAGACCAAATAGCGACCCATGGCGGCTTCCGTTTAAATATCGAGGTCAATGGTGACTTATTTATTGATGACCACCACACAGTTGAAGACACAGGGCTTGCATTAGGTGAAGCTCTCAGAATTGCTTTAGGTGATAAACGAGGCATCGCACGCTTTGGTTTCGTGCTCCCAATGGATGAATGCCAAGCACGCTGCGCACTGGATATTTCAGGTCGCCCTCACCTTGAATATAAAGCAGAATTTAAATACCAACGCGTAGGTGATTTAAGTACAGAAATGATTGAGCACTTTTTTAGCTCACTTTCCTATGCAATGGGCTGCACATTACACCTAAAAACAAAAGGAAAAAACGATCACCACAAAGCAGAAAGCTTATTTAAAGTCTTTGGTCGGACACTGCGCCAAGCGATCCGCGTTGAAGGGGATACCCTCCCAAGCTCAAAAGGGGTTTTGTGATGAACGTCGTCATCCTTGATACTGGCTGTGCTAATTTGGCGTCTGTCGCTTATGCAGTAAAACGTTTAGGCTATGACCCGGTGATCAGCCGAGAAACCAATACTATTTTACAGGCAGACAAGGTGTTTCTACCCGGTGTCGGTACCGCTAGTGCCGCAATGGAAAAGCTCATTGAGCGTGAATTAGTCCCATTAATTAAGGCGCTAACTCAACCTGTATTAGGTATCTGTTTAGGGATGCAATTGCTTGGCTCCTTTAGCGAAGAAGGGCAAACAAATATCCCATTACTGGGGCTGATTGATAGCCCAGTACAAAAAATGGATGCTAACGGTTTACCTGTTCCCCATAGTGGTTGGAACCAAGTCAAAGCACTTGCTGGAAACCCGTTATTTAAAGGCATTGCCGATGATGCTTATTTTTATTTTGTACACGGCTATGCTATGCCTATTTCAGCGAATACCATTGCGCAAACACAATATGGAAATTTATTTAGCAGTGCTATCAATCGCGATAATTTCTATGGCGTACAATTTCACCCAGAGCGCTCTGGGGCTGCGGGTTCTCGCTTGATTCAGAATTTTTTGGAGATGTAATTACCATGATCATTCCTGCATTAGATTTAATCGATGGCACGGTAGTACGGTTACACCAAGGGGATTACGCTAAGCAAACAGATTACGGTAATGACCCTCTGCCACGCTTGCAACAGTATGAAAAAGAAGGCGCAAAACTCTTACACCTTGTGGATTTAACGGGGGCTAAAGACCCGCAAAAACGCCAAATTCCACTTCTTAAAAAATTATTAGCTGGCGTTAGTGTGCCGGTGCAAGTTGGTGGCGGTATTCGTAGCGAAGACGATGTTAAAGCATTGCTAGAGGCCGGTGCGACTCGCGTGGTGATCGGCTCAACTGCCGTAACAAAACCTGAACTCGTAAAAACTTGGTTTGAAACCTATGGTGGAGAAGCCATTGTACTGGCTCTAGATGTACGCATTAACGCCGAAGGTGTAAAAGAAATTGCTATCAGCGGTTGGCAAGAAAACTCAAATTTAACATTAGAACAAGCCATTGAAATCTATCAACCTTATGGTTTAAAACATGTGCTCTGCACCGATATCTCTAAAGATGGCACGTTAACCGGCTCTAATGTGAATTTATACCAAGAAATCAGCCAAAAATTCCCTGATATTGCCTTTCAAGCATCTGGAGGAATTGGTAATTTAGACGATATTGCGGCTATTCCAGCATCTGGTGCCGCCGGGGTTATTGTTGGTCGTGCATTATTGGAAGGCAAATTTACCGTTACGGAGGCAATCGAATGTTGGCAAAACGCATAATTCCGTGTTTGGACGTCCGTGATGGTCAAGTCGTTAAAGGGGTGCAGTTTCGTAATCACGAAATCATCGGTGATATCGTTCCTTTAGCGCAACGCTACGCACAAGAAGGCGCTGATGAACTGGTATTCTACGATATTACAGCTTCGTCGGATGGCCGCGTTGTGGATAAAAGCTGGGTCGCTAAAGTTGCTGAGGTGATTGATATTCCATTTTGTGTAGCGGGTGGTATTAAAAGCGTTGAAGATGCAGCTCAAATACTGTCTTTTGGTGCAGACAAAATTTCAATTAATTCCCCCGCGTTATCTGACCCAACCTTAATCAGCCGCTTAGCAGATAGGTTTGGTGTACAATGTATTGTTGTTGGTATCGATACTTGGTTTGATGACAGTACTAATGAATACCTTGTATACCAATTTACTGGTGATGAAAAACGTACAACACAAACTCATTGGAAAACCCTCGATTGGGTCAAAGAAGTGCAACAACGTGGCGCAGGGGAAATCGTTTTGAATATGATGAACCAAGATGGCGTCCGCCAAGGATATGACCTTGTTCAACTGAAAAAAGTCCGTGATGTGTGCCAAGTACCACTCATCGCATCAGGCGGTGCGGGGGAAAAAGTCCATTTTCTTGATGCCTTTGCTGACGCCAATGTTGATGGGGCTTTAGCCGCCTCGGTTTTCCATAAACAAATTATTAATATCGGTGAGTTAAAACAGTACCTAGCCGAAAATGGAGTTCAAATTAGAGTATGTTAACCACAGAACAATGTAGCCAACTGGCATGGCAAAAAGTCGATAATTTAATGCCTGTGATCGTGCAACATGCCGTATCAGGGGATGTATTAATGCTTGGGTATATGAACCCTGAAGCATTACAAACCACTTTAGACAGCCGTAAAGTCACTTTTTATTCTCGAACTAAACAACGTTTGTGGACCAAAGGTGAAACATCAAATAATTTTTTAAATTTAGTTGATATTTACCCTGATTGTGACAGCGATACTTTATTGGCGCTCGCCTTACCGGATGGCCCAACATGTCATAAAGGCACTCAAAGTTGCTTTGCTCCCGCACAAAGTGATTGGGGCTTTCTGTTTGAGCTAGAAACCTTGCTAAAAGAGCGAAAAACGGCATCACCTGAAAGCTCTTATACCGCTCGTTTATATGCAAGTGGCACTAAACGTATCGCCCAAAAAGTTGGGGAAGAAGGTGTTGAAACGGCCTTAGCAGCCACCGTCAATGACCGCGCTGAATTAACTAACGAAGCCGCTGATTTGATGTATCACTTAATGGTACTACTGCAAGACCAAGAACTTGATTTAAGTACTATTATTAAACGTTTAAAAGAACGTCACCAATAAATCAATAGCTGCCAGTTTTACTGGCAGCTAAATTTTAAGGGTTCAAAATTTTATCGATTTGCTGGTCACTGAGGCGAATTGCAAAGAATTTCAGGTAAAAATCTGCGGTTTCCTGTTTCATGTCAATATCCGCAAAGCGTTCGGGGTAAAGTGTTTGCGCCAACCATAAAAATTGTAATGCTTCTTCTGACGTCTCACGGCACCACCAGAACATACCCTTTGGGTTCACATATACTTGCTGGTTCTTTACTGCGCGAAGCGCACTCCACTGAGCTGATGATTTTATTATCTGTGCATCTTCTTTATTCATTGCCACTATTACATCAGGGTTCGCCGCAATAATAGTTTCGAGTAAAACTTCACCAGAATTATTTTTCTTATTGGAAAACCATGTTTCAGCGACATTTTTTGCGCCAGCTAAATCCATCCAGTCTTGGTTTAATGAGGGACGACCAGAGGTAAATAACGCACTCCCCATACTATGGTACACCGTCCGCTTCTCTCCCTCGGGTAACCCGACTAAGCGTTCTCTGACTAATGTAATATTGCGGTCAAAATAACGTTGATATTCTATCGCTTTTTGCTGTGCATCCGGGCCTAGCTCAACCGCCGTTGCTTGTACTCTTTCCTGCAAAGCTTGTAGTGAATTGGCAGGGTACTCCACAACTTTCACCCCCGCACTTTCTAAAATGTCTCTCTGTGGTACTTCTATCCCTTTTGCAACAAACAATAATTGTGTTTGTAATGAAATAATCTGTTCTGGGTTTAATTGGTTACTTAGGCTGATAACTGGAACATTATCAATGTTAGGTAACATTTGGCGAAATAATGGAATTTTCTTCGCAATCACCGATGTACCAACAATCTGCTCACCATACCCCAACATCATAATAATGGTATTTTGTGCCGGCCATGGTGTCGCAATCCGTAGATCGGGGTTATCTGTTTTCGCTAGGGATAAACCATAAGTTAGCAGCCCTACCAGCAAAATAACCGTTTGTAAAAAATCAGCTTTTCTCATATTTGTCACCCTTCTTTGCTGAATAATAAAGAAGGGTGCCCCTTATTTTTATAGGATTAATTAGAAATCAAAAGTTGCGGTTGCGCGTACTTCACGGCCTGAACCTACAAATGCGCTATTACCACCGCCTTGGCCATTATTTCCCCCCGGGAAAATCGATGCCCAATAGCGCTTATCTGTCACATTATTAACGGATAACCTAAAAGTGGTAGGAACAAGACCTATTTTGGTGCTGTAACGAGCCCCTAGGTCTAAAGTGGTGTAGCTATCTATCCAACTCGTATTTGTATCATTAGCGGCACGTTTTCCGCTGTAATGCACATTAGCGCTATAAACCAGTTCAGGCACCGATGGTAAGCTATACTCTACGAGCATATTGGCTTGGACTTTAGGTACCCCAACGACGCGTTTGTCTTTAGTCGATATTAACCCTGTATCTGTTAATTTAGGGTCAAGAAAAATCACACCACTATAGATATTTAACCCCTGCCATACATGGCCTGTCGCGCTAAGCTCAAGCCCTCGATTTACTTGTTTTCCCTGTTCACGAAAGAGATCATTACTATCCACATAAGCAAATGGCCGTTCTAAATGAAACAACGCAACCCCTAGGTTTAAGTCGGCAACATCGGCTTTAATTCCCAACTCATATTGCTTACTACGGTAAGGGTCTAAAGTATGCCCTTCATTTTTAATACCTTGTCCTAATGGAGCAGTATCTCCTTCCTCCAGTGAATCCGCATAGCTAATATAGGTCATTACTTGTGGGCTAATTTTGTACATCAGTGCCGCTTGTGGGCTAAGACCATGATGATGAGTTTGACTCGTTTTATGGTGTTGTTTATCAAAACTACGGCTTTCTAACCAACTTTGACTGAGGTAAAACATTGCAGACCATTGGGGGTCAAAGGTGATGGTATCGCCAATTGTGATACTTTGTTGTCGATTTTCAGCCGATTTATAACGTGAGCCCCCCGTATGGATCTTACCATCAGAAGGCTCTTCCATTGGCGATGGATGGTACATATTGGTATCACCTAAATTGCATCGAGTACTATTTTCTTTTGAGCTATAAATCGACCACACATAGCCATTCGTCGCTAACGACAAATCATGAGTGATTGGCCCTGTCTCCACATGGCCATTTAACATTACGGAGTGACTTAGCACTCTAAAGCGCCCCGATGCAGGAGAATCCATCAACGATCGGGAAATCGTTCCATTATTATCTTGAATAGCACTGGTTACCGTCCGCATAGCTCTATCTGCTTGTTGATAGCCTACCCCAGCTTTCAATGACCAATCTTCATTAAAATCATGAAGTAAGCGAGTACTAACTGTATCAGTAGTTAAATCATTGCCTGCGGTATGTAGTGCTAAGTTTTTATCTTGTGGATTTGGTGTTTTTGGTAACTTAACCTTAGGACCATAGCTGAAACTCCCCACATACCCTTTTTGCACAAAGTTATAATGGCTCGCATTAAGTTGTAATTGCGTACCAGGCTGAATATTCCAATCCAGTGCTAATGAGGCAAATTTACGCCGTAATGTACTATCATCTACACTGCCCGTACCTTCTTCATCCAGTAAGTTAAGACGGTAGCCAAAGCGCTTATTCTCATCAAAATACCCTCCTAGGTCCCCATGACCACTATAGGCATTACGGCTTTGATAGCCTAACGTTAAGCGTTGCACATCCTCAGGTCGTTTGGCCGTAAAATTAAACTGCCCCGCTGGGCTTGCAGGGCCATACAATGCCCCCGTCAAACTATTAATGATGTCGACCCTGTCCAGCATTTCAACAGGGAATGCTGTGGTCGAAATAATATACAAATCATCAAGGCGACTATTTGCCACCACACTACCCTGCATTCCTCTGCTTTGAGGACGCCCGACATCCATGCCCCCTCGGGCTTGCATTTGTGTACTTGGTGCAAACTTCAACAATTCACTCAAACTTTTAGCTTGTTGGTTATTGATTATTTCGCGGCTAATAGTGGTTGTGGAGTATGGTGTATCAATCCATTCCAAATTCCCTAATGGGCCAATATCAATTTGTGAAGTAAAAAAGCCGGCTCCGGCTTGCGCTTCTGTCGTGACATCGTTTGGCGCTGCTGTCACCAACATACGGTCTTGTTTAGGTTTAGCTAGTTGCTCAGAGACTTGAGCAGCAACAATAGATGGGGCTATCCCTGCAATAAGAGGCAATATTACAGATAAGTTAAATTTACGGTTCATATTATCTTTTCGTTATATAAAACTTTATATTACCGATAATAAAATACAGCGTAAATGATCAACCTCAATTCTTAACAATTTGTATTCTCACTAACTCATGAAAAAACATAACTATAACGGTTTGATTTTAATAGAAATAAAAAACAAAATAGCATATGAAATAGAAAAGGCTATAAACTAACCAATAAAACAGATTAAAACCGCATCTGATATGCAATTTATAATATTTAGCATATTTTGATTTTTAACAGCCCTTGGTTTTGCGGTTGTATCTGCATGTAAACTTGCTATCATTCCCTGATATTGATGTGGTTTAAAGGGAAGAACAGTGTCTGAAAATTCTATTTTTATGCAGTTAACGCAATTACTTAATAAAAATAA
Organism: Providencia sp. AGC89; assembly: GCF_053543535.1. Lineage (NCBI taxonomy): Bacteria > Pseudomonadati > Pseudomonadota > Gammaproteobacteria > Enterobacterales > Morganellaceae > Providencia > Providencia sp. AGC89. The sequence continues at coordinate 148,415 of NZ_JBIXLP010000091.1, forward strand.
TGCAAAGTATCGTGTGATGGAGCACCCCACCGCTGGGAAATCAGAAGAAGTGGCAAAAATACGTGGCACTCAACTTGGACAAGGTGCAAAGGGATTGGTATGTCATGTTAAAGGTAATGGTATCCGCCAGCATGTACTCGCGATTTTGCCAGCAGATAAACAAGCCGATTTAAACAAAATTGCACTGGCAATTGGTGGAACTCGTGCGTCCTTAGCAAGCCCGAAAGAAGTGGATGAACTCACGCAATGTGTATTCGGTGCGATCCCCCCTTTTAGCTTTCATCCCAATTTAAAGCTCATTGCTGACCCGCTGCTGTTTGAACGTTTTGAGGAATTAGCCTTTAATGCAGGCACATTAGAACGCTCGATTATTTTAAATACAGAAGATTACCAAAGAATAGCCAAGCCCACTTTAGTAAAGTTTATTCGTATAGAGGAAAGCTAACCATCTAATCGTAAAAAGGGTTATTCCATAGAATAACCCTAAATGACAATTACTGATTAAGCTGTCGGTCGTATTCAATACTGGCTTGCTTTAGTGCCTGAAAATCAGATCCACAAATCACGCGCTTTAAAGCGGAGAATTTTGCTTCTGGCCAATCATAGATTTTCAGCGCCAAGAGTTCGCTAATCACTTCAGGCGCAAACCGGTGTTTAACTGGCTTGGCAGGGTTCCCCCCAACAATGCTATAAGGCTCAACATCTTTAACAACCACACTGTTGCTCGCAATGACGGCTCCCTCACCAATTTTGACACCCGGCATGATAAAAGCTCGCATGCCAATCCATGCTCCGTCACCAATCACCGTATCCCCCTTTCCTATATAAGCTTCCTCAATATATTCAAGGAAAGGATATAAACAAAACCAATCCATTCGATGAGTATGATTCCCACCCATCAAAATCACGGCTTCACTGCCAATATAAACATAGTCCCCAATGTAAAGTTGGTCTACATCCCACGCAAGCTGCCAATCTCGACTTTGCTCATCCCCCTGAAGGTAACGAACAACCGAATTTTCAAAGCCATTATCCCAACAATCACTGTAGTAGCTATGCTTACCTTTAATATGAATATTAGGGTTTTGCACAACCTCATGCAGTAATTCATATTTTGACCAATGCTTTTTATTCATGGTAATAAACCTTTTAATCCGTTTATATTTACCATAGAACGCTGTCTATGGTGATGTATTCGCGTTCAAAATACATCACCTTTAGCTACCCTTGGCTTATTTAACAATGGATTCTGCATATTCAATACTCAGCTAGAAATATCATACAAACTTACCATTAATTAAAGTTTAAGACTAACTGTTAGTCAATCATGATTATTAGCTGCACTTTATTTAATATAATATTGACAAGTAGTTTTAATTAATTACTTGATTGATAAATACCCAAAATATAAAAAGGAATTTTATGTTTAATCCTACTACGAGCGCACTACCATCAATAACAGAAATAATCGAGGCTGAAAATACCTATCCCTTCACTCTTAACCCTGAAAATGATAACAGAATTTTATTAGATATATGGCACATCATACATGAAGCTAATACTAACCCATTAATAAGTGATAAATACCTAGAAGTACAATTATTCCAGCAACGGTTCAACGATATCATTAATGCAAAAATGAAGTATTTTAATAAAAACCAATTTCCTAATGACCTTATTGGGGAATTAAAGGCTAATGTCACTTTTGCTCAAGCCAGTATAATCCCTGCCAAAAATAGAATTGCTGGAGACACACACCCAACTCTAGTTTCCGACCGTAATACTTTGATACTGGTAAAACCCCATAAAATTATTGCAGAGAGTGAACCTTTTCAATTCAAAATATTTGATAAAAAAAACAACTTATTAATAACTAAAGAGCTTCGGGGGGGGGGGGGGGGGGGGGGGGGGGGGGGGGGGGGGGGGGGGGGGGGGGGGGGGGGGGGGGGGGGGGGGGGGGGGGGGGGGGGGGGGGGGGGGGGGGGGGGGGGGGGGGGGGGGGGGGGGGGGGGGGGGGGGGGGGGGGGG